>JBLHWU010000143.1:0-17424 GCA_047629355.1 Saprospiraceae bacterium | reverse complement strand
GAATCAATTCTAAACCAAGTTTTGTCTGATTTTCAAAGTGTTTTCTCATCGTATTTTTTGCGAATGTTAGCTCCTGAAAATGTACTAATTTTCAAAAACAATTGGTTATCAATGTTTTACGAAGCAAGATAATAAGAATGTATGAGAAAAACTACTTTTTTTGAAACTAATTTATCATCGCAATCAATTGATAATCACGTGAATATGAATTTTTGGTCAGGCACTATGTAATATATTGATTTTCAAGATAATGCCGTAAAATTTCGGGGTTTTTCAGCGCCAAAATATTCAACGTTAGAAGGATAGCCCTGCTATTTTTTACCGTTACTTAGTAAAAAGAATTAAGGAATGGGGAAATAGTTTTAAAAAACAAGTTTATTTCCAATGACAGATGATTTCAAACTTTTTTCGCTTATACTCACTAGGCATGTCTCCAATTTCAAATGACCCAATCGGTCCAGTTGGGTCGCAGATATAATACTTTTTTCCTTGAAATTCTATACTCGTATCGCCAATTGGAGTGGGCGTCGAAACAGCGATTGTGATGTGGTCACTAAAGGCAATCGCAATCATTGGGAACTGAATCACCTCTTTGACAATCGAATAAAATAGTGCAGAACGGTCTTCACAATCCGACCATTTATAATGAAAAATCTCCTCTGTAATCATTGGTTTGCTCTTCCCATAAACCTCTTCGTCCGTTTTATAAGCAAATCCTGTTCGCGTTAAACTGGCGATAATTTCCAAGGATTCTTTCCATGGTTTTCCGGCTGTAATTTGCTTAATAATCGGAATCAAAGAATTGGAAAGCGTCGTGGACATCGGAACTTCCAAATATTTATGTTCCGCAAAAAAAGGATAGTGGCGCATCAAGTCAACCATTGTTTCATCGAAGGCAACCTCAATTTCAAACGCTGATTCTCGTGTTTCAAATTTAATAGTCTTTTGTGTTATTTTTTGTTTTAAAATCGGCAATTTTTCTAAATCAAAAGAAAAGTTTTTACCTCGCCTATTCGGCACATAATTGCAAACATAAAGCATGTCTATTGACTTTCTGGTCTCATTGTGAATGCTAGAAAGATTTGCCAGTGGTCGTCCACTTTCAATAATAATTGGAATTTCAAAGAGTTCATCTGTCGTATAAATATTTAAAAAAAGTGTGTTTTTTAAATAGGTAATCCTTGCATCATAGCCTGATTTCGACAGTAAAAACCAATTAACCAATGTCCGATGATTCTTTGAATATTTGTAAAAGATAGCATCTACCGATTTTTTCATTAACTCATAATACAACCAATCATTGAGTTCCAATCGTACTTTTTTAACTTGCAAATTTTCTAATAAGCCTTGATAGTTTTTACTATTTAAATCTCGATAAAATGCCTCTACTTGACTACGGTTTGTTCTACTAAGGTAAACATCTGGCTGGATTTTAGCCGAAAATAACAACTCTGAATCATAGGTAACAGATAGGTTTTCGGAGAAATAACTCACGTCGACAAACTGGATATGTGCCTTCAAATTGCTTTGACAAGAAAGGAAAAACGAAATAAAAATTAGGAAAAAGAAACTGGGTTTATTTGACATGAAATTTGTTAATTTAAGTTTAAATTGGTAGAAGTAACGCCTGAATTGGAGAAATAGTTTAGGAGTTGAGTTTCCTAACAAAACTTTAAAAAGGTAAAAAAAAACATGGTGATTTTTAAAATTACCATGTTTTAAATTTAGAAGTTGTTTGGAAATTTAACCTTGAAAGGTTGTCAAAAAAAATAGCGTTTATTGCGCTATAAATCCTTCCAAAACATTCTGATTATTAGCCACCAAGACCATGTTTTCACCATTCGCTAATTTTATCTCCGCAATATGGCGCGTCTCTTTAGATGCCCAAAATCCACTTTCTAATCCTTCGACTACCGTAAAATCTCCTTTTCCTGTTCCCAATAGCAGCAAGCCATTTCCAGCATCATATCGCCCTGTTTCTACACTTGGTGCGTAACTATTTCCTGCCAATAAAATATCTATTTGACCATCGCCATTTGCATCTTTTAAAATGCATGAATTGGTAGGCGAAACTTGAGCTAAGAGAGGTAAAGATTTTTGTTTAAAATTACCATTCCCTATATTTTCAAAATAAGAAGTAGCCAAGGTTTCTGCTTTGAAAAATGCTGCAGATTCTAATTCCGTTTTACTGAAAACTTGGTCAATCGTAGCCGTCGAATAGGTTTCATGCCGAACAAATTTCTTTTTCAAAATCGGCAATTGTTTTATCAAACTATTACGCGACGCAACAGGGTAGGGCTTTCCCTTAAAATACTCCACCAAAATTGGGTCAACTGCTCCATTGTTGTCAAAATCTTTGGCGTACAATTGCAGTGGTTCTGTGGTTGTCGCATGAAAACGATTATTCAATCCCTCATTTCCAGCCACCAAATCAAGGTCGCCATCTCCATCAAAATCAGCCGCTTCCAAACAGTTCCACCAGCCCGTTGAATTGGGAATTTCTTTTTTCTGAAACTGCCCGTTTTTAACGTTAAAAATGGTCAAAGGCATCCACTCGCCAACGATTAATAATTCCGCATCTTCGTCACCATCAACATTCGCCCAAATCATATCTGAAACCATCCCAATATTTTGTAAATCAGGTACCTTTTGTGCAGTGACATCCGTAAATTTTCCACCATTGTTTGCTAATAAAAAACTACGCGGACTTGTCGGATATTGCCCCGGCAACGTCCGTCCACCAACCACCAAGTCAAGGTCGCCATCTTTATCAAAATCATGTGCTGCCACAGAAGCACCACTTGATAGTATTTGCGGTAATGAATTTTCGCTTTTTGAGAAATTACCGTTTCCATCATTGAAATACAATCTATCTTGATAGTTCTCAGCATTCGGATTTTGGGCATTCCCGCCACTGACTACATATAAATCAAGGTCTTTATCTCCATCTGCATCAAAAAACGTGGCAGCTACATCTTCAAAACGAGCATCTTCAATCCAGGTTGCGACGGACTTTTTTTGAAAGGTGGCATTCTTTTTTTGCACAAAAAGAGCGGCATTAAATCCTGCGCCATTGCCTATGAAAAAATCTTCTAAGCCATCATTGTTTACATCACCAATTGCCAAAGATGGCCCAATGTTCGACAATTTATGAGGGATTAAACCTTCTCGGTCAAAATCAGAAAAAGCATTTTCTTGATGGTTAAAATCTACGCCAGAAAGGGCAGATTTTTTAAAATACTTAGCGGCAACTTTTTTATTAGAAATATTACCTTTTTTGGCATCCTTATGATTGATGACCAACCGTTGATTGCCTTCAATGGTTTTTAAAGTTTGCATCTTTCCATCTCCCCAGTTTACTTCTATTTTGTCAATTTTTGCTTGATTTCCCAAACCAAAATGTAGCAAGTATTCGACGGAAGAAAAGAACCCACGTGTCGGTGTAAGTTCTTGGTATTGAATGGATTGTCCTTGGGATATTTTGACAGAAGCACCTGTTCCATTTGGGTTTTTAGTGCTGCCTTTTAATTTTATTTGCAAATAATTATTACTTTCTTTTTCTTCTGCTTTATTTCGATAAACAAAAGCTGGACTATGAATATTATTGACCAACAAATCTAAATCTCCGTCATTGTCTAAATCAGCATAAGCCGCGCCATTCGAATAAGATTTCTGAGAAAGACCCCAGTCATTGCTCACCTTATTAAACCCAATTCCGCCATCATTTTGATACATATAATTCGGCAATTTGGTCGAAGGAATGAGCTTTAGATAATCATTAAAATCAGGAAAACGCGCCGAAGTAATTCCACCACTTTGATTGATAGAATCGACGGTGTAACTTAAATAATCCAAGTCCGTTACATCTCGTCTATAGCCATTTGTAATGAATAAATCCTTGTAGGTATCATTGTCAAAATCTGCAAAAAGACAAGCCCAACTCCAGTCGGTATCTGACATGCCCGCCAAGGTTCCAATCTCGCTAAAACTACCGTTTCCGTTGTTCATTTGTAGTGTATTACGCATGATTTGATGACCATAATGATATTTGACGAGTGTTCGATATCGGTCAGTCATCATGGTGGACATCAACTTTTTTTGCCGCAATTTATCCTCAGAAATCATATCTAAAGCTGCCAAATCAACCCGCCCATCATTGTTAAAATCTGCAATATCTACACCCATCGTATGATTGCTCGTATGTCTAAAATAATTCGCTGCTTTGTCCGTGAAAGTCCCGTTTTTATTATTGATATACAACAAATCTGGTTCAATATAATCGTTGCCAATAAAAAGGTCAGGATAGCCATCTTCGTTAAAATCAGAAACGGTACAACTCAAACCAAAAGCACGATTAGAAATACCGCTGTTGGTTTGCAATGTAAAAATTCCATTGCCGTTGTTTTTAAATAATTTGTCAGATTCGTAGGCATCGCGAGGAGCCGTCAAGCGGGTGAAAGTCCCGTCTGTATTCTGTTGAGCAGATATTTTATTAACGGTCGAAAATTCAATTGGATGATTCATTACATATAAATCCAAATCGCCATCTAAATCATAATCGAAAAAGTTACCATGATTGGAAGCCGAAGCGTCCGCAATTCCATATTTTTGCGCTTCTTCTGTAAAATTTTTACCACCATTGTTGACGAATAAAAGATTTTGCCGCATCGCCAATCCTTGTTGCGAAACATCCGTTCCTGACCGACAAACATACAAGTCTTGCCAACCATCTGCATTGATATCGACGACAGTAACGCCCGTTTTAAAGCCAATTTTTGCACCAACCCCATAGGCATCCGTAACATCTTCAAATTTAAAATTGCCTTTATTTAAATATAATTTATTGCTTTTCTGCGAACTGGTAAAATAAATATCCTGTAAACCATCGTTGTTCACATCCAGAATTGCCACGCCTCCGCCATTATAAATATAGGAGTTGGTGATGATATTTATCTGATGATTCTCCGTAATGTTATTGGTAAAATTGACGCCTGAATCCTCGGGTGCAATTAATTCAAAAAGGGCATTTTCTGGAATTTCTACCACTTTTTCAGGTTGTTTTTCAACAATAGCTTCGGTTGTTTTTTCTTCTTGACCACAGCCAATAGAAAAAAGAAAAAAACCTGTAAATGCGCAAAGGATTGTAATTTTGAAATAGATACTTTTCATTATTAAAAATGTATAAATACTTTAAAAATCAAGGAATTATCAAGTATTTGATTAAATAATATCGGCGAAAGTAAAGAAAATAACCCATTTCAAGTATACGTTATTTGAACTACTTTAATTTTAAGAGGGCGCATTCATTGTTGAGGCGCACATTTTAAAAAATCAAGCTTCTTTCTAATTATAAATGTAACTTGTTTTGTTAATTGCGTTAATAAAATGGTATTGCTATAAATATAGTCGCTGCTGTTTTAATAAATCCCTAAATTTGCCGACCGTTTAATCATTTTATCAACAAAGAAATGCTGCAAAAAATCTTTACCTCTTTATTAATAGCGATTTTCTCAATGACTGGTTTTGCTCAAAAACCAGCGGGGAATCAAGCCGAATTTGAAAAAGCCTACGAGCGTCGAATTCGCAAGGATGTCTTACACGGGGTATACATTCCAAAGGACTTAACAGATGCTTTCATTGAACTCAACCGGAAGATTGATGCGGAGTCTAAAATTGGTTTTAAAGCTTACCCTGAAGATCAAGTCGCTGACCAATTATTCTATAGTTTTGGACGCTGGATGATTCACAATTGGGGCTTTTATGCAGGTTCGCGCCTCTCTGCTTATATTAAGGACTTGGGGATTTATCATCCTGAAGATATGGCGCGCTTCATCATTATTGCTTATCATCGAAATTTGAATATGAAGTTTTTGGACATCAAGGAATTGATGAATATATTTCATGAAAAGCAGAATAAAGAAAAAGAAGAATTGATAAATAGCGGCGAGATTTTGCATCAACAGACGCGAACACGTGAGGGCGGAGGATGATTTTTTTCATTCCAAACAGTAGTTTGTCATTCCGACCGTAGTAGAGGAATGACAAACCGCTGTTCGGAAGGAAAAAATAAAAATAACAAAAGGTTATTTTTATTTAATCTAAATAAGTATTACTTTTGCGGCATAAATATAAATGTCCATGAGTTTACAGAAAAATAACCATTCCGAGGTTACTGATATTTTCGCAAATGTGCGCTTACCATTTGCCTTACCCATTGTTCAGGGAAAGAAATTGAAAAAAAAGTGCTGTAAAAAATTTAAAAAAGGAAAACGTTGCAAACGCTGTCCTGCGAATTTGAAATTAATGAAATAAATAATTGAATATCAACGCTTTAAATAATGTAAATTAAAGTAAATAATTGACTACCTTTTTTTTATCAAACGCACAAGATCCTATCTATTTTTCGTTACCTAAAAAAAAAAGTGGCTTTACCTTTGTTTAAATTTATACTTTTGCAGTGCATTTTTTTTTATCAGTCCTCTATTGGAAGTTCCAAATGTGACTTTTTACTAAAAAAAATGTCTGACATATATATATAATAGTCTTTAGAATTTTTAGCCTTTTGTCTTTGATTGCAAACCTGTCAAAGCACAAAAGTCAAAAGCCAAAGACCCAAAAAGATACACATGCCATCGAACCTGCTCATAGTGGAGTCACCTGCAAAAGCGAAAACGATTGAAAAATATCTTGGTAAAGACTTTAAGGTCAAATCAAGTTACGGTCACGTCCGTGATTTGCCGAAAAAGGAAAATGCCGTTGATATTGAAAATGGTTTTAAGCCAAAGTATGTAGTGTCACCTGATAAAACGAAAGTGGTTAAAGAATTGAAAGAATGGGTCGCGAAAGTGGACCACGTTTGGCTCGCGACGGATGAAGACCGCGAGGGAGAGGCAATTTCATGGCACTTGTGTGAATTGTTAGGATTAGACCCAAAAACAACAAAGCGAATTGTATTCCGAGAAATTACGAAGTCGGCGATTGAGAATGCCGTAAAGCAGCCACGGACGGTTGATTTGAATTTGGTGGATGCGCAGCAGGCCCGTCGGATTTTAGATAGATTGGTAGGATTTGAACTGTCAGGATTGTTGTGGAGAAAGGTTAAAACAGGTTTATCAGCAGGTCGGGTACAATCGGTGACCGTGCGTTTGGTTGTAGAACGAGAGCGGGAGATTCAAGATTTTAAATCATCACCTTTTTATCGAATCAACGCAATTTTTAATGTTTTAAAAGATGGCAAACATGTTGAATTAGCAGCAGAATTGCCAGCGCGTTATGATGAAAAAGGTGATGCTGAAACCTTTTTAAATAAATGTGTCAATGCTTCTTTTAAAATTGACGATATTTTAATCAAACCCTTGAAACGGAAGCCAACTGCACCGTTTACTACCTCAACTTTACAACAAGAAGCAAGTCGGAAATTGGGCTTTGCCGTTCGTCGAACGATGGGCGTGGCACAGAAGTTATATGAAGCGGGACACATTACTTATATGCGTACCGATTCGGTTAATTTGAGTGAAACTGCTTTGCAAAATATTGCGGATGAAATTGTGAAGAGTTTTGGTCAAAAGTACTTATTTACTCGTCGTTTTAAAACTAAAAAAGACAATGCTCAGGAGGCTCACGAAGCCATTCGACCAACAGATATTACTAAGAATACGGTTGCAATGACACGGGATGAGCAGCGACTGTATGAATTGATTTGGAAGCGAACGATTGCTTCGCAAATGGCAGAAGCTCAATTGGAAAAAACGACGGTAAAAATTGGTGTTTCTTCTATGCCAGGTGAAAATTTAAATGCAACTGGGGAGGTCTTGAAATTTGACGGTTTCCTAAAGGTATATATTGAGTCAAAAGATGATGATGACGAAGATGATGATGCAAAAGGAATCTTGCCTCCATTGAAAGTTGGACAAGGATTAGACTTAGCACAAATGACTGCTATTGAGCGATTTACACGCCCTCCAGCACGGTATACAGAAGCGGGCTTGGTTAAGAAATTAGAGGAGTTGGGCATTGGTCGTCCGTCAACTTATGCACCGACGATTAGCCGGATTATGGAACCTAAAAGAGGCTATGTAATCAAGGATTCTCGGGATGGTGTAGAACGGGAATATAGCTTGATGACTTTGGCAAAGAATCAGGTCAAAAAAGAGACTAAAACGGAGATGACAGGTGCGATTAAAAACCGCCTAATTTCCACAGATATGGGTAAAGTTGTGACGGATTTCTTAGCGAAAAACTTTGACGACGTCATGGATTATGGCTTTACAGCTGCGGTTGAAAAACAGTTTGATGAAATTGCAAACGGAGACGTGAAATGGCAGACGATGATGGCAGAATTTTATAAGCCATTCCATGAAGATGTTGTAGAAACTTTGGAAAAAGCAGGTCGAGAATCTGGGGAAAGAATTCTTGGAACTGACCCTGAATCTGGCAATACGGTATTGGTTCGGATGAATAAATTCGGACGTCCAATGGTTCAAATTGGAGTAAAAGATGAGTTGGGTGAAGATGAAAAGCCTAAATATGGTAATTTCGGATTTGGTCAAACTTTGGAAACCATCACTTTTGCAGAAGCGATGAAATGCTTCGATTTGCCGAAAACTTTAGGTGATTTTCAAGAAACAGAAGTCGTGATTGCGGTTGGTCGATTTGGCCCGTATGTGAAGCATGATGAAAAATACGTGTCGATTCCGCGTGGCGAAGACCCATTCAATATCACAATGGAGCGCGCACAGGAATTGATTCTGGAAAAGCAAGAAGCAGATAAGCCCGTTGGTACTTATAAAGGTATTCCTTACACCAAAGGAAAAGGGCGTTTTGGACCATTTTTGAAATACGATAAATATTTCGTCAACGTACCCAAGCGGTATGATTTCGAAAATTTATCAGTGGAAGATTCTCATGAATTGATTGGTAATAAAATTGAAAAAGAAGCGAATCGTTACATCCACCAATGGGAAGATTTGGATTTATCGGTACAAAACGGACGTTGGGGACCATTCATTAAATGGAAAAAATTGAACGTCAAATTGCCAAAGCGAGATGACGAACGAGTGACTCCAGAACAAGCTAAAGAATTGACGTTGGAAGACGTCAAGAAATTGGTAGAAGCGGAGTACAAAGGTGCATTTGATGAAAAGAAAAAGCCTGCTAAGAAGAAGAAAGCAGCAGTGAAGAAGAAGCCTGCTGCGAAGAAGAAATAACTTTTTTGAATGATGAGTTATAAATAATGAATGATGAATTTGGCGACGAATTCATCATTCATCGTTTACTAGCTCATCGTTAGTAAACTTACTATGACAACTTACACAAATCTTATTTCGGGCAAACTAAATATTGGTGTTCGCCAAGTTATTGCCACCGTCAATCTGCTCAATGAAGGAGCATCTATTCCATTTATTTCGCGGTATCGAAAAGAAGTTACAGGTTCATTGGACGAGGTACAAGTCGCTGACATTCAGACAGAACTGAAGAAGTTAGAAGACTTGGACAAACGCCGAGAGACTATTCTAAATGCTATTGGAGAGCAAGGCAAACTCACGCCAGAACTTAAAAAACGTATCGAAAATTGCTGGAATCCGACAGAAATGGAGGATATTTATTTGCCCTACAAGCAGAAGCGCAAAACGCGTGGTGTGAAGGCCATTGAATTGGGTCTTGAACCTTTGGCGCAGGTCCTTTTTATGCAAAAAAGTGGTGATGTTAACCGCTTGGCTGACCAATTTGTGAAAGGGGATGTGGCGACGAAGGAGGATGCTTTGCAGGGCGCGCGAGACATTATTGCGGAGTGGTTGGCGGTTGGTGAAAATGTGCGGAATATGGTCCGATTTGCCTTTGAAAAAAGTGCATTTATCAATTGTAAAGTCGCAAGAAATAAGGAGGAAGAAGGAGCGAAGTATCGAGATTATTTCGCTTATTCTGAAAGATTAAATAAGTGTCCGTCGCATCGACTTTTGGCGATGTTGCGAGGAGAAACGGAGAATTTTCTACGGGTTTCTATCGAACCAGATGTGGAAGAAGTGATGTACCGGTTGGAACGGGATATTTTAAAAGAAAGAAACGAAACAGCAGGACAAGTGAAGCTTGCCTTAGAAGATGGCTATAAACGCTTGATTGCACCGTCAATTGAGACGGAATTTAGAAATTTGGCGAAAGCTGCTGCGGATGATGAAGCGATTGAGGTGTTTGTGAAAAACTTACGGCAGTTATTATTGGCTGCACCGGTTGGTCAAAAACGGGTTTTAGGGCTTGATCCTGGTTTTCGGTCAGGTTGTAAATTAGTGGTTTTGGATGAAAGTGGTGATTTGAAATACAATACCGCAATCTATCCGCACCCGCCACAATCGGACGAATATGGAGCGATTCAAAAGTTGAAAGACTTGGTGGAAAAGTATAAAGTAGAAGCGATTGCGATTGGAAATGGAACAGCAGGGCGGGAGACGATGGCTTTGTGTCAAAAAATTAAATTTTCGCATTCGGTTGAGGTCTTTATGGTCAATGAAAGTGGGGCGTCGATTTATTCGGCATCTGCGATTGCGAGAGAGGAGTTTCCAAAAGAAGATATAACTGTACGTGGGTCGGTGTCGATTGCGCGGCGATTGATGGACCCTTTGGCGGAGTTGGTGAAAATTGATGCAAAATCTATTGGCGTTGGGCAATATCAGCACGATGTGAATCAGGCGAAATTGAAGGAAAGTTTGGGACGTGTGGTGGAAAGTTGTGTGAATTCAGTGGGCATTAATTTGAATACGGCGAGTAAGCATTTGTTGACTTATGTGTCCGGTTTGGGCCCGACTTTAGCTAAAAATATTGTTGAATTCAGAGCAGAAAATGGGACGTTTATTTCGCGAAAGCAATTGAAAAAAGTGCCACGAATGGGCGAAAAAGCCTTTGAACAATGTGCTGGTTTTTTGCGGATTCGAGAAGGAAAGAATTCATTGGACAATACGGCAGTTCACCCTGAAAGTTACCATATCGTTGAACAAATGGCGAAGGATTTAGGCGTTTCGGTCAGTGATTTGATTCAAAATTCTGACGTACGTAAGCAATTAGATTTGCAAAAATATGTGACGGAAACGATTGGTTTGCCGACCTTGAATGATATCTTAAAAGAATTGGATAAGCCTGGATTAGACCCGCGTGGCGAAGCTAAATCGTTTGAATTTGCGGCAGGAATTAAGTCTATGGAAGATTTACATGAAGGCATGGTTGTGCCAGGTATTGTGACGAATGTGACTAATTTTGGGGCATTTGTGGATATTGGTGTGAAGCAGGATGGGCTGGTGCATATTTCTCAATTGGCAAATAAATTTGTGAAGAATCCGGCGGATGTGGTGAGTGTTTCGCAAGAGGTGCAGGTGAGGGTGACAGGGGTTGATTTGCAGCGGAATCGGGTGCAGTTGTCGATGAAGGATATTTGAGAGAATGAGCAATTAGCAGTGAACAATGAGCAATTAGGAATGGTGCTCAAAGATTAGTCATGCGGATAAGGAATTTCGTCAAATCTTCTACTATGGATTCGTTACCCGTTTCAATAGCATATTCCAAATGGGCTTTTTCATAAAATGCGCTGCGTTCGGCAACTTTGTTTTTAATAAAAGGCAATAGTTCAGATTCGGATAATTGTTGGATTAACGGGCGCTTAGAAGTTTCATTTTTCAACCTTTTGGCTAAAACTTCTGGATTGGTTTTAAAATAAATACTGACTCCATTTTCATTAATCCACTCCATATTTTCAAAAAAGCAAGGCGTACCACCACCGAGTGCGATAATTTGATTGGAAACATTTTTTAAAGATTTTAAACAGTCTGATTCTGATTGTCTAAAACACATTTCTCCTTTTTCTTTGAAAATATCGGAAATAGACTGCCCGTTCGTTTCAACAATCAAGTCGTCTAAATCTAAAAAATCAGCGTTGATGTTTTTTGCTAAACGCTTGCCGATGTAGGATTTGCCGCAGCCCATGAAGCCGAGGAGGAATATTTTTGTCATTTTTTTTATTGAAAATTTTGGGAAAAGTATTGAATAATCTGGTTTAAATCTATTTTTCCGACATTTTTTTCCTTTCACAAATCATTCACAAAAGAATTTCCACAAATCTATTACCTTTGCCGCTTGTTTATGAAAAGGTATGAAAACTTAAAATTAAAAAAGTAAGACTATGAAAAAGTTACTATTAGGCGTAGTGCTTGGTTGCACTATTCTGGCTTGTCAAAATGGAAATAGTGAAAAATCCATTGAGGAAATTCAATCGGAAGGTAAAATTAGTTCCATTATCCGAAATCCGACAACGGCTAACGGTACAGTTGATTCTGTGAATGTTGCGAAAATGGATTTTGAGGAATTGGAGTATAACTTCGGTGAAATTGATGAAGGTGGAGTAGTGGAACACGTTTTTAAATTTACGAATACGGGGAAAGTGCCATTGGTGATTAGCAATGCACGTTCGACTTGTGGTTGTACGGTGCCAGACTGGCCAAAAGACCCGGTAGCACCCGGTGAACAAGGAGAAGTTTCGGTGAAATTCAACACCAAAGGAAAGAAAAATCAACAGAGTAAGCCCGTGACGATAATCGCGAATACTTATCCGAATCAGACTAAAGTATTTATAAAAGGAATGGTAAATCCAGATCCGAATGCGCCAGTAAAAGCGAAATCAACAGAAGCAAAGCCTTCTGAAATGAATAGATAATTATCACAAAACGAATTAAGAAATTTGAGAATTTATTTCCTCAAATAATTGAATAACAAGTATTTATACAATTTAAAACTATGCAGATGACGACCATCTTTTTACAAGCATCACCGAATCCAATTATGTCCATGATTCCCTTTGTCTTGATTATCGTGGTATTTTGGGTATTTTTTATCCGCCCTCAAAATAAAAAGCAGAAGCAACAAACTGCTTTCTCCGATGACATTAAAAAAGGAGACGATGTAGTGACGGCAAGCGGTATTTTAGGGAAAGTAAACAAGGTAGAAGAGAATATCATTACTCTAGAAGTTGGCTCGAAAAATTACATTCGGATAACGCGAAGTGCGATTTCCAAAGAAATGACCGAAGCTATTTTTTCTGTGGAAGCAGATAATGCTAAGGTTGGTATAGAGAAAAGCTAAAATATTATTTCTTGTCCCTTAGTAGCTATTCAAGTTAATAGTGTCGGATAGCATTTGGATGAGTTTTGAATTTGTACAAGGCAAAAAACGCAGACATAGCCTTTGCTATCTGCGCTAGCTTTTATTAATAACAAAAAAAGTATTTTTAACGAAGTACAAATTTAAAATCGCCAAATCATCCGACAGTATTAACTTGAATAACTACTTAGTAACGATAAAAAATAACTCCGCCATTTAGACAGGGTAAATTTCCCTCATTTTTTGCTTGAAATTAGTCAAAGTATCAACAATTATCCTTCTTTCAAGTAAAAACTGAGAAAAATTATCCACTGTCTAACTTGTCGGACCTATTATTTCATCATTACTTAAATTTGAAAAGTTAGAAAATCGCAAGGTTTTTGAGCCTTAAAAAAATACAGTGCCTGCTGCCCGCGACAGCTCAGGTTAGGTTCTTGAGGATGCAAATGGTTTTTGCAATTTATTTGCGTCCTCAAACTCCTCTTGGAAACACATTATAAAAAATATTATATATTATATAGATAATTTGTGTTTTTCATATAAAAATCTTAATTTTACTTTCAGAAAAGGAACGCGGAATTAAAAAACCACGCAACTTTACCGGGGATATTTCTTAAACGGAAAATAGTCCTGTCAAATATGTAGGTTTTGATTCCCCTTTTCCCTTAGTCAAAGTTCTCACCCAGTACACCCTATTTTTTGTAAAGCTACCTCCCACTCACAATCGTAACAGCGAATTAGATTTTCGCATAAAAAAAAGCGTTAATGAATCTACAGAAACTCATCTTCGGGGGGCTATTTTTATTCCTAAATATTTCACTTTTTGGGCAAAATAAAGCACTGCAAAAAGCCAATGAATTGTACAAGGCGAGTCACTTTACAGAGGCGGCTGAATTGTATGAAGTGTTCTTGCAAACTAAAGATAATTTGTCAACAAAAACGAAGTTGGCGAACTGCTATCGAATGAACAATCGGCTCGATAAAGCAGAGGAATTGTACGCTAAAATTGTGGTGGAAGACAAAGCGAAATCTGACACCTATTTTTATTATGGAGAAGTATTGATGGGGAATGAAAAGTACGATGAAGCCAAAGAATGGTTCTTGAAATTTAATCGTTTAGAGCCAGACGATGCGCGTGGACTATTGATGGCAAAGGCCTGTGACGAAGTGAAAACGATTAAGCCATTTTTTCCTTATTTGCGAGTGACAGAATTTGAGCACAACTCTGATGCGGATGATTCGACGCCTGTTTTTTGGAAAGAGGGCATTGTTTTTTCTTCGGATAGAAAAATGGGCTTGAAGTTGATGAAAGAAAAATCAGGCTGGACCGGACGTGATTATTTAAATTTATATTTATCTGATAATGAAGATAATAGTTCATTTAATTCTCCAAAATTGTTTTCAATTAAGTTAAATGAATTAAATAAGAATACTGGAAATCCAACCTTTGTGAGAGATGGTTCAACGATATTTTTCACCAGAAATGATTCTGAAACCAGTAAGAATGGAACATATAACATGCAGCTTTTTACCGCAGAGTCCGCAGGTGAAAATCGTTGGAAAACCTCTAAGAAACTTAAATTCTGCTCGTCGGAATACAATTATATGCACCCTGCGGTTTCGCCTGACGGAACTTGGATGGTTTTTGTTTCAGATAAAAAAGGGGTTGGTGGAACTGACCTTTGGATGGTGAAAAAGAAGGGGGAAGAGTGGGGGAGACCAGCGCTTTTGAGTGAGTTGATTAATACGGTGTCGCACGAGGGATTTCCATTTATTGATGAAGAAGGGAAGTTGTTTTTTTGTTCGAAAGGGCATGTTGGCTATGGTGGATTTGATGTGTTTGTGACGCGAAGAAATGAGGATGGAACTTGGCAGAAACCAATTAATTTAGGTCGACCAATTAATAGCGCAAGCGATGATATTTCGATTGCTTTGGATGGCGAAAAACGCCGTGGCTTATTTTCCTCTAATCGGATTGGTGGAGATGATGATATTTTTCTTTTTGAAGCAGTAGATAGCAGAGAAAAAGCTGGATTTTTCACCAATGAGCGACCGTCTGTTTTATCAGAATTGCCAGAGGTGATAGAAGCGATTCCTGCTGAAGCACAGGTGGAGAAGGTTAAGATAAAAGCCGTGGGGAAAAGCTCGAAAAAAGGCAAAACAAAAGAAAAAGAAGCACCGAAAAAGGAAGAAAACACGCCAGATTTTTCAAATCAAAATAGCCGAACAAATATTGGAAATACTATTGAAACAACAGAAAGCATTGACTTGAAAAAAACGTTGAAATCGGACGCTTTAGCACTAAAAGACTTAACTAATTTATTGGAAACGAATGCGTTATCTATTGGTCAGATTTTTCGTCTAGAAAATGCAGTTTATGATTTTCAAGTTTATCAAATCACGCCTAAAATTGTCGCTACTTTAAGGGACGTTGCTAACCTTCTAAAAGAAAATCCAAATTTAAAAATAGAGTTGAGTGCGCATACTGATAGCTACGGAACAGCCGCTGCTAACATGACGTTGTCTCGAAACCGAGCGGTAAATGTGGCTATTTATTTGTACTCACAAGGTATTTCTAATCAGCAATTGGTTACAAAAGCCTATGGAGAAATGCAGCTTTTGAACCATTGTAAAGATGATGTTGACTGTTCGATGCCGGAGCATTTGGAGAATCAGCGGATGGAGGTAACGATATTGGGGTTTTAAAAAAGAGTAGAGCGTACACGAACAAGGTGATTTTTTAGTTTGGAGCGTTGGTCTCGTATCATCACGGGGGGATTTACCATACGGAATCAAATAGACACTTAGCAACCAACGCTGTTCCTTTTTCAGACAAATGGTCGTCATTGGGAAGGTATAAATAGTCTATTGGATGTGTTTGTCCTTTAAACGGTTCAATTAAATCATCAAATTTGATGTCCTGATTTTTTAAAAAATGAGTTAAATTAGTTTGGAAGCAATCATTCTGAAGCACTTGTTCTTTCCGAGGTATTCTAAGGATGGTCAATGGTTTTCCTCTTCCTTTTTCACGAGAGCCTAATTGATTGAAAATTGCTTTACTCAAATGAATTCCCTGTTGCTGGTGCCAATAATGATACAGTCGATTAACAATCTGAAAGTTAAAAACAAAGGAACTTTCTATAGCGTTCAAACTACCGTCTGTAGGTGTTCGAAATGCCAGTTGTCCGTTGACCAAATGATAAGCACGTTTGGTCGTCGCACCCCAAAAAAAGGCTTCTACCGTTCGTTGTAAATCATCATCAATAAATAATAAGATGACTTGGTCTGGCTGAATTTGTGCCACATATTTTTCGTATGCCTGATACATTTGGTCAATACCCCAACCTGGAATTGCCAAATTGAAAACTTCATAATCTTCACCCAGTTGTTGCTGTAATTTTGCGGAAATCGTTTGCTGATTCTCTAAAAAGATGCCAAATAAGAAAGAATCTCCTAACAATAAAATACGCTTGCGTGCTGTTTTTTGTAAGTCATCCAAATCTCTCTGCATTCTAAATCCTTCTTGATTAATTTGGTATTTAACGTCAAAAAAATCTTGTCGATAAAACTTTAAATGTGTTTTTTGCTGACAAACCCAACCTAAATCAGGTTCTGACTTCACCCAATTGCTGTCTATTTGGTAAGCTGCTTTTTCTGGGAATTTTGCGGCATAAGTTCGTTCGTAATATTGGTAATCCGTATTAAATAGTTTTAGTCCACCTTCCAAGAGTAGGAGTAAAAACAAAAGAATTGTACCATTGTAAATAAGTAATTTTTTCATGATTTTCTCTTCAAAAAAATATTACTTCTTTTAGAAAATGCTTTAATGTTTCCGTTTGGTCTTTCGCCAACTGTTCTCCATATTTTCCTATGCCATAACTCACCAGGGGAGACCAATAATGAACTTCCTCATCCACAATATCCAAGATAATACGGTGCGTTACTATTTTCCCTTTTAGACCAGGTGGATTTTTTTTAAGCAAAAGATTTAATCTGTCGATTATCTCCTTCGGAAGATGTGAAACTTCGATTCTGAAACGCGGTCTGATATGTGTTATGGAGGTATCGATATTTTAATTTTTGGTAGTGCCACAAATGTGCACTTTTACAGTTTAGGTGCTTTTGTTTATCAAAGGGGTTTTTATCCCTTAATACCCCTCCCGCGTTGCCGCAGGCAACGCGCACTGTGTTTTTGGAAGCTCGATAATCTTACGATTTTCTCGCTGCTCAAACTTAAAAGAACCTTCGTTTACACGGTAATAAATCACTTTTTCAATAAATGGTGGT
>JBLHWU010000142.1:0-17430 GCA_047629355.1 Saprospiraceae bacterium | reverse complement strand
CTGTGTTTTTTGAAGTTCGAAAATCTTACGATTTTCTCGCTGCTCAAACTTAAAAGAACCTTCGTTTACACGGTAATAAATCACTTTTTCAATAAATGGTGGTGCACATTTGTTACACGACCATGATTTTATGTCCAGGTACTTACTCAGGTAGCGGACACGTTAGTTTACAAGCGAATGAATCTTTCAAATACCCACAAAATTAACCAAGAACCGTGTCTGTTACCTAACAGGAGGAATAGGTAGCAGACAGGACTCTTGGTTAATTTTCGAGGTGATCTTTATCTAATCGTACTAAAGTAATCAACGTGTCCGCTACCGGAGTAGCTACGAATTTATAAAAAAACAATCAAAATCGAAAAATTATGGGAGGCGACTGGAAAGCATTTTTCCGAGCAATACAATTAAATGATATTGAATTGGTCAAGTATTACATCAGAATGGGTATTGACCCAAGTTATCAGCATCCAGAATACATGACTGCGCCGTTGATGGAGTGCATTCGTTACGAACATTTAGATATTGCGGAGTTTTTATTAGAAAACGGTGCAGATGCTTCTGCCAAAGAACATGGAGGGACAACGACTGCCATGAGCATTGCTACGATGCTTGGGAATAAAAAAGCGATGGAGTTGTTAGAAAAATATTTGAAATAGTTGTTTTTTACGCTTCAAAATCCCTTTTATTTTACATGCTAAACCGCGTCCAATACCCATTCTCGCTCCCAGACTTGATAGAACCATTCAATTGAGCCGTCAATAAATATAATAATTTATTTCCGAATGCCGTTCCACTTTTCGTATTCGTCATACCAATGCCATTATCAGCGATAAATAGCTCTGCTTTTTCGTCGGCACTCTTTTTCATTTGAATGGTAATTTCACCAGACCGTCCTTCTGGGAAAGCATATTTTTATCTTTTTGTTCTTTTGTAATGATATAAGCTTCTTCGTATCGTATTAATGCTTGCGGATATTCTTTCCTGTTATAATGGATAGCACCAATTATATGAAGAACGACTGGGATACCCTTCTGATAATTGGTTTCTTTGTATAATTCTAATGCTTTATTCGCATAGAGCAATGCTTTAACATGATTTCCTTTAGTTGAATATGCACCTGCTAAATTGGCATGCACGGTTCCTAATAATTCTGAACGGTCTAAGGGGGCACAAATTTTTAGTGCTTTTTCAAGCGTCTGAATGCATTTTTGAGTATCGTTTAAGTCAGTATATAAGGTGCCAATATTTATTAGCGTACTTACAACCATCTTGGAATCACCTATCGAAGTTTGGATATCCAATGCTCTTTCAAAAAACTCTAAAGCCGTCGGCAAGTTGTTTTGTGCTTTGCGGATATTCGCAACGTTCATCAACAAACCAGAACTCCTACGCAGGTTGCCTATCACAAATTCTAAATCAGCTGATTGGTTAAAATATTCAAGGGCTTGGTCGTAATCATTTTTATAAAAGTAAACAACACCTATCTCATTCAATAGAGAAGCAATGCCTTTTTGGTCATTCATTTTTTCAAACGTCGCCTTGCTTTTTTCAAAATGGAGCATCGACTCATCTAATTTAGTATTATGTTTAAAAACAAAACCCAGATTTTTATACCCGAATGCAATACCTTTTAACCAATTCAAAGAGTCAGATAATTCGATGGCTTGATTGGCAAAATCTTTCGCGCCTGCAAAGTCTTTTTGACTTAGTCGATGAGCTAATGTGTACAAAATTTTGGCTTCATTGGTATCTCGTTTCGCTTGCGCTACGATTTGAAGCAAAGAATCAATTTCAGTTCGTATTCTACGCCAATGTGGTGAACTTACAGTTCAATAAGCAAAAACAGCGGATTACGATTTATCCAAATCCAGCGGATGAATATGTGATGGTACACATCGAGGATGCAACTGAAAAAGCAGCCACGCTTCGATTGTACAATGTTTATGATCAATCGATGAAACAGATGAAATTTGATGAATTGCCAAATGGTGATATTCGAATTGCTTTGGATAACTTAGTGGATGGTAGCTATTATTTGCACCTAATGATTGACGGTCAACATACGATTGTTGAAAAGTTGGTGGTGGATAAATTGAATGGCTATCGCCCGGATGTAGATTAAAGAAAAAACTAAATTAAAGTAAGTGGTAGAGATTATTTTGAAACAAAATAATCTCTAAGGGTGAATGGGACGCAAGTTCTGTTCACCCTTTTTTTATGTCAAATAATGTTTAAATTTGATTTTATTCTAAACACAAAACCTTTACTATGAGTAACTTCAAACAAACCGATTTGACACAAAAGATAATCGGTTAAGCTTATCATATTTACAATAACCTTGGCTGGGGGTATGCCGAAATTATCTACGAAAAAGCACTCACCAAACGACTGCGAGACATCGGTTTTACTGCCGAACGCCAACATCCAATTGATATCTGATTTGAAAATGAATTGATGCTGAAAACTCAACAGATTTTAAAAATGGTCGATTTTTCATGAAAATGACCAAGTTTAACTCAGCATGAAGTAGTAAATGGTAACAAGAGGTTGCTAAAGAACTAAGCAGCGAGAAAATCGCAAGATTTTCTCGCTTCAAAAAATACAATGCGCTGCCTGCGGCAGCGCGAGTGGGATTTTGAGGGATAAAAGCGGTTTTGCAAACCACTTTTATCCCTCAAACTACCTTTAGTCACCATCAATCTGAAAAATCTGTTGAGTTTTCAGATTGATGGGAGATTTTCGCGCGGATATTTTGGTCAATGAGTTGATTATTGTGGAATTAAAAGCTGTGGAAACCGTACATGCGAAGTTTTATGCGCAACTCAATAATTATCTTCGTAGCACGGAAGTTGAAGTTGGTTTACTGATTAATTTCAGTCCAAAAGGTGTCGAAACTAAAAGGAAAGTGTTAACGAATGAGCGTAAACCGAACCTCACTGAAATTTTGAGTCGGCGGTTGGGGGATTGATTTTTTGCTGATGATAATTAAGGTTTTTAGGCTTTTCTTTTTGCTGATGATTTATATGATTATTAAGATAGTTAAGATTGTTTTCCTATATAAAGATTGAAATTTTTTATATGATAAAATCCTAACTAATCCTAAAAACCTTAATTATCATCAGCAGAAAAAATTTTAAAAATCCTAATAATCATCAGCAAAAAACTACCTCAAATAAAAATAAATAGGCACGTTCACATTTCTAAAACTCTTATAATCAGATGATTGTACCTCGTTTGAAACAAAAGAATCCACCGCTTTCATTACCTGCTTATCAAAAGCTATCGATGGACTTTTGATAATTTTAGATTGTACAATTGCTCCTTTATTCGAAATCGTTAATTTCAACCAAACCGTTCCTTCGATTTGATTTTCCAACATAATCTCTGGGTATTCGACGGTCTCAGATAGGTGATTGGTTAGCTGTTTTACAGTAGATAAATTAACCAGTTCAGGAATAATTTTGACTGTCTTTTTAACTTGATGTTCAACAATAGAAGCCGTCAGATTTTCCAAAGTAATAGACGATTGGTTGGCGATAGTTTGTGCCTGACTAAAATTGAGGAAGGCGAAAGTCATCGCTATAAGGATTGATATTTTCATAATTTAAGTTGTTTATAAAGTCTAAATTGTTATTGATTTGAAACCGATACCGAAGCATCGTTTGTTAGAACAAAATTATGAGGACTTTGAGTTTAGACCAATGTTTTTCAGCCGAACTGTCATTTTTACCCTTTGAAATTTCTAAAAATACGGCTCATTTGTAATTTAACATTTTGGAAATTCCAACTTATTTCAACAACTTTCTTATTTAAACGTTTATAAATTACATACCTAAAGTAACGGCAAAAAAATAACTCCGCCATCTATCAAGTATTTCTTTTTCCTTTATTTTCCACTTTTGAAACAGTCATTATGTAGAGATAGCTCCTATTTCAAAAGTAAACATCTTTTGTCATTTCGACCGAAGTGGAGAAAAAGTCCAAAATAAATGTTGCCAGATATCGGACTTGTTCTTTTACCGTTACTAAACCACTTTTTCTAACCACTTTAAAAAACAATAAAAATGAAAGAAAATTGGACGGTCGTATTCTCGGCTAAAGAAGTTTATCAAGTAAAAATCGCAGAAGATATTTTAAAACAAAATGGCATCGAAAGTCATATCTTGAACAAGCCTGATTCCGTAATTCCATCAATTGGCTTAGCAGAATTATATACACCGAATGAAAAAGCAGAAGCGGCCATTAAAGTGTTGAAAGATGCTGATTTAAAAGAATAAAAAACAATGATAAATAAAGAAAATAAAGCAGTCGCTACCTTTGGTGCGGGGTGCTTTTGGTGCGTAGAAGCTGTTTTTCAAAACCTTAAAGGCGTTGAAAAAGTTGTTTCTGGATACATGGGTGGACACGTTGACAATCCAACTTATAATGAAATTTGTACAGGCATGACTGGACATGCTGAGATAATTCAGATTCATTTTGATCAGAATATTATCAATTTTGAAACGCTGTGTAAAATATTTTTTACTACTCACGACCCAACTACGTTGGACCGTCAAGGAAATGATAGAGGCACACAATACCGTTCCGCTGTTTTTTATCACGATGAAGAACAACGAGTGGTTGCGGAACGCATCAAAAAAGAATATGCGCCGACGCTTTGGGACAATCCAATTGTTACGGAAATTACTCCTTTGGATGTATTTTATGAAGCAGAACAGTACCATCAAAACTATTACAATAACAATTCTTCACAGAGTTACTGTATGTTTGTCGTGAATCCGAAAGTACGGAAAGTGAGACAGCACTTTGCGGAATTGTTGAAGTGAAAATTTTAGTCCAAATCACATTTTGTCATTCTGACCGAAGTGGAGGAATCTGGTGAAATGTCTTTATCAGATTCCTCCATTTTGGTTGGAATGACAAAAAAATAAGAAAAAATCATGGCATACAATAAATTAACTCCCGAAGAAGCCCGCGTTATCCTCCATAAAGGCACGGAATATCCAGGTACGGGAGAATACAACAAACATAAAGAACCTGGTACGTACATCTGTCGTCAATGCGAGGCAAAGCTGTACACATCAGCGGATAAATTCGAGAGTGGCTGCGGTTGGCCAAGTTTTGATGATGAAATTGAAGGTGCTGTAAAAAATGTGCCGGATGCGGACGGACGACGAGTAGAAATTGTTTGCAACAGCTGTGACGGTCATTTGGGACATGTTTTTACAGGGGAGCGGTTGACGGCGAAAAATACGCGACATTGTGTGAATTCGATTTCTTTGAAATTTGTGTTAAACGAGTAGAAGTAAGGAACGCGAAATAAATAAGTGTAGATTCTTGGGAGTGAGGTTTTGTTCTCAATTTTTGCTTCGAAACTGCGATTTATATTGATATAATGAGCGTTTTCAAAGTGAAAAATGAGGGCAAAATATCCTGTCAAGAGTCTATAGCTATTTTTTTTATGTTCCTAAGGAAAACCTGAATCTTCATAAAGAATGCTATAAAATATCTAATAAATGCTTAGAAACGACTGTTTCGGACCTCAATAGCGCAATTTTAAAAATGATTGTATCTTGTTTTTATAATTATATAGAGTGAAAAATTTAGTGGAATCTAGAAAGTATGTTTACCTTGTAGCCTCTATTTTATCAAAATTAAATTATGATGTCCATCAAGAAATTCACTCTTTGTGCAGTTGTCTGCATTCTCTCCTTTTATGCTTGTCAAAATAAATTTAAACCAGTAAACAGCGTTGCTGAAAAGCCTAAAGAAATTCCTTTAGATGGAACTGACAAAATGGTTAAATTGCTTCAAGAAGTTGAAGGGAAGATTGACCCAATGAAAGTAGCTTATTTTTCTAATCACCGGCGTGTAGATTTTTATAAAACTAAAATTAGTCAAGCTGCAAATTTAAATGAGCAATTAACAGGAATGCTGTTTTTGAGTTATGAATTGCTAAATGTAGGGAAAAATGAAGAAGCGATTGTCAAATTATCCAGTTTGTTACAGCAGATGGAAGGGAAAGTATCAGACAAGGCGATTTTTAGACAAGTTAAGCGGTTACTGGCATTTGGGGTATATGCGCTTAGGCGAGCAAAATAATTGTATTGAACGAACGAATGACGAATCTTGTATCATGCCAATTCAAGGAAAAGGAGTTTACACGATGTCCGCTTCAACTAAGACTGCGATTGGAATTTATACGGAGATGTTGGTGGAAAATCCTGAGGATTTAGAGTCAATTTGGATGCTTAATTTTGCTTATATGACGTTGGGAGAATACCCCCAAAAAGTGCCTACTAAATTTCGATTACCTGCCTCCTTTTTCAAATCAGATATTGAGATTCCTGCTTTCAAAAATGTATCTTCGCAATTAGGATTGAGTACTGTTGGATTGTCAGGTGGAATTGCCATTGATGATTTTAACAATGATGGAAAACTGGATATTGTAGCTTCTTCTTGGGGTTTTGGTGACCAGTTGCGCATCTTTTTTAACAAAGGCGATGGAACTTTTGAAGATGCGACACCGCGAATAGGGCTTACAGGTATTACGGGAGGACTAAATATCAATCATGCAGATTACAATAATGATGGTTTCTTAGATGTCTTCGTAATGCGGGGTGCGTGGTTTGGTAAGGAAGGTCAAATTCCAAATTCTCTTTTGAAAAATAATGGAGATGGTACTTTTTCTGATGTGACTGAAGAAGCTGGATTGTTGTCTTTTTCACCAACACAGACATCGGTTTGGGCAGATTTTAATCTGGATGGACATTTGGATTTATTGGTTGGAACGGAGTCGGGAAGGAATGCTGTTTTTCCGATTGAGTTATATATGAATAGCGGGAACGGTACATTTTCTAACCAAACGGTCAGGTATGGTTTGCAAAACATAACTGGTATGATTAAAGGGATAACTGCCGATGATGTCAACAATGATGGAACTGCTGATATTTATTTTTCGATTTTGGGAAGTAAAAATATTTTGTTGCTGAATAAAGGGATGCAAAATGGTAATTTAATATTTGAAAATGTATCTGATAATGCTGAAATTACGGAACCTATCAAAAGTTTTCCAACTTGGATGTGGGATTTTAACAATGATGGCTGGCAAGATATTTTGGTGGCAAGTTTTGGTAATGATGAAGATGTAAAGCAGCAAACTGCAGCAAATGTGGCGGCCAATGCAATGGGTAAAGAAGTGGGGGAGTCATCCTCGGTTTTACATGAACAATCAGGATGGGACATTTACGGAGAAATCAAAGCAGTTAGGGGTTCGAGAAGCTGTTTTTGCGATGGGTTCAAATTATGGGGATATTGATAATGATGGCTTTTTGGATGTATATTTTGGAACGGGTGCACCAAGTTTTACTGCAATTGTACCCAATAAAATGTATAGAAACAATAAGGGAAAAAAGCTACAAGACGTAACGACCACTGCGGGTGTAGGGCATATTCAAAAAAGGCATGGCGTTGGATTTGGGTAATGATGGTGACCAAGATATTTTTTGTGTTTTGGGTGGTGCTTTTGAAGGCGATGTCTTTGGTGATGCGTTGTTTTTAAATCCTTATGGCAATGAAAAAAGTTGGATAACTTTGCGGTTAGCTGGCACAAGATCTAATCGGTCGGCAATTGGTGCAAAAGTGAAGATTGTTTCAAAAAATGCAGCAGGGAAAGCGCAAACTGTCTATCATTGGGTTGCGACGGGTGGGAGTTTTGGTGGAAATAGTTTGCAGTTAGAAATAGGATTGAATGACGCAACGCTCATTCAGTCAATTGAAATTACTTGGCCAAATTTAGTTCTAACCAAGCAAGTTTTTGAAAATTTAGAAGTGAATAAAGTAATAAAAGTTACGGAAGGTAAAGCAGCAGTGGAGTACTTGGAAGAAGCTGCTTTTTCATTATCAAATAAATAAATAAATAAATAAATAAATTTGAGGTAGAAAAAAGGACTTTTAAACCCTGATTTCTACCTCAAAATTGCTTTTATTTCATGCTCAACTGCATCTTTCCTGTCAGTTTAAAAATCTCCATTTGCCCGTTATTATTTGCCACCAAAATGAGCTTGGATTGACCATCCGCTTGATTTAAAATTTGAATATCTTTGACATTGCCTGGAACGAAAAATCCACTTTTTGAAATCGATTGTGGTTCAAAAGTACCATCACCTAAGCCTTTCATTATCAATCCATTACCAGCGTCGTAGCGAGGTGTTTCTACTTCCGTGTCATAGTTGTTTCCCGCAACAATTAAATCCATATTTCCATCCTCATCTAAGTCTCTAATAACGATTCCATTGATAGGAGACATCTGCGCTATATTTGGTAAGTATTTATAAGAAAACTTACCGTTTCCATCATTTATCAGCACCAAAGAATGAAATTCGGTTGCTTGTAAATGCAGTGCTTCCTCAATATTTTGTTTACCTAAAATGTCTACTATATCAGCCGATGCAAATTCTTTAAAAGTAGGAAATTTTTGCTTAATAAAAGGCATTTGTTCCGATGAACATTGTCGCCCGCGAGCAGGGACAAGTTTGCCTTTGTATTCTTTACTCAGTACAACATCGCAGGTACCATTTTTATCAAAATCATTGGCAAAAACACTAAACGGTTTTTTCTTACTTGCATGAAATTTGGTGTTCGTCCCGACGTTGCCAACCACAAAATCCATATCGCCATCGTTATCCACATCAGCCTGTTCAATACTATACCACCAACCTTTCAAATCTGCTGTACCAAATTCTTCCGTTGCATTTCTAAATATGCCATTTTCATTAAGGTAAAAACTAATCGGCATCCACTCCCCAACTACGACCAAATCTGGATAATTATCGCCATTCAAATCTGTCCAAACAAAATCTTTAACAATACCTGGTGCTTGTAAAGCAGGCGCAGCAGTAGCCGTCGCATCTGAAAATTTACGACCTTCGCCATGTAATAAATAACTACGAGAAGGGTAGGGGTATCGACTAGGAATCGCTTGTCCACCTACAAACATATCTATAATTCCATCTTGGTCGTAATCAGCCGCTTTGGCTACAGACGAACTGGTTAGCATTTCAGGAAAAACATTCTGTGCTTTTTGAAATTTGCCTTGACCCAAGTTGATATAAATTCTATCTTGTAATAATTCTTTGACTTCTTCAAACTCACCACCACCACCGCTAGTAATATATAAGTCTAATTGCCCATTACCATCTGGATCAAAAAACATAGCTTGCATATCTTCGCTATTGGCATCTATTTGCCAGGGTTGTTGTGGCGCTTCTATAAAACTACCATCCGCTTTTTGAAAATACAAAACACCACTTTGTCCAGCCGCACCACCAATAAAAAAGTCTTCAAAGCCATCTCCATTTGCATCTCCTACCGTAATACAAGGGCCGAGCGTAGATTGCTTGTGTGGCAAAAGAATTTCTTTCTTAAAATCGTCAAAAGAATTTTCTTTGTGTTTAAAGCTAATTCCTAAATCAGTTGGATTTACTTTTTCGATGATGGTTTTTTTAGCTGGTTGCTGATAAGCATGTTTTTGTCCAGTTTCCGCATGTGTAACTGTCAAAGATTGGTTAGCAGATAGGTTGTTTAGCACTTGTTTATCACCATTTGGCCAGATGATTTCCAATTGGTCAACGGATGATGCTTTCCCTAAACCAAAATGCAAAACATCATTAACCGCCGATTGATAGCCACGTGTGTTTATCATTTCAAGTAATTGAGTCTCCTTACCCGCGTATATTTTTACTTTCGCTCCAATTATTGGTTGATTAGTCGATGAGCCTTTCAATTGCACTTGGAGATAATTGCCCAATTTATTTTCAGAAGCATTGTTTCGATAAACAAAAGCTTGCATATCCGTATTATTGACAACCATATCTAAGTCACCATCATTATCTAAGTCAGCATAGGCAGCACCACTAGAATAAGATTCATCTTGCATGCCCCATTCATTATTGATACGAGTAAACGTGAGGTCTTTATTATTGCGATATAAAGCATTTTCTAATTTAATCTGCGGCATCTCATCATATAACTTTTTACGTTGGTCAAGAGGAACACTACCACCGTGAGCTTGCTTAATGCGTTCCATTTTTTTTCTGAAATCATTGTCACGAGAATATCGTCTAAAACCATTAGAAACAAAATAATCCTTATAACCATCATTATCAAAATCTGCTAATAGTGATGCCCAACTCCAATCTGACCGCGACACGCCTCCCATATTGGCAATATTACTAAAAGTACCATTACCATTGTTGAGTTGCAATGAATTGAACATATACTGATACTGATACTGTCGGTTGTTGACGTAATACCAAAAAGTTGGAATGTCCATCGAAGCCATCAACGTCTTATCGCGCATATGGTCTTCTGCTGCCATATCTACTACCGCAATGTCCACCAATGCATCATTGTTTATATCTGCAATATCAACGCCCATACCGTAGAAAGAAACTTGCTTGGTATACGTTTTAAGACTTTCCGTAAAAGTGCCATCTCCGTTATTGATATACATAAAGTCAGGTACAGAGTAATCATTGGTCACATAAACGTCCAGCCAACCATCGTCATTAATATCACTAATTGCCAAACCAAGCCCGTAGCCATAGCGCAACATGCCTGCTTGTTCCGTAATCTTAGTGAATTTGCCACCATCATTTCTAAACAAATTACCACTAGCAGCTTCTAGGTTTTCCTTTTTTTCTAAATCTTTGAAAACTTCCGCCAAAACGACTAATGCGTATTTACTCTCATTCATTACATAGCAATCTAAATCTCCGTCATTGTCATAATCAAAAAAAGCGGCTTGAATACTTTCATTATTATCGTCAAGTCCGATTTCAGCGGCTTTTTCCGTAAAAGTTAAATCACCATTATTAATATAGAAAAGGTTTTTTCGTTGATTGGCTTTATAAGGACCAAATTGGCAAACGTAAATATCTAAAAAATCATCACCATTGATATCAACTGTTGTTACGCCTGTTGACCAATGCTTATTAGTATTGATTTGAGCTTTTTCAGAAATATCCTCAAATTGAAAGTTACCTTTGTTCAAATATAGACGATTGGGTACTTCATTTCCTGAGAAAAAAACATCGGACAATCCATCGTTATTAAAATCTGCAATGCCAACTCCTGCACCCTGATAGTAGTATTGATAAGACAATACGTTTCTTTCTCCAAGAGGGTCATCATCGAGTTGATTTTTAAAATCAATCCCCGTTTCTTGAGCACTCAATAAAGTAAATAATGGGGAAGCCGACAAAGGTTGCGTGTTAGGTTCTTTCCCACAACTACCCAGTATCAGTAAAATAGATAAGCCAATAAAATAGAAAAGATGAAAAAACTTGAAAGGATTCATTGCTTTTGAATTAATTATGTTGATGAAATTATGATAGACTTGTTACCCTTGTTACTAAGTATTTTTAAAAGGTAACAAGTCTAACGATAAACCAATAAAATAAGAATAGAAAGAAGTGTTCTAAGTTTTAATTATTCGGACAAAAATAAAGAAAATCAAGACATGATAGGCGTATGCATGAATATTTTTGAGTTTAATGGCATAAATATTTTGAAACCACCCAATAAAATACCTGCACCTTATTAAATGCAATTATGCGCTTGGCTATCTCACGCTGCGCCGTCAGGCGTGGTGTGAAAAGAGAACAAGGTGTATTTATTTTGCTAGATGGTTTCAAAATAAATACGTAAGTGACCTTAAATAATCGATACTTTTAACAGCCGATATTTTTTGTTTAGGGAAAAAAAACCTTTAATAATCCCTTTATTGAATGATTTTTTAAGTTTCTTAAACGGAAATATAGCCCTGTCTAAAAGTGTCGATTATTTGGGGTCACCTACTTAAATGTATTGTTTGGGAAAGTTTTTTTAAAAAAAAAGAGTTTTTTGTTGTATTATAAAAATGAAATTATATCTTTGCTCTTGCAATTAAAGCATTTTATTTAAATTAATGTTTTTTGTAATATTAAAAATACCATTTTTTGGGTACAGTTTTTTTTGAAAGTGGACTCATATTTGCATTTATATTTTTAGTATTTGTTTTGTATTAAATAACAAATTATAATCCGTAGCCTGACTTTTACATTTATAGTTGAAATATTATTTCTTATTCCTTACTTCTAACAACTATAAATATCTTCTAATTTTTCTTATCAGACTCGGATTCCTTAAATTACAACAGTTGGTTTTTCATTCCTAATAAGTTTGTAGAACCAAAATTTACACAATAAAACGATTTAGCCATTTTACTTAAATGGACTACTGTCGTTCTATAATTCTTATTGCCATGTACATTTAGCAATGTGTTTTAACAACACGCTGCCTGTTAATGAGCAATTGTCAACAAATTATAATCCATTGAAAAAAACGAATCTTACACACAACACATTTTCTAAGGCATTAGACTGTCATTCGACAGTTGATGCCTTTTCGTTTATTCTCTGGTTTTCTCCTTCCTACGGTAATAATTTTCATTACAATATTTTTCAAAACAATTTTTTAATTAAATCAAATTCTAATCTCATGAAGAACATGACGTTTATTTTTAGAGGTTTGATGAAAACTAGCTTTTTGTTAGTTCTGTTGTTTGCTGCACAAGACGGCTTTGCACAGAGCTTAAATACACAAGCTTCTTTCATTAATAACTCATCGGTTGTAAAAGGTGATTCTCCTTTAGCAAATGCTAATTTAGTAAACTCGGCACAAGCGATTGAAAACCTAAACACCGAAGCAGCGCTAATTAATAATGCTACTCCTGCGGATGACTACCAGCAAAATAATGATGCTATTAAAATGCAATATTATAAGTACTTGGCTGGTCAAATTCAGATTGGTAACTCTGTTCACGATGCATTGAGCAACAGTGGAACAGTCTTGTCTCAGCTTTTTAATTCAAAAGCGGACATAGTTGATGTTACATCTAATGATGTATTTTTAGCTGCACTTGATTTAGTATCAAACTAAATCAAATCTTATCATTTTAAATTCTTTAATCAAGATTTATCTCATTCAAAATTCAAAATTTTGATCTCATGAAAAAAATAAATTTTACAAAAAGATTAGCATACCTAGGATGTACGTTATTCCTTGCTATGTTCGGTCTTAATTCATTAAGCGCCCAGGCTCCTGCCGGGCAAACTGAAATCACGGTTCGTGCAATCGGTAATGGTGGAACATTTACCAACGAAAACGGTTGGGAACTTGTCGACATCACAACTGGAACAGAGTTAGCATGCCGCGCTGCGGGATCTTCTTATCCTCAAAGTTTTGCAGGTACTGACTCTGAAGTCCTCAACGTTGTTGATGGTAACATGTTGGAACTTCGTGTTTATGACACTTTCGGCGATGGCTGGGATGGTGGTAACATGAATATGGAAATTGAAGTAACAGAAGATGGTTCAGCTGGTGGTTGTACTACTTTTCCTGCAGGTTTCTTTGCAGTAGCTAGTTACAACCCAACTGGTACTGATGGTACGGCTAACTTATGTGCTAACGGTCCAGATGCGGCTACAGGTACTTCAAATGTTGCATTCTCTCTTACATGTCCTGCATGTGAATTGACTTGCCCTGCTGATGTTGTATTGAGTGCTGACGCTGGTCTTTGTGCTGCAACTGCAACTGTTATAGATCCAGTATTATCTGCTGACTGTGTAGGTGTATTGACTACTTTAACTGATGGTCCAATACCTTACATATTTGTTGCAAATTTGTTAAATCCAACTACAGTTACTATTTCTAATGCAGTCAACTCTACTACAGATGTTGAATTGGTATTGGATTATAATGGTGACCACGGAGGAGCAACTTTTGAAGCATTTGACTTCTTTGGTCCTGATGGTGTAGCTGTTTTCGTAAGTGAGTTTTCTGGTGCTGACTGTTCTGACGGACAAGCAGTTGCAATTATTCCTCAAGCTACTTGGGATGGTTGGATTACTACTTTTGGAACAACTTTGAGCTTTGTAGCACAATCTGCTGCAACTAATACAAATAACGGTATTAACGCTTTTACTTGTACAAATACCTTTACACTTTCTGCTACTTTGTTGCCTGTAGGTTCTGCACTTTTCTCTCATACAGTGAATGGTGGTGCTCCAATTAATGGTAATGCAAGTGGTCTATATAATGTAGGTGTAAATACAGTTTGTTACCAATCAGTTGACGCATTTGGTAATACATCTGAGTGCTGCTTTACTATCACAGTTACTGATGATGAAGATCCAATGTTGACTTGTCCTGCTGACCAGGTAATTAACTTGGCTCCAGGTGATTGTGATGCAGTAATTGACTATAACGTTACTTTCACAGAAAACTGTCCTTCTGCTCCATTCTCTGTATCAGCTAATAATACATTGACTTTGGGTGGTACGCATATCGCTTGTAGCCCAGGGGCTTTGAACCAACACTACCAAATTTTTGATTTGGCAGCTTTAGGTTTCAGTACTGACCTTAGCATAACTGCTGTTCAAGTTGGTTTAGAAGCTGGCGGTATTGTGAACGGTCGTATTTATGAGTACACAGGTAATCCTGCTGGTCCTCCAGCACTTGCTGATTTGACATTGATTGCTTCTGGTACTTTGAACGGTACTGCTGGTGCACTTAATGATATTCCAGTATCTGCTACTTTGACTGGTGGTGGATTGTATGTAATAGAAGTAGAAGGTCTTAACTTCTTTTTAAGTTATAACGATGATGGTAGTAATTCTCTTACTTACTTGTCTTCTGCTCCTTGTGGTATTATTGAGCCTGCAACATTCGCTTCTATCGGATTCGGTGAGCGTGATGGTGTAATGGGCTTGATTGCTGAAGCTTCAATTGACTTGATTCAGACTGCTGGTCTTGCTTCAGGTGAAGCATTCCCAATTGGTACAACTGTTAATACATTTACAGTAACTGATGATGCTGGAAACGTAGGAACTTGTTCTTTCGATGTTACAGTAAACGAATTTGCTAACCCAATTTCTACATTGGCTACAAATGACCAAGTTCAAGTTTCTTTGGACGAAGATGGTTGTTCTTACGTTACTGCTGATATGGTATTGGAAGGCGGACCTTATGGTTGCTACGAAGATTATGAATTGACAAGAAGCCCTGCTTACTCAGGTTCTTGCCCTGTTCTTGCTAACTCTGTTGTAGTTGGTTGTGAAGATATCGGATCTACTATTATCGTAACGATTACTGACCCAGACACTGGTAACTCTGCTTGGACTACAGTAACTGTTGAAGATAAATTGGATCCAATTATTGATTGTGGTGCTCCTATTGAAGTTGCTGCATGTGACGGTCAGGCTCCACCAAATTTCGGTTCTGCTCCTGCTCCTATTGTAGTAACAGGTACTTCTACAGACACAGGTGCTGCTATTGACAATACATTGGATCCAGCAACTGCAACTGCTAGTATTGCAGGTATTCCTGGTAATGCTGTTGTTAACGGTGTAACTGTTTCTATTCAGGCTACTCACACTTGGGTAGGTGACTTGACATTGGAATTGACTGGACCAAATGGTGCTACAATTACTTTGATTGAACAAAGTTGTGGTGTAAATGATGATATTGATATCGTATTTGACGATAACGGTGGTTTGGTAACTTGTTCTGGTGGTTCTCCAGGTATGGGCGGCGTTGTTGCTCCTGAAGACCCATTGGCAACTTATAATGATACAAATGTAAATGGTACTTGGACTTTGACTATTACTGATAATGTAGGTGGTGACAATGGAACTCTTGATGGTTTCTCTGTAACTGTAAATGCTTCATTGCCTTTCGTTCCTGCTGCAACTGCAACAGACAATTGTGATGTTGATTTGACTTATGTTGATAACTTCTTCAACTTAGACTGTTTTGACGCTAATGGTGACCTTGACTTTTCAGGTCGTATCGAGCGTACTTGGACTGCAACTGATGGAAGTGGTAATACTGCTACTTGTGTACAAATCATTAACTTGACTCGTCCATCATTGGCAAATATTACTTTCCCTGAAGATATTACATGGCAATGTTCTCAGTTTGATGCTTTCCCAGCAATCACTGGAGCTACTGCATTGAACTCAGCTATTGTTGATGTTGATGCTGTTAAGCCAAGTTTGAATGTTAGTCCTACAATGTCTGCTGCTAATTTAGCAACGACAGGTTCTGGTGTTCCAACTGTTTTTGGTCTTCCAATTGTTATTGGTGACCTCTGTGAACTCTCTTGTGATTATGAAGATAATGAAATCGTAATTTGCCCTGGTACTAAGAAAATTTTACGTTCTTGGGTATGTATTGACTGGTGTGCTGGTGAGTCTGTAGAATTTGACCAAATCGTTAAAGTTGTTGACGAAGTTGGACCAGACTTGATTAGCCCAGGTGACTTGGAAATCAATGTATTTTCTGCAAGTGCTCCTGCTGCTGGTGTAGAAGGTGACTGTAAAGGTAACGCTGTACTTCCTGCTATCGCTAATAACGGTGACAACTGTTCAAGCATTGTTAGCTACGAAACACAGATATTCTCTGTAGATGCTGCTGGAAATGCTGACGAATTGTTGGCTATTCTTCCTACAAATGGTGGTCAATTCTCTAATATTGAATTGTATACTGCTACTGGTTCTGCTGCTGAATACATCGTATGCTACTCTGCTACTGATGAATGTGGTAACGAAACTGTAGTTTGTGTTGATGTTACTTTGTTTGACAAAGTACCACCAGTTGCAATTTGCGATGAAATCACTCAGATTTCTATCACTAACAGTAACGCTAATGGTAATAGTTGTTCTTCTTTGGCTGCATCTACTTTAGATGACGGTTCTTATGACAACTGTACTGATGTTCATTTCTTGGTTGCTCGCATGAACAATGCTGATCCAACAAATAACGGTAACATTTATACTCCTTTTGAGGATTTCTGTTGTTCTGACATTCCTGGTCCTGTACAAGTTATCTTGTTGGTAATGGATGATGTAGCTTGGGATATTTACTTGAATAGCTATGGTCAAGTTCAAAGTGATGGTCAGTTGGGTCTTCGAGGTGCTCGTTTAGATTTGACAAATGATGACGGTACTCTTCTTGATATGGATGGTCGTTGGAATTTCTGTATGGTTGAAGTATTGGTTGAAGACAAATTGGCTCCTGTAGTTGTTTGTCCTGCAAATGCTACTTTGACTTGTGATGAGTTTGCTGATAATTTAGAGGTTGCATTGTTGGCTTGTGATGGAGATGATGCTTGCGAATCTATTGCAATGACTGCTGGTGGATACGGTGACGTAACTGCTTTTGACAACTGTTCAGTAGAAACTACTCCAACAGTAACGGTAACTACCGACCAATGTGGTGTAGGTTCAGTTGTACGTTCTTTCTCAGGTGTTGATCCATCTGGAAATGCGTCTAACGTTTGTACTCAAGTGATTACAATAACTCAAGTTTCTGACTGGTGTGTTGAAT
>JBLHWU010000141.1:0-17535 GCA_047629355.1 Saprospiraceae bacterium | reverse complement strand
TCTGTCAAAGAACTTGAGGACAAAATAAGAAGCTATATCACTTTTCATAATGACCAATTAGCTAAACCTCTTAAATGGAAATTTAAAGGTTTTTCAAAAGCTAAGAGATTATTCAATTTTGTTGTGAAAAATTAATGAGGCACTGCAGTAGTAATTAATCAGGTAAAATTTTTAGACAAGATTTTTTCGATAGTTTTTCTTTAAAAATTCTTGAATAAACATTGTTATTAAAGACATTTTTAAGGGAAAAATAGCGGAAAAGATACTTTTTAGATGTTCGATTAATTGTGTCCAGGTACTTACGCTGGGGATTTACATGAAAGAAACGTCTGTTCAGTATTTGGGAAAGTTGGTGAAGGCATTTGAAATGCGGTATTTTTATTCGTTTTTCAGCCTTTTATTGTTCGTTTTTTGAAATGTATCAGAGATTTTTCAATAGTTTTTGGAGCGTCAAAAACGCTCCAAAAACCATAAATTACACCCTTTATTTTTATTCACAACCTAAATCAACCTGCGCCTCCACATCATTTGCTGGAAAACAATTCCCAGACCGCACTTCCAATGGCTCATATCGTTGCAAATTAGGGTCGTGCAAAGCAGTTTCCAAGAAAACGACTAACTGGTGCATTTCTTCATTCGTTAAGTCAATAGGTATAAATTCTAAGGCCAAATGAATGTCTGGCACGTTATCATTTTCCTTAATGGCTTTGTTTTTATAATTAACAACTTGCGTCAAATTGGTTAAGCTTGCCCCGTGTCCATAAAATGGAGAATCCATCAAATTATACAATTGTGGAACTTTAAATTTAAAATAATCGCTCGCCACTTTGGTAAAACCACCCCGTCCAAAATTCTCAACAGACTGCCTACCTGCACCATAAGTAATGTCTGAATTTTCAAATAAATCCCCCATACCCAGTCCATAAAACTCCATTGAATTCAAAGCAGGTCCTTGATGGCAACTTGCACAGTTCGCTTTTCCAAAAAACAAAACTGCGCCTGCTTTTTCTTCATCCGTCATAGCGTTCAAATCGCCGCGAAGCCACTGTTGAAATGGCGCTTGATTAGATAGTACGGTGCGTTCATAAGCCGCAATTGCTAAGCCTGTATTCTCCACGTTACAACGTTCCGCTTCGGGTACCTCTGGAAATGCTGCGTCGAAATCGTCTTGATACATTTCTTTTAAGAATTCGTCAATTGAAGACATTCGATGCACTTTAAGTCCAGCGATTGCCTGTGTTTCTAAGCCTTCGTAACCCAATTCGTTGACGCCTTTTGGCGTTCCAGCAGTCCACTGATTTTCTGTACCGACATTAAGTTCTGTTGCACCAAATTGCCCATTCCAAAGCTGATTTTTTTGATATGCGCCGTTCATTGCAGTAGGCGTCCGTATCGCTTGCACGTCTAACTCACTGAAATCATAATCAGGAGAAACAACTCTAACCGACCCATTATTTCCAAATCCCATTCCGCCGTCAGAGATGCCTTGATGCCGATTGGCTTGAAATCCTGCTGAGGCAAAATGACAAGTAGCACACGAATATGTTCCTTCCGAAGAGGCGTGCATTGGATTTAAAGCCAAACCAGTTTCGTGAAATAACAGTTGCCCCAAATCCACTTTTGCTTGCGTTAGTAGATTATTTGGATCTTGAGGGATATTTGCAAAATCAGTACTAGTAGGAAGTATAAAATCGCTTAATCCATTAAGCGAGGCTGCTTGGATGCTTGCTTCCAATGCTACGTCCAAAGATTCTACACTCGTATCTTTTTGACAAGCCGCCAATCCCAAACCGATTGCTATCGCAATGACTACTATTTTAATTTTCAATGTTGTTAGCTTAATAATGATGGATGAATGTTTTAAATTAATCCGTTTCTGATTGAGAAATAAAAAGGGAGGGAGATAATAGACTTTATGAATGAGTAGCTTTTTTAGAATTGCAAATAATTGATAATCAATAGTTTGCGAATTATCCAGAGTCGCCATTCATAAAGTCTAATAGAAAAATATTCTTTAATAATGCCTTATTTTTTATGCTAAAAAAAAAGTATTTTTTTATACTAATGCAATTTTTTTGCCAAAAAAAAATTGAAACCATCCAAAAATATAAATACATTTTGTTACGCTATTGCGCCACGCCTAACGGCGCGGCGGGTTTTGAGGAACAAAATCTAAATATTTTATTAGACTTTATGAATGAGTAGCTTTTTTAGAATTGCAAATAATTGATAATCAATAGTTTGCGAATTATCCAGAGTCGCCATTCATAAAGTCTATTGAGTGGTTTCAAATAAAAAAGCCCAACAAACTCCCGCCCGTCGAACCTTTTCTTAAAACCAGAACCGTTAACGATTATTTGATTAGCTCGATTGATTCGATTGACTTGATTATTTCGATTGCACCCAAAATCGAGTCAATCGAAATAATCAAAGTAATCGAGTCAATCAAATTATTCTACTAAAATCATCTTCCCTGTAAACGTTTCCTCCGCCGTCTCAACAGTATAAATCAACAGCCCACTCTCTTTCAAATCTGCTCCATTTACAGGTATTTCTTGTTGGCCAGCCCCAAGCCATTTTGTAGTTTGCAACAAAACGCTGCCGGAAGAATTAAATACCGTCATCACAACGGATTGTGCTTCCGGCAGGCTGAAACTGACTATTGTTGCACTATAAAATGGATTGGGTTTATTGTCATAAAATTCGGTCACTAAGTTAGAATCTGTGTTAGAAAAAATGCCGTACTCACCTGCAAACTGAATCGCTATATCCAGCAGTTGCCCATCCCCCTGATACGCTTCTGCTGTAGTCAATTCGGAACTTATTTCAATTACTTTGTTTAAGGACATCTTCTTGTTAGATTGAAAAATCAGGCTGAAGAGCACGGCATCAAAATCTAAATCATTAATATTTACCTTATTCCACGAGGTGGTTATTTTTCCTTGTTCGAGGTAGTTGTAGCCACAATTACTTCCGGTCAAACCCGCTAGTTTTCCTGCTTCAAAATCAACAAATTCTAAAACAGTCTCATCAAAATCAAGCGTAAATTGATACCCGTCAATATTTTTGAAATCAGCTGCTTTGAAATCTACGCGTACCATTTCGTTAGCGTCGAAGTCTTGATTTTCAACAGTAAAAATCAACTCGTCTTCTACCGTTCGGTCATCTGCACCGAGCAAGTTATTGTATTGCACATTGTCATTGACATCCCCAATTTTTACCGCTACAAAATCAATATTTGGCATATCTGAATTCAAATTATTGATATTATAAACTTCAGGAAAATCTTCTCCAAATGGATTGGCTGGATTTTGAAATTCATAATCTGCATCCACAAAACGCCACGAAGTATTGTTTTGAAATTCCAAATCAATGTGCAAAATCAAACGTCTAATATCGACTAAGTCCAAAGTCGATACGCTTCCTGAATTATTCGCATCCGCAGCAATCAATTTATACGGCGATGTCATTGGAAACATGCCCAAAATATGCCGCTGAATAATTACCAAATCCAAGGTCGAAACACCATTCAATGGATTAATATCTTTCTCTGGCGCGACGGTGTAGTCACTGCCATCAATCAAGGTATTGAACGAAAAATTACCGTTTTGGCTTGTCATAAATGGCGTCGTTACGCCGTCATTGACCGCAACCATTACTTCGGTTACATTGCCACCCAACGCTGTTTGAACATTGCCACCAACAATCAATGAATCACCCGTTGGTCCACAAAATCCTTGATTGTCTTGAACGACAAGAAATGTTTCACAAAAATCTTGGTTGCCTGCAGCATCCGTCACCCACAATTGAATTAATTGCTCACCAAGGTCATCGCACGTCAAGTCCAAATTCGTATTGGTCACGTCAGCCGAGAAAGACAATAATACATCGCCCGGACAATTGTCAAAACTGCCTTCATCAAAGTCACTCGCCCAAATATCAACCATCGGTGGTATCGTATTCATCAATCCAATTACCAAACCATCCTTACAGTAAGGTGTAGGAAATTTTCCATCATAAACATTGATATTGATGCTGCAAACAGCACTATTGCCGCAACCATCCGTAGCGGTATAAGTAGCGCTATACGTTCCTTCATTAACATTTGAAAATGGACCAAATCCAAAACCAAAATCACTCGTCGCCGTCGCCAAAGCATCAGGATTGCAGTCGTCAATAGTTGGTTGCGGTAACGTTACCGTTGCTACACAATCATCGATAATAGCTACTGAAATAGCTGCTGGACAAGTAATCGTCGGTGCTTCATTGTCAATCACTTTTAAAATTTGTTGGCTGGTGTAAATGCCGCCCGTGTTAGGGTTATTCGTCTCGTATTCGCACCAATCAATAATCGTCCACGTCCGCACAATTTTGAAACAAGCAGGTGGTGCGACTTGAAAAACTTGGTCATTATAATTGGTCGCCAATAATTCACAATCGTCACCAAACGCTTCTGGATAACCAAATGGAGCAGGCAATTCATCAGGATCCAAACCATCATTATCAAAACAACCATTTAACGTATAATCTGGTGGAAAATTAATCGAAACTGGTGTATTGTCTACCAATGTAATCGTTTGCGAACAGCTGGCCGAGTTGCCATAGTTATCTGAAATCGCGAAAGTTCGAGTCACCGTTCCTGTGCCACATTGATTGATATCTTCAGCATCCGTTGAAATAATATTTGTCGTTCCACAAGCATCAAAAGAAGTCGCTTCACCAGTGATATTCGAATCATTAAAATCTTCTACACATTCAATCGTCACGTTCACTGGGCAAGAAATAATTGGATTGATATTGTCTGCAATGTGTACCGTAATCATACAACTGTTCATGTTGCCATTGCAATCTGCTCCCTGTAATTGCACCATCACATCGTCGCCAATATCATCGCAGCAAAATTTAGCTGTCGAGCCAAAAACAGCATTCACACCACAGCCCGCATTCATCCGTCGCACTTGGAAGCCATTAAAGCAGCAATTGTCATAACTACCATCATCAAAAACTTGAGCAGGTACATCTGCCATGCCACTTGCATTCAAGGTAATCGCCGTAATTTCATCACAAATCATCGTCGGTGAGGTATTGTCTTGCACCGTCAATTGCATCATACAATCCGTTTGATTTCCACAGGCATCTGCTGCTGAATAAACGACGACATAAATACCCAAGCCAAGGTTATTCACCACACCACCGTTACTTTGCAACGTACCAACTGGCGTCGAAATGCTAATGCTAGCGATGCTCGAACAATTATCAGTCCCCGTAATTGCTGGTAAAATCAGCGACGCTGTACAATTCACCGTACTCGTCGTGCTAACCGTCATATCTGCAGGACAATTGACAATCGGTCCTTGGTCATCTTTTACTTTGATAATTTGGATGCCATTAATGACTGAACCCGTACACCAATCGGCGACCGTCCATGTTCGAATAATTTTATACATCCCATCACAAATTGGAATTATTTGGTCGTTATGTATCAAACCAAAACCACACGAGCCGCCGCTGCTAATTTCCGCATTATTCAACATCGGAAAACCCGTGTTTTCAGGAGCAGTATTTGGATTAGGACACAACAAAGCTGGGTTTGTAATATCATCTAAATTTGAAGGAAAAACTACGTCATTAATATCCCCTGCTTCCACAAAAATCGTTTGATTACAAGAGTTATCATTGCCATATTCATCTACTGCCGTCCATTGTCGGGTAATAATATTGGTCGGGTTGGCACAGCCTTGCGAATTTTCCAAATCAATATGAGAAACCGTGAAATTAGAACAGTCTGAAATCGTAGGATTCCCTGTAAAAACAGGCGCGGTTGGCGCAGAACAAGCTACCGTTTGATTAGCAGGACAGTTAATCGTCGGTGCTAATTTATCTTCAATCGTAATGCTACCCCAGCAGATATTACCCGTCGCCCAATGCTTGACTTTGACGGGAAGCGTTTGACCGATGTTCGCGCCCGTAATATTGGGACTGGTTGGGATGGTTTGGCCATTGCCATTCATCACAAAAACAACGAAGGCTTGTGGGCCATTTGGTAGACAAGTAATTGGGTTACTTGCATCTTCGAGTATCAGATCGTACGGAATTTCAGCGTTGCAAGTTACGCCAAGGGAAACATTAATCTGGTCGTTGCAAGCCATCGTACAGTAAGGTTGCGCCAGCATTTCTTTATTCAGTAATGTCAAAAATGTCAGTAAAAATAGTCCAATAATGGTCTTTGAATTTCGGGTAGATGTATTTAATTTGTTCTTAAAACAGTTCAATGCATCGAGAATCGCTAAGGTAATGGTTGTGTACATGGATTTCTTTAAATTTGTTATGTAAATCGGTTATTTTTAGAAGTCAGGTGTCAGACCACTTTGCTGTCAGGTGTCAGATAGTTCAGTACTTTTTTCTGACTTCTGACAGTGAAACGGTCTCGCTTCTGACTTCTTTTTTTGGATTATAACTGGTCAATAGCGATTGGTTTTTTAAGGATTTTTAACGCTTATTCATGGTGGATTATAAAGTAATAGTAAGTCTGGTTTTTTGGATTTTCTTAGCTCAAAATTGGTTAGATTTCAAACTCGTTGTGTTGGATTATATCGTTTATTAATAGCAGTCAATAGTTGAGCATTCGTTCCGTAACTTTAATGTTAGGACACGTTCATATCATAAATATTTACGACATATATTACCCAGTTCTACACAAGTAGAACAGTAAAATGATATTATGAGAAATGAATAGAAGGCAGGCGAGGTACTGTTTATGCAAATTATTGGGAATGAATATAACGCAATCTTCTAAATCACGAGTTCTGTAAATGGATTCATTTACAAGAATTCACTTGACAATAATGCAGCTAATTTCATTATAAAAATGAATACTTTATTTTAAAAATCAATTTAGCTATTAACACAATCAATTGATTGTCAAATACTTAAGCAACCTTAAAATAAGAAGAATGTCCTATACACCAACGAAGTTTAAAAAATAACGTCACGTTTAGAACTCCATTTCAAATAAAAAATACTTCAAGCCTAATGCCTTTTGCATCATTGCCTAACCCGAACCAGTCGTTTGAAAATTGGTGGTGGTGAATCTATCACCTGAGTGAGTAGCCTCAGAATAGGCCTACTTATGGAATGCGTTGTGTAAATCGGTGTTGAAATGTTCATATCTAATGTTCAATAAGATTATAAAAAAAAAACTCTTCAGGATGTTCTAATACTTAATATGGGAAATAGTGTAAAGCAAAGATAGGGACGTTTTTGGAATTTCAAAACATTTATTGATTTTTTTTAATATATTTTTGTCATTCCGACCGAAGTAAAGAAATCTGGTACGGTAATCGCAAGAGATTTTCCTACTTCGTTCGGAATGACAAAAAATACTGGCATGACAAAGAAGCAGAAATTAAAATTGAATATAATCCTCCGGGTCAACTGCCTTCCCACCGTGCCACAATTCAAAATGTAGATGCGGGCCATCCGTTAAATCACCCGTATTTCCAATAATCGCGACTGCTTCACCTGCTTTCACATAATCTCCTGCTTTTTTGAGGAGCGATGAATTGTGTTTATACCAAGTAATAATATCATTAGTATGTTGAATGCCAATAGTGTTGCCCGTTGCGAGTGTCCAATCAGAAGAAATGACGTGGCCATCCATCACAGCCTTAACTGGCGTATTTTTTGGCGCGATAATATCTGTACCATAATGGTCTTTGGTTTCCAAAAAACGCGCACTAACTTCACCCGAGAGTGGGGAAGTAAAGTACATTTGTTCCAATGGCGTACCTTTGGCTACCGTTGCACCTGTGCCACCTCTGCGAGCGACTTCACTGATTTCTTCCATTTCGACTTCCCGGCGAAGAATTTCATCAGCTTCGCTATCTTGAATTTCGATAGTCGTTTCTTTCGCAGTTTCGACTTCAGGTGGAAAATCATCGGCAGTTTGGACGTTGCCTTCAAGACGATTTTTGAAAGCGTTGATATAGACTTCATTGGCAACATGCAATTCTTCAAGCGAATCGAGTTCTGAACTAATGCGTAGAAGTTCGCCATCGTCTTTCACATTTTCAAAACCAGGAATTAATCGCTTGGCTGGCGTGAAGGCCATCATCAAAATCACAAAAATGGCAACGACAACGACAACGACACTGAGCGCGACGTAAAAGTTGAATAATGACAATTTATACGTTCCAACCTCTTCAAATGTCTCGTGATTCATCACTGTAAGTCGATAATTATGCTGTAAACGCTCCCAAAGCGTTTCTTTTTGCTGATTTTCTTCCATTGTATGTTATCAATTGATAATAATAAAATAAATTTGTGCTTTTGAAGTTTATAATGAAGTTATTAGTTGACTGATTAATTTAATTAATTGGTTGATTTAGAAAGCAAAGATTGTAAAAACATTCTAAAATTAACTTTCTAACCAATAACTTAAGTAACACGTGGTAATTAATTCGGTAAGATTTTTTCGCTAGTTTTTCTTTAAAAAATCTTTAATAGCCTGTATTATTGAAGAATTTTTAAAGGGAAAATAGCGGAAAAAGATGCTTATAAAATTACCAAATTAATTGCTACGCGTTACTTAAAGTAGGTATCCTCAAATAATCGACACTTTTAGACCCGACTCTTTTCCGTTTAAGAAACCTAAAGAATCATTAAATAAAGGAATTATTTAAGGATTTTTTAAATTCCTTAAACAAAAAATATTCTTTGTCAAAAGTGTCGATTATTCGAAGTCACCTACTTAATTCTTGCAAATTTCATAAAACTTTGGTGAAACACCATTTTTTTAACATAACTTAATGAGAATTTTAGAAAAATAGTTGAATTGTTCTATTACTAAATTGCTACGGTAACAATTTAGCCATCCAGCAAATCAACCATTCATTTTCATTCTCAAATAAAAAAGGATAGTTTTGAAACGAATAATTACCACACCATTATTGATAGCGGTTTTGCTGATTTTGTCTGGCTGTGTCACGCAAAAGAAAAAAGGCGAAGATGTCGGTGCGATTAAAAAGTTTTATCAAGACACCACGTCTGAATTTAACTACTACTTCAATGCAGGCGTCATCATGGATGAGACCTTTGCAGCGATGAACGAGCAGTACACCGACAACTACAATAAGGTATTGCCGATATGGCAATACACAGAGATTGACAATCCGCAAGCACATTACGAGCAGATGGATAAGGCAATTGAAAAGGTGTCGATTATGATTGAATTGCACCGGGCGAGTCATTGGGCGGACGATGGATATTTGATGATGGCACAGGCGCAGTATTTGAAAAAAGACTATGAATCAGCAGAAGCGACCTTGTTGTACATGACCGATGAATTTAGTCCAAACTCTATGCGAAAGAAAGATGTTGCGTCTAACAAGCGCAAAAAAAACGGGAAGAGAGGTGTAATGGTTGATAAAAATGGAAAGAAGAAGTTGACCAAAAAGCAACGTGTCAAAGAAGCAAAGAAGAAGAAAAAAGTACGCGAAAAAGAGCGTAAAGCGAAGAAGAAAGAAATAGCGAAACGCAAGAAGGCTCGAAAAAAAGGTAAAAAATTGCCTCCAAAAACGACGACGAAAAAAGAAGACGATAAGAAAAAAGAAGATCCAAAATTACCAAAAATTGATGAGGACGATATTGCTGCGCCAAAAACGATTCGCCTTGGAAATTTAACGCCAGAAGTACAGAATGGTAAGCCTGATGCCTACTTTTTGAAACACCGACCTGCTTATCAAGAAGGTATTTTATGGTTGGCGCGCACGTATATTGAGCGAGATAATTACACGATGGCAGAGCGCATGATGAACCAATTGTCTGAGAATCCGACGACATTTGAAGATATTAAAGAACAGTTGTCAGAAGTGAAAGCACATTTTTATTTAAATCAAAAGAAATATGAGCAAGCATTGCCAATGTTGAGTCAAATTTTAGAAAAATCTAACGATAGACAATTGAAAGCACGGGTATCGTTTATTATTGGTCAAATCAATCAACGTTTGAAAAATAGTGCAGCAGCTGCAGTGGCTTATGAGCAAGCTATCAAATTTCACCCAGCGTATGAAATGGAATTCAATGCTCGTTTAAAATTGGCAACGACTTCTTGGAAAACGGGGCGCGGAACTTCTACAGAGGCAAAACGGAATTTGAAGCGAATGTTGAAGGACCTTAAAAATGAAGAATTCAAAGATGCAATCTATTTTGCACTAGCAGATATTTCATTGAGTGAAGGCAACCGTACAGAAGCAATTGCGAATTTGCGGCAGTCGGCTTGGAACAGCATCAAAAATGTCAATCAAAAAACGGAAGCCTACTTGATGCTCGGTGACTTATTTTATGAAGATGAAGATTATGTTTTTGCCAAAACTTATTACGATTCAACTTTCCAATTGATGGCAAAAACAGATGACCGGTGGAGCACAATCAATAATTTAAATAATAATCTGACAGATATTGCTGCCAATATTATCATTGTGGAAACACAGGATAGCTTATTGCGCATCAGCGAATTACCAGATGATGAAAAGGCGAAAGTAGCGGCAAGAATCAAGCAAAAACGAGATGAGGAAGCACGGGCAAAGATTGCTTGGGAAACAAAACAGAATGAGTTACGGAAAAAAATCGCTACTAAAGGTTCGGCTGGTGCAAGTACCAGTGGGATTTCACTAAATCGTTCTGGAGGACAAACAGCTCGAGGAAATGGAAGTTCAAGAGGCATCGTAACCACTGGTGGTGGCAGTAGCTTTTTTGCCTACGGCGATCCTTCTGATTTGAAAAAAAGTAAGCGGGATTTTGAGCGACAATGGGGCGCGCGCGACCTTTCCGACAACTGGCGACGGTCAAGTGCAGCCACTTTTGGCAACGACAAAGAAGCTGCCGAAGAAATTGTTGCGGAGAATTTAAGCGAAGACGATGTGGCTAAAATATTGGCGGGTTTACCTAATTCTCCAGAAGAAAAAGCTGCGGCAAATAAGCAAATTGAAGATGCCCTTTTTGCCTTGGGCGGCTTATTCCGTGACCGTTTGCAAAATTATGGAAAAGCAACGGAACGTTTGGAAGATTTAACCAAACGCTACCCGGAAACGGAATACCAATTGGATGCTTATTATATGCTTTATCTATCGTATAAGCAGTTGAACAATTCAGCGAAAATGAAGCTATACGGAGATAAAATCATCAATGAATATCCAAATTCTACCTACGCTCAATTGATTAAAGACCCAAGCTACATCAAGCAAATTTTGAGTAATGAGCGGCAATTGCAAGTGTATTATGAAGAGACTTATGATGCCTTTACGCAAAAAAAATATCAGATTGCGAATGAGCGGATTTTGAAAGTCGCAGAGCAATTTGGAGCAACCAATCCGTTGCAGCCGCGCTTTGCCTTATTAAGTGCGATGATTTCAGGTAATTTAAAAGGACGTGAAAGTTATATTGCAGGCTTGAAAGATGTCATGGCAAAATATCCAGAGACGCCAGAACAAATACGCGCGCGGGATATGCTACGTTTATTAGGTGCAAAACAAGCAAGTGGACCAGGTCAAGAACGTGCGAATGCAAAAGGAGAGGAGGGCGACGTAAGTTTGTATACTTTTGAAGAAAATAAGTTGCACTATATGCTCGTCATTTTGGACAAAGATGCGAGTATGAATGATGCTAAAATTGGCGTTTCAGATTACAATCGAAAATACCACAACTTGGATAAATTGCGGATTTCCAATATTTTCCTTGGCGGTGCAGATGAGAAAATTCCAATGATTGTAATTCGTCGTTACAAAAAAATGAAGGATGCCATGACCTATTTTGAGGGCATTCAAAAGAACAGCGGCGACTTTTTGCCAGGTATGAAATATACGGTATATCCAGTAACACAAAACAATTATCGGACTATTTTGAAAGAGAAGACGTTAGCCGGGTATGATGAATTTTTCAATTTATATTATACGGATTAAATTGGTTGATTGGTTGATTTTACTAATTGGCTAATTGATAAAAAAATGAGTCATCTCAGAAGTTGAGATGACTCATTTTTTGTTGTGTCCTTCTGAAGCGGTGGGTTTTGCCCACCTATTCGGTTTCGCTTAAAGCGTAAAGTAAAACCCAAGAAGTGGGCGGAACCCACCACTTGGGAAAAACCTTTAAAATTCCTTAATTCAATCGCATTTAATCCCTCCTAAATGATTGAGAATCTAAGGGAAGGTGTACTTTTGCGGTTCTTTGCACGAATTTAATTTATGACCAATAAAAAGATAGAACCGTTAGACGAATTTACGAAAGACCAGCAGAAAGTGTTGCGTTCTATCCGAACTTCACGTATCGTTTTTCCAATTTTAATAGGCGTCGCAGTGGTCGTGTATTTGTTTTTCAAAGAATTCAATCCAGAAGATTTTAATGAGATTCAGTGGACGAGTCACGCGTGGTTTTGGATTGGTCTTTCAACTTCTTTGTTGGTATTGCGGCACATCGCTTATGCAACGCGATTGAGAATTCTTTCAGAAGGACAATTTACTTGGAAAAAATGTGTGGAATTGATTTTTATTTGGGAATTTAGTTCTGCTGTCACGCCTACGAGTGTTGGCGGGTCAGCGGTGGCATTTTTTATCTTATCACAAGAAAATATTTCTTCTGCAAGAACGGCAACGATTATCCTATATACAGTTGTTTTAGACACTATTTTTTTTGTAGGAACCTTGCCCATTTTGCTTTTTTTTATTGGTCCAACAATGATTCGACCAGAATTGACTTCCTGGATAATGCTTGATGGTTGGGGCTATGCTTTCCTTACGGCGTATGCGCTAATGGCGACGTATGGCTTTGCCTTTTATTATGGCTTATTCATCAATCCTGTGCAACTAAAACGTTTTTTGGTCGGTGCAACGAGAATAAAATTCTTTCGAAAATTTCGACAAAAAGCAATCGACTTGGGCAATGAAATGGTCATCGCTTCTAAAGAAATGAAGCGTAAAGATTGGCAATTTCACCTTGGTGCATTTGGCGCAACGGCAACGGCTTGGTCCTGTAGATTTTTATTACTAAATTGCTTAATAATTGCTTTAGCCAATAACGTTTCTACAGATTTTTGGACACAATTTAGCCTTTATGGACGACTCGAAACGATGTTTATTATCATTGCTTTTAGTCCAACACCAGGCGGTGCAGGATTTGTGGAAGGACTCTTTAACCCCTTCGTGGCAGATTATGTGAGCAATGCAACAAGTGCAACAATTATTGCAACGATTTGGCGGGTAATGACGTATTATTCGTACTTGCTCATTGGCGCAATTATTATTCCTAATTGGATTCGGCAGCGGCTGAATAATAGAACGAAAAAGTAGCTTGTAATTTATGGATATTTTAAAAAAATACTTTCCTGATTTAACGGAAATGCAACTCGAACAATTGGCGCGACTGCCTCAATTGTACAAAGAGTGGAACGCGAAAATCAACGTCATTTCCCGCAAAGATGTGGACAATATCGAAGGACGACACATTTTGCATTCTTTGTCCCTCATTCCTATCGTTCGGTTTCGGTCGGGCGCGGATATTTTAGATTTAGGTACCGGAGGTGGATTTCCAGGCATTCCTTTGGCGATTTTTTATCCAGATGTCAATTTTCACTTAGTGGATGGCACTGCAAAAAAAATTCGGGTGGTGCAAGAAATCATCGATGCTTTAGGTTTGAAAAATGTGAAAGCAGAGCAAATGCGGGCGGAAGAAATTAAGAATAAACGCTACGATTTCGTGGCTTGTCGAGCGGTGGCGAGTATTGATAAATTGCATAACTGGACGCTTCGTTTGTTTAAAAAAGAGCACCAACATGCTCTTCCAAATGGGTTGTTGACCTTGAAAGGTGGAGATTTGACGAAAGAATTGAAGCTATTGCCGAAAGGAAATTATGTGGAGAAATACCGCATTCAGGATTTCTTTAAAGAAGACTATTTTGAGGAAAAATATGTGGTTTATTTGCAAGGGTAAAACGGATATTTGGATATTTAGATGCTTCGGCTCTCTAAATATCCAAATTTCTAACTTTCTAACTTTCTAAAAATCTACTCAAAATTCCGCAAAATCCCACTGCAAATAATTCCGCAACGGCAACGCCACTACCCTACCCGTCCAATCTAACAAATCAATATAATATTCAAATGCTTGCGCTTCTAGTTTTTGCAAACTGGCTTGTCGTTTCAATAAATTTTCTTGAATTTTAAGCAATGTCAACGGATTCACATTGCCTGTCTTTGTAAATTGGTCGAGCGAAAATAGTGCTTGACTTTCCTGCATTTGCTCCGTAATTTGGTCATGTTGCTGAAAAAGTAAAGTCAACCTTTCTTGAATCTCTTCAATATTGTCTGTCAATTTCACCGTTTTCAAATTCAAACTGTTTTGCTCTTCCAAACGGTCTAAAGCTAATTCATTTAAATCCAACTGCATTTGGTTTTTAAAAGGAATGCGAATACCGACGCCGATGGAAAATTCGTTCTCGACTGGATTTTTATCGTCATTTTTATAGCGCGTTTCAACAAAATCAAACCACTGCTGATTGCGGGCAATTTCGAGCTGTTCTTCGGCATTGATGAGGGCGATTTTGGATTGTCGTTGCACCAGATTTGGATGAGTAGAAATGGGTATTTTTAAATCCGCAACTGCTGTTTTTAAATTGGAAAAAGTCACCCAATTCGTCCTATCCAATTGAACGTCAGCAGTCAGGTTTAAATCTCTTTTGACAAAATTTTCCGTCCGCTTTTCCTCCAACTCTTTTTTCAAAATATCTTGCTGAATTTTATGCAAAACATCTTCCGCATCAATCAAATTGGCAATATCAAAATCTACGGTCAAGGCCTGTCGTTTGAAAACCATAATTCGGTCTTCGATGACCAATTCTTGCTGCCTTAGCAAAGTCAATGATTGCCTCAAATCTTGCCAATCCACCAGTAAATTATAGCGATTAATGAGTACATCTTGTAAAATTCCTCGTTCTTCCGTTGCTGCAAAATCTATCTCGGACTGATGAAAATTTTGGTATTCTTTACGTTCTTTTAGTCCCGATGGACTCATACGGACGCGATATTCTTGCTGTTTCCATTCATTCTCGTCGGTCTGCGTTCGGAATTCTAACTTATCAATTACTGGAATTTTGTAAGTACCATTTTGTAACAAATCGACCTTTTGTTGTTGATAGGAAATAGCAGTTTCGGACTGCGCATTTTTCAAAAAATCAGAAGAAGATAAGACCGTTTGAGTGGTTCCAGAATGAAGAAAAATAGCATAAAAAAATATAGTCAAAATCTGTTTCATACGCTTCAATCAATCTCTTTAATTTCGTAAAAATAAATACCCAAAAGAGTTTGGATTCTTTCCATTAATTCGTCGCTTGCTGTCTGAGAAATCCAAAAATCATCACCACCAATTTCGATGACGAACAAACGATTGGTGCGTATCAATTCAAAATCAAATTCTTTTTCAAACAAAGCAGCTAATTGTTCAAAATTCCCTGATTCAAAAAAATGCGTATTTAAATCATTCGATGAATCATCAAAAAGAAACATAGGCAAGCCCTCATTCATCACTCGCAGCCGCTTGATTTCTAATGTCTTTTTTATTGCTTCCGCTTCTTCTAAATTGGTTGATTCAAAATAGAAGTACCCAATTCAGCTTCATTCGAATCAGAAAAATGAGCATTCACACGCTCCATATTTCCATCATCATAGACACCGCCGAAATACATTACGTCATCATCCGCGTAGATGGCTTTTTCGAATAATTGGTATTTCATCGTTATTTATTCAAACATTGACAAAAAAGTATTCCTCTTCACATCCGACCCAATCACATTCAGTACCACCTTTTCTTTTTGCAAAAAATAATTTTCTTTTGGAATAGAAATCAACACCTCTCGTCCATACGTTTTAAAATCCGTAATCTTCCGCAAACGCTCCGGCACTTCTACAATTCGAGACCCCAAGCCCACTACTTTACCCACACATTTGTGGTCAGGGTGCAGACTTGAAACCACCTCGATTTCATCACCCAAAGCTACTTGCAAAATCAAACTTTCGTGCACATATCCTTCCACCAACGTTGGATTTTCTTCATAAAAAGTAATCAGCGTCGCAAACGAAGATAAATTCTCTGCATTTTTCACATGAATATTCCCAATCAAACCATCTGTCGGTGCGACAATTGCCAATTTTGCTTGCTCTTCTTCATAATATTTCTGGTCGTTTTCCAGCTTCTGCATCTGGACTTGATAAGGATTGCCCAAAGCGTTGAGTTCCGTTTTTAACTTCCCAATTTCAATATCTAAGGGCACAACAACCGAGTTCAATTCTTTTTTTAATTGACCAATTTTAAGTTGATTAGGATTGTTTTTATTCCCAGTAGCATCAGCCGCAATCGTTACGCTTTTCAAATCTTTGATTAAGGATTTATTGAGTTCCATTGCCGTTTGGATACCTTCTATTTTTGCTTGAATTTCGTCATATTTATTCAGCTTTTGCGCTTCCATGCGGTTGATATTCGAGCGCAACTCGGCAGCCCAAAGCTTTTCTTTCGCAGACAGTTCGGCGAGAGCAAAACTCACTTTATCCAATTTCAAATCAACATTGGCATGAGAGACTTCCAATAATAGCTCGCCTTCTTTAACTTCTTGACCAGGAAGAACATGGATTTTTTGCACCTCCACAGGATGACTCATGTTGATTTGCGTCTCCTTATTTTCTGCAAAACCGAAGAACGTCACCGAGTGTTTGGCGTATTGTCCATTCAGTTTCATTAGCAAAAAAAACACCCCAATCACGACTATATATAAAATGTTTATTTTTTTCATTTTCTGCATTTTTCGTCTTTCCTATATGCTTTCTGCTGTATCTGCAAACGTTAATCGAACCTCTTGCATATTTTCTAAATCTTTTATTTCATTGCCTAAATCCCAGCCATTCATTTCTTTTTTGAGTTTCAAATGATACTCATAACTCAATAAATCTGCTTTTTTCTCACCAGCAAAAAGTCGATAATTTTTCAAAACAGACCGTTCGCAATGCTTTTTTAAAATTGCTTCTAAAGCGTCTAGATGTTCCCGTTCTTTGGGTAAATTAAACGTCAAGGTCCCCACCAAATTATTTTTATGACTATATGGAGTAAATCTCAACAAAAATGCGCCAAAGCAAAATCCAACCGACCCAATAATCGCAATCGTGAAGCCGTAAACACCACACGCAATACCCGTTCCTATTGCCATAAACATAAACGTGATGTTCCGAGGATTCCGCAAGGTCGTCCGAAAACGGATAATCGACAAGGCTCCAATCATCCCCAATCCACGCGCAAGACTGTCGCCAATCGCCATAATAACCAAAGCGGCCACGATAGAAATCAAGACCATTCCTTGAATGAAGTAGTCAGGTCTTGCCACTTGCCGCGACGTTTTTTCATACGTAAACGCGATAATGGACGACAAAAAAAACGCCAATAAAAACGCAAAAATAACCGCATTAGCGGAGGGGTCTTCTGTATTAAGTTGTAAAGCTGAAA
>JBLHWU010000140.1:0-17588 GCA_047629355.1 Saprospiraceae bacterium | reverse complement strand
TTATTTTTAATTTAAAATAAAACCTGCGCCCAAGATAGAAAATTTCTTTCTAAATCAAATGATGAATCTTCGCATATTGCAGCAACATAAGTACGCGTAGCAATTAATTCGGTAATTTTTTAAACATCTTTTTCCGCTATTTTTCTTTAAAAAAGACGTCAATAAAAGGATTATTCAAGCCTTTTTTAAAGAAAACTATCGAAAAAATCTTGTCTGAAAATTTTACCGTTACTTATCGGATAGAATCTCGGTTTGCTTGATTTTTACATTTGCGTTTTTCATGTTGTTTTAAATTTTTACAACTTTCTTAACCATCACTTTGTCCGCTATTTCAAAAATTAAATAATAGACGCCACTATTTAAAAACGCCAATTCCCAATTGATTTTTTCATCGAAAAAAGAGCTGTTTTGCTGCATTTTAAGTACTTTTCCAAAGGCGTCAACTAAGGTTAAATTCACGGCTTCTCGCTTATTTAAAAAGAAAGAAATTTGTAAATTATCAGTAACAGGATTTGGGAAAACCAAGACGTTAAAATCATCATTTGGGCTTGAATTAACGGCAGTTGGTTCTTCATAAGTCACTAAAACTTCCTGAATCGTCGAGTGGCTACAACCTGCAGAATCGGTAACTATTAAACTGACTTGATATAAGCCTGCTTCTGAAAAATAATATGTCGGATTTTGTTCTGTACTGCTCATTTCATCATCAAAATGCCAAAGCCAAGCTGCAGCATTGGTAGAATTATCGGTAAAAATCGCTTCGCCCGTATTATCTAAATTTAAGTTAATGGTATCTTGAGAAACCGCAAAATCTGCATTGGGTAAATCGCCAGCAGGCGCAACTTCAATAGGAATCGATGTGCGAATACAAGGATTTTGATATTCAATTTCCCAATCATAATAAAGCGGAAAAACATCTTCGCCCAGAACGCCTGTACCATTTGTAATGGAACAAACGCCGTCAATTTCATAAGGAAAATCAGCTGGCTCAGTATTTGCATGAAGCGTTTTAGCAATTCCTTTTATCAAAACATGCCCTTTACCGATAGGTACATTAAAATTTAAATTGGCGCGCACCCAACCTGCATCTACGAAGACTACGGTCGAGCCTAAAGTATTGCCATCAGCATCGCGTAAATGAATTTGTCGACCCCCTGATTCTTCCGCATAAATTAGCACAGATTTTAACTTGAAATCAGTGAAAGCATCGAAAACTAAGCCTACATCCTGTGCCTCAATTTCTACTGAATTGTCTAAATCAAATTCTCCCGCACCGACCTTTTCCAAATAAACAGCATCTGCGAAAACAGTGGTCGATTCTGTTAACTCCGCTGTTAGAAAAAAGTCGCCTTCTCCCAATAAACCCCCATTTGTTGCGGCATTGTACCATTGAAAAGTTGCCGTTCCATTGCCTTCATAATTGGCTTGTAAAAGTGCATTTGAATTTTCACAAACGGTATCATTACTAACCGCAAAGGCATCAATCAACGGACGAGCAACGGACACAAACGGACGTTCTAATTTATTATTAGAAGGACGTTCATCGGGTAGATTATTGGCTTCGGTTATTTCTAGTTTTAAAAAATATTCTCCTGTTGCAATCGCCAAAGATGGCAGTCTAAACGTTGCTCGTTCTAAAGGTGATAAAACACCTTCCCAAGTATAAATTTCTGAAATATTACCGGCTTCGTATTTTATTTTAAAAGAAAAAAGTGTGTCTGTTCCTGCATTTTCAACCATCACATCCGCGATAATTTCATTGGCACAAGAAACATTACCTGCTTGAAAATCAAGTAGTAAAACATCATTGTTTCGATAAGGCGATACAGGAGTATGTCCCAAATTTAATAAATAATTAAACGCACTTTCAAGATTAATAACGCCCATTCCATAGACATTATCTTCGCCAGTTTCGCCCAAATCCAAGGCAGAAAAATAAAGGGCTTCCTTTAATTCTTTACCCGTCAAATCTGGAAATGCTTCTTTTAACAGTAGCAAACAACCTGATACGTGTGGTGCTGCCATCGACGTACCGCTCAATTCGCCATAAGTCGCATTTGGCCGCGCAGAACGAACATTCTGACCAGGGGCAGATACTTCTGGTTTTATCAATAAAGAGCCTTCCCCGCCACATTGCGAAGGACCCATACTTGAAAAATTAGCAATATTTAAACTTGGCGAATTACCATTCAATGCCCCGACAGTAAAAGTATTGACTAAGTTGATATTGATGTTTTTTGGTTGGGTAATCGTCATGACGCCATTGCCGACATCACCGTCATTTCCTGCTGAAAAAACAACCGCAATTCCCGCCGCTTCCATCGCTTCTAAAATAGGCACATATATGCTTGTGCAATCCAGTTCATCCAACGAAGGATCGTACCACGAATTGTTAATAACATCTGGCACATCTTCGAAAGTTTCGACGTCTCCATCTGGATTCATTGCCCATTCAAACGACGCGACATTATCTGCCGTACCGATGCCGTTAAGAATCGCTGCGCCTATCCATTGTGAGTTGAAAGCAACGCCAATTGTATCATTTTCTAAGCGGTCAAGCCCTAAAATTGTTCCGTTGACGTGCGTTCCGTGTCCACTTCGGTCAAAGGGTTGAGCGTCTAGAATTTGCGACTGCGTATCTTCATCATATTGAAACCAAGCCGCTGTATTTTCAGTACAAAGCCCTCGATAATTATTCTCAAAAGCGGGGTGAAAGCGGTCAACGCCTGTATCATTCGTGAATGCCAATTGCCCATAACCCGTATAGCCCATCGCCCACATAAACGGTGCGCCGACGACTGTTAAACCTGGTTCAATCCCATTCGGCGAGGGCGGAGCGGTAGTAAATTCGACAGTTTCCATCTGCAATGGGCCGCTTAATCCTATCCACGCGACGTCATTTCGGTGGCTCAATTCTGCGATTATTTCTGGTTTAGCTTGTACAAAAAGAAGGTTGGCAATCCAGTACGTTCGAATAGATTCGGTGCGTAGATTTGGGGCATTTTTTAGATAATCTAAAATCGGCGTTTGTGTATTCGCTGCCTGATTTTTTAGTTTCTGAATTACTAATTTTGGTCTTTCGTTGATGGAAATACGGTTTTTATCGAAATCATTGACCAATTGTGCAAAATTAAGCTGACTTTCGAGCAAAATTAGAATTGGCTGATATTCATTGGGGGCTTTACTTATGTTATCTAGGACCTTTTTTGAAATCGCTGATTTGTTGTAATTTTGGGAAAAAATAATCGAAGGAAATAGTAGAAAGCAAAGCAATAAAATACGCATATTATGAATAGTTTTGTTTTTTATGATTTCCAAAAGTAACAATATCCTGTAACTCATCATCTTTAAAGTTGTCTTTGAAAATGCAAAGAATCCGACCAATCGAACTGTTTTTAATTCAAGTATTGCTTTATGGCTTGTTTTGGGTGTGGAATGATTATATTGCCACGCTAATTTCGACGACTTTTGCGATTATCGCATTTTGTGTGCTCATTGTTTCATTGATTGCCGAATTGTTGGAGCGGTCAAAAGTGCCGAGGTGGTATTTTTGGGGCATGGCGGTTTCGGTAATTGCACCTATTCTAACGGCTTTATTATTTGTTGGATTAATGGGTGGGGAATTGGCTTGGATGAAATTTTAAACGCCTAAAACCCTCACGCAATAAAGCCATATTTTTTAAATTTCTTGAATTATCTTTGCATAAATCAAATTAATATTTCATTTTTAGGCCAAGAAAAGAAGTTTTTCAGCGACAACTTACTACTGGGTTCCCTTGTTATACAAATTGACAAAAGAAAATTACTAATATGATTAAACACCAAATATCTACTGGGAAGGTTTTACTTGCTGACCCTTTTATGCAAGACTCTAACTTTAAACGAGCGGCTATTCTACTGACAGACTATAGTGAAGATGGGAGCGTTGGCTTTATTCTTAACAAGCAATTGGACATGAATATTGAGGCATTGGTCGCTGATTTTCCTGATTTCGATTCTGTTGTTTTTTATGGTGGACCAGTTCAAACAGATACCATCCATTATATTCACAATTTGGGAGATGTTTTGGAGAAAAGTACCAAAATTGGTGAAGACATCTATTGGGGCGGTGATTTTAAAAAATTGAAAGTATTGATTGGGGCTGGTGTAGTTCAGCCTGAAAACATTAGATTTTATGTCGGTTATTCTGGATGGTCGGAAGGACAATTGGAAGAAGAACTGGAAGGTGGTTCATGGGTTTTAGCGGATATGGATGCGGACTATCTTTTTGAGGGCAAACACGAAGAATTGTGGACACAAATTATGAATAGTAAAGGAAATGCGTTTGAAGTGATTGCTCAAATGCCGGAAGGGATTGATTATAATTAATTACTACGCGTTACCTAAAACATGGTGATTTTTGAGAATCACCATGTTTTAACTTCTAAGGAACGCGAAACAAATAACTATCGCTTCTTGACAGGATATTTTGCCTCTATCGTTCACTTTAAAAGTACTCATTATATCAACATAAATCGCACTTTCAAAGCAAAAAATGAGAATAAAATCTCACGCTCAAGAAACTAGATTTATTTATTGGGCGTTCCTAAGAACAGTAAGAATTTTAATCCTTCTGCGCTATTTTCACCCAAGCTAAGCCGTCAAAATAATCAGCTAACCATATTTCAAATGCCTTCAATTTCTCTGGCGCACCGTGTTTATCATGCACTTGCTTAATCATATCTCCTACTCGAAAATCAATGATGGTAGAAGGCAAATCCGCAATTTTTTGTCCATCTATTGGGTACTCACCCGCCATATCTAAAAATTCAACGTCGAAGAACTTTTGTTTAACCATTTTTACATTAGCTTCCGATATTTTTGCCTCATATACACCAACGCGCGCTACGAATTTTTTACCATTGTAAACCACTCGTCCGTTGTTGAATAGTTGCACATCATACATTGCACATTTCCCATAACAAGGTGTTTTCTTGAACTTCACCATTACATAAATCTCTTGATTTGATTTGGTTGATTCTATTGGCGTTTCAGGTTGGGGCTCTACAACTGGAGGTGGAGCAGGTGTTGCAACTGCAGGGACTTCCGTTGTAGCAGTTTCTACTGTTTGCTCTGCAGCTTTTTTATTACAAGCTACGAAGACAACGGTAAGGAGGAGAATTATTGAAAGGATTGTAAATTTCATGCTTTAAGTTTTTGTTTTGAAATAAATTTCAGAAGTCAGACCGTTTTACTGTCAAAAGACAGTGGTCAGATAGCTAACCACTTTTAACGGAGATTCTGGATACAATGTCTTCGCCAAATGATGAATAATTGAGAACGGAGGTTAGTAATTATTACGTATTACTTATGTATTTGATTATTTATGAAATAAATACAAACCGATCTTATTGTGAATGCATCGTTTATCATTTATAATTCATCATTTGGTAAATAAAGTACGTATTTAAAAGATGGTTTTCTTGGATAACTTGCATAAAAGTAAGAACATTTTACGCATTTCAAAATAAAAAAAGCCGTCAGAAAATTATTCCTGATGGCTTTTTTGTTCTGTAGCGGCTACTTCAGTCGCCAAGTTGCTACACTTTAATTAGATTGCTGGGCGACTAAAGTCGCTGCTACAAGAGTTACCGCTTCTTCTTTTTCTTACTTCCCGTCGTCGCATCACGGTCAGCCTGAACTTTTTGCTGTTCTTCTAAGGCTTTCGATAATCGCTCTTGGAAGCCACCTTTTTTCTTCGGTTTCTTCTTGTATTCTGCCAGTTCCTTCTTGATTTTATCGTGATTAATCAAGTAGTTTTTGGTAATCACTGTTTGCGCAATATTGAACAAACTACTAAAAAACAAGTAACAAGTCAGTCCCGAAGAGAATCCATTAAAGAAAAATAGAAACATAATCGGCATACCATATTGCATGTATTTCATCATCGGATTGCTCATCGCATTCATATCCAAGTGACGCATATTGTACCAAGAATAAGCAACGGTTGTCAATGCCCAAAGCAAGGTAAATAAACTTACATGGTCACCATAAAATGGAATTTCAAACGGCAACCAAAACGCTGCATCGTAGCTTGATAAATCCTTCGCCCAAAGAAACGACTCTTGCCGAAACTCAATAGACGCTGGGAAAAATCGATACAAAGCAAACCAAATCGGCATCTGCAAGGCCATCGGCAAACAACCACCCATCGGATTCACTCCAAACTCTCGATAGAGTTTCATTGACTCCATTTGTTGCTTTTGGCTGTCATCTTTGTACTTATCTTTCATTGCGGTCAACTGCGGTTTCAAGGCCGCCATTTTTGACTGAGAATGAATCATTTTATAAGTCAAAGGAAATACCAATAACTTTACAATAATGGTCAAAATCAAGATTACAATTCCTGCGCTACCAATAACACTTGACAAAGCTTGGAAAATCGGACGCACAATCCAGCGATTTACGGTTCCGAAAATACCCGTTCCAAAAGGAATAATATCTGTCAAGTCCTTACCATAGGTTTCCAATAATTCAAAATCCGTTGGTCCCATAAACATATCAAAGGCAAAAGATTGATTGCCATCGAAAGGAATCTCTATCTGAGACCTTAAAATTTTCAGATTATCTCCAGTTTCCTCATCCTGCAAAATGGTCTCTTGCTTATATGCTTTAAATGGATTGTCTTTCGCCAATAAAGCCGTCGCAAAAAACTGATTGCTATGTACCAACCAATCTAAACGTTGTCCTTCCAACTCCTCTTCATCGTCCGAAGTACACGAACAATTGTCAAAACTGTCGTCGGTTGGCTTGTAATAAACAGTAGCATAGTTTCGCTCGTACTTGGTGTTTTCTTCCAATTTATCTAAGTGATTCACCCAATTTAGTTTGATTTCTCGGGCTGTCGGGTTCAAAACACCATTTAGATTATTCAAATTCACCACATAATCCATGGAATAGCTACTATCTCTCAAGGTATAGCTTTGTTCAAATGCACCGCCGTTCGTTGCAGGTGCAGAAAACGTAACCGTGTTTCCTTTTTTGGTGGCTTTGAAAAACAAATTTTGCGAGCTAATGTCACCTTTTCCGTTAACTGGTAAAAGATATTCAAACCGATTTTTCACATCTTCCAGCAAAATCAATGGCGAGTAGATTGGCTCGTGCGTCTCCTTATTGTAATCCATTTTGGAATACTTCTTCAACTCTGCCGACTTCACGATTCCACCTTTGGTAGAAAACGTAACGCGAAGCACATCATTTTCCAGCACAATATCCTGGGCCGTACCTGATGCTGCTGGTGCGAAACCGCCGTGTGTGCCGGATAACTGTACCTGTTTCAAAGAATCAGGCATATCCACAGGGACAGCAGGAACGGAATTTTGTGCCAATTCAACACTATCAATTTGTAGCTGCTGTGCTTGTTTTAGCGAATCTAAACGCTGCTCTTGCTTCTCAATTTCTTCCGCAGTTGGAGAGGTCATGTAATTCCAACCGATAAGAATTAAAAAAATTAATGAAAAACCAATGACTGTATTCTTGTCCATTCAACTATTTTTGCATTCTGTAACTGAGGAATGGCTAAATTGCCTGATTGTTAAATTGTTTAGCTCGATGTTTTTGAACGATAAAGCAACTCAACAATAAACCTCCTGTTTAATTTTCGCCGCAAAGGTATAATTTTCTTAAAGTTAAAAGAACGTGCATGGATGTTTTATTCGAGATAATAGACGAGGGAGCGAATTTTAGGAACAAAGTCTCGTTTTTGAGCATAAAATGGTGCATCTTATTGTGCATTTTTCTTCAAATAAATACGCTGATTTCTGCTCAAATTGATACGACCATATATATAAGTACCGTTGACGTGGCTGCGAAGCAAATTAAAAATGATGGCACGGGCAGTGAAATTCAGCATTTTGATAAAAAAGACCTCGTTACCTATCGCACGCAATCTTTGAGTAGTTTACTATCTGAAAAGGGCAATGTTTTTATCAAATCTTATGGTGCGAGTAGTTTGGCAACAATTTCTTTACGCGGTACGGGCAGCAATCATACGGCGGTTTTGTGGAATGGATTGAATTTGCAAAGTTCGATGAATGGAACGGTTGATTTTAACTTAGTGCCGGTCTTTTTTATGGAAAAGATTGATTTGCAAAAAGGCGGAAGTAGCGCGAGATACGGTAGCGGTTCGATTGGTGGGAGTTTGCATTTAAATTCTTTTCAAAAACCTAAAAATGGGTTGCACGGTGCGGTCGGTGGCAACCTTGGTAGTTTTGGAAAACAAGAAGCATTTGGTCAATTGTCTTTTGCAAAGGAAAAATGGAATAGTACGGTGAAGTTTAGTGACAAAACAGTAGTCAACGATTTTCCATTATTAAAAAACCCACCCAATCGACAGACCCACGCTAATTTAATTCAAATAGGTTTTACCAATGATAACTATTTGAAAATCAACGATAAGCAATCTTTAAAAAGCTATTTTTGGTATCAAAAAACGGAGCGCGAATTGCCGCCAAGTCGTAGCGAAACGACAAGTGATGCCCAACAAAATGATAAATCTTTGCGGGCTGGAATTGACTGGAATCGAGTCGGTGAATCCTCCGCAACGAAAGCGAAAGTTGCGCATTTACAAGACGAATTATTATTTTTTAGCGGCGTCGTAGATTCCTCTAATAGTTTGACTAAAACGTTCATTTTAGAGTTAGAACAATCGCTTTTTTTGAAAAATAATCAGGTTATTCGTTTCGGTATTCAGCAACATCGGCGCGCTGCCGAAGCGGATGGTTTTGATGGCAATCAATTGCAAAATCGAACGGGGATTTGGGGTTCTTATCAACGACAATTTTTAAAAGAAAGACTTTACTGGACAACGAATTTGCGGCAAGAATTAGTGGATGGTGATTTTATTCCATTCACCGGTTCGACGGGTGCGAGTTTTCAAATGAATGCGCTATTCAATTTTCGTGTAAAAGTTTCTAAAAACTATAACTTGCCCACTTTTAACGATTTATTTTGGGCGGACGGCTTCGGACAAGGCAATCCAGATTTGAAACCCGAAGAAGGATGGAGTGGAGAAGCAGGTTTTGATGTTGAAAAAAAGCTTAATAATTGGCACTTCAAATCAGGAATGACTGCCTTCAATTCTATTATTGAAAACTGGATTCTTTGGCAACCGACGGGTTCAACTTGGCAACCTCAAAATAAGCGAGAAGTGCATTCGAGAGGGATTGAAACCGCTATTTTTATAAAATATACACGCAATGATTGGCAATTTTCAACCAATGCTAATTATGCCTATACGAAGTCCACAATCGAGAAAATAAATGACGGTGATAATCCACGGCAGCTTGGCAAACAGTTGCTATACGTTCCTCGAAATACCGCAAATTTGAGTTTGAAAATGGCTCGAAAAAGTACCTTTTTAACCTATCAACATCAATACGTCGGCAAACGGGAAACCACTCGCGATAACAATGCCGACGAAGCTGCGGATGCTTATGATACGGCGCAATTGTTACTTGGACATACTCTTCAGTTCAGAAAAAAAAATGCCAGTATTCAATTGACAATCAATAATTTATGGAATGAAGATTACGAAGTGTTGGCGTTTAGACCGATGCCGGGGCGGTCGTTTGAGGTGATGGGGATGTTTGAATTTTAAGCGTCTTTGCTTTGAAAACCATCTTTCCATTTTTGTGCAATTGCGATGACTGTCTCTAACATTTCAGGTTGCCAGCTTTCAATTTCCCAATCAGAATTAGCTAAAGTCGAGGTGTGTAAAAGTTGGGTAGCGTGTTGATAATCCTTGGCGGTTTCTAAAATATTTGACAAAGTTTTTTGTTCTTCTTGTAAAGCCAAATTTTCAATAGGAGAATTAAGAACGAAGGCTCCTGTTGGCAAAAAATCATTAGTAGATTGGAATGTAATCTTTTCATTTTGAAATTTCACGATGGACTTCATTCGGCGAAAATCATTTTGAAATGCCAATTGACTTTTCGTCGTTTTCAAACCTGTTCCTATTTGTTCTAAGACGACAAATTTTAAATTTGGACATAGCGGAATTGCTTTCTCCAAAAATTCGAAAACCTTTTCAGGAACGTTATCGTCGTGTGTATCTCGTCTGATTTTTTTATCAGGTTGAGTGGCTGAATCTTCCCAACTGCCTCCAGAAATATGAATTTCCCGCACGCAGTCAAGTGGATACAATTGGATAATATCTTCAAAGGAACGTCCAAAATTATGGAGTTGGCAATACAAATTGTGCAAATCTAAAATGATAAATCCATTGATGGGCGCAATGAGTTTTTCTAAAAAATCGCCATGCCGTTCGATCTCTTCCAAGGAATAAGCGAATGCCAAATTTTCCAAACCAACGGGGCATTGACAGGCTTGATAAATACGTTTCAGACGGTCTTGCCCAATTGCCAGAGTCGTTTTAGTAAAGGGAATGCTAATCGGTGCGCCTTGATGAAAATTGGCACCTGTCATAAATCCAAAATGTTCGGTGATGTGGTCGAAATTGAAATATTGGGACTTTTTCTCTAACTGTTGTAGCCAATTTTCTTGTTCTTTTGACCATTTTCCAGAAAAAAGAGAGAAGAACACTCCGTGACCAATCAGGCAATTTTCTGCCCCAAATGCAATCAATAATTCCGTAAACCACGGCGGAATGTTCCTTTCTGCATTCAAAGTATCAAAAGACCATTCAATAGCTTCTACTTCTTCCGCCGCAAAAAGAGGAAGTGTTGCAGACAACAACGCAGCATCTAAATTACAGGCAATGGAAGCGAAAATTTTTGACATGATAATAAATGGTCTTGTGATATTTTAGCCCATTCCACAAGCTGGACAATCAAATTCTGGAACTTCATGGTCACTCGTACACTTCATATCACAGGCATCCGTACATTTTAGTTTTTTTGGCGTAACATCAGTCGTTTCTCTTAAGGAATCACAAGAGATGGTCACGGTAACTGCACCGATTGCTAAACCAACGGTCATCGCTTGCAGCAATTTTTTTGATAATTTCATATCTTACTTTTTTTAAATTAGAAAATTGTTTGCGTAATATAAATAGTAAGACGTTGATTTTTAAAATATAGTTGGGTAGAGAGGTATTTTAACTGAAAATTCAAGATTTTTTCCCCTTCTCTCGAATCAATCCTTCCTGCACCACCGACGCCACCAATCGTCCTTCCAAATCAAAAATATTCCCTCGCGAAAACCCTCGTGCATTGCTCGCACTCGGACTATCCATCGCCGACAACAACCATTCATCCATTCGAAAATCGCGGTGAAACCAAATCGCATGGTCTAAACTGGCAAAAAATAAATTCGCTCGTTTGCCATTTTCTTGGTGCGGTAAAGCGGCGGTTGCCAGTAAGTTATAATCCGAAACATACGCCAATAGCTGATGCTGCATCGGCAAATTTACATCAATTTTCTTATCCGATTTCATCCAAATATGTTGATACGGACGTCTATTTTTTAAAAGGTCAAATTTTTCTACCGGCTTAAATTCAAAGGCACGTTGGTGCATTTTTGAAAAACGTTTATAGAGCAATGGGTCTTGTTTTTCCAAATCTTTCAATTGGTCAATATCTTCCAATAAAACTTCTGGTGGCAAGACATTTGGCATCGTAATTTGGTGGTCAAATCCATCCTGTTTGAGTTGGAAAGACGCCGACATATTGAAAATCGCTCGTCCTTTTTGCATTGCTACTACCCGTCGAGTGGTGAAACTTCCGCCATCTCGAATTGTATCAACTTCATAAATAATCGGTTCATTAATGTCACCAGATAAAATGAAATAACCGTGCATCGAATGCGCAAATCGGTCTTCGGGAACGGTCTGATATGCTGCGTGCAAGGCTTGTCCCAAAACCTGACCACCAAAGACGCGACCCCACCAAGTTTTGAAATTGTTGCCTTGGAATTTGTTGTCGCCAAGTGGTTGAAGGGTTAGGAGTTCGATTAATTTTTGGATGGTTTCCATAATTGAAATTTATCTGTTTTGCGTTTCTTTCTAAGCGGTTAGTTTTCCAAACTTCTTAGCTTTTCTCTGATACTTATAACTAATGGTACGCTGCGAAAAACTACGAAGTAGTTAAATATAAGGTAGTGCCACAAATGCGCACTTTTACAGTTTAGGTGCTTTTGTTTATCAAAGGGATTTTTATCCCTTAATACCCCTCCCGCGTTGCCGCAGGCAACGCGCACGGTGTTTTTGGAAGCTCGAAAATCTTACGATTTTCTCGCTGCTCAAACTTAAAAGAACCTTCGTTTACACGGTAATAAATCATTTTTTCAATAAATGGTGGTGCACATTTGTAGCACTACCAAATATAAATAGACTCGGATGAAACCTGAAGACAGTAAAAAGTACGTCCCAACGCTGAAGGAGTTGAATGTAGCAAGTATAATTCAACTTGGGAAATCCCAAAAAAAGTTGCTAAGTCTACTATGAGTTGAATGTAGCAAGTATAATTCAACTCCTTCAGAGTTGCTGCATACTTCGTTGCTTTCCGCAGATTGCATTTGCGGTTATTCATATTCAATCTCTTCGAGATTACAGCTTAATATTTAGTAACCTTTGTTGAGATTGAGTAGTTTTTCTGTTGAAAGTATCTGTCAACCCAAGAGGTCGGGGAAACTGACCGCGTGGGGAAGTCATTCAATTAGATACTCCGAAAAATCAACCTTCCGCGTCCGTCGTCGATATTCCATCGTTCTACCTGGAAAATTATTAGGAATATTTCCATTGGCAGATTGATACCAACTATTGCCAATCGTCGCCCATATCATTTTGGATAAACGGGCTTGAATTTCAGTGTCGTATTGCTCAACGATTTCAGGCTTAACTTCTAAAGATTGCCAATCCTTTTTTCCCATTTCAAAAATACATTCTGCAATGTATTTTGCCTGTGCTTCACTCATCAAAATAATGGAATTGTGCCCCAAATTTGTATTTGGACCATACATGATAAAGAAATTTGGAAAGCCCGAAACGGTCATGCCGAGGTAGTTTTTTGGACTGTCTTTCCACGCATTTTGAATCGTCAATCCATCTCGTCCAACGAGTTGTAAACCCATTAAAAAGGGATTGGTTTTGAAACCAGTGCTATAAATTAAAATATCTAAAGGTTGTGAATTGCTATTTTTTAAAATAACGCCTGATTCCGTGATTTCATCAATTCCACCAGTTAAAACTTCCACATTTTCGCGATTAAGCGCAGTGTAATAATTATCGGAAAAAAGCAAGCGTTTCGCACCCATTGGATACTTCGGGATTAGCTTTTTTTGTAAAATAGGGTCATCAATTTCGCGGCGAATATACCGTTTAGATTGCCATTGATAAAAATTGCGTAACCAGTTATTGCCGTTTTTCATCATCAAAAATAAGGCACCGCCGAGTAGCCAAATTTTGAGTCGGTAAAGTTTTAAAATGAATGGAAAACGGCGCACCAAATTCTTTTCCCATTGCTGATACAGCCGGTCTTGTTTAGGCAATAGCCAATTGGCAGAACGCTGAAAAACGACGATTTTTTTTGCTTTTTCTGCAATTTCAGGAATGAACTGAACGGCACTTGCCGCATTGCCAATTACACCAATCGTTTTGTTGGATAAATCAAGGTCATGATTCCATTTTGCAGAATGAAAAATTTCGCCTTGAAAGGTATCTTTACCTTTAAAATTAGGCGTAGAAGGGTAGTGGAGTTGCCCAACTGCAGTGATGAGGTTTTTGGTTTGAAAAATGCTGCCATCTGCTGTTTCAACTTGCCAAATTTTAGCGTCATTTTCCCAAGTTGCCGCTACCAATTTTTGACCAAAACGAATGTGCGGATATAGCTCGTATTTCTGCACACAGTATTTCAAATATCTTAAAATCTGGGGTTGGTGCGACCATTTATATTCCCAATCGGGATAGGGCTCAAACGAGTAACTGTACAAAGCGGAAGGGACATCACACTCTGCGCCGGGGTAAGTGTTTTCTCGCCAAGTGCCGCCGATTTCAGTGGCTTTTTCTAATATTAAGAAGTTGTGAATGCCGCGTTCTTTCAATTTGATAGCCATGGCTAATCCTGAAAAACCAGTGCCGATAATGATTGCTGAATAGGTCATTTTTGCGATAAGTTTTTCGCAAGGTAGGAAAAAACTAGCTTTTGAAATTGGGATTTTTTAGAAGATATAAAAAAAATAAATAATAAAAATATTGCGCATTACCTGTGGCAGTGCGGGTAAAATATTGAGGGACAAAAAAGGTTTTTGCAAAATTTTTCTTGTCCCTCAAACTCCCTTTTTAAAAAGAAAAGCAGACTGCACCAGTGGCACAGTCTGCTTGATTACAGCAAAAAAACATTCAATTAATTCGCTAAGTTGTAGCTTAAACTAACTGAAAAAGTTCGTCCGATTTCTTGAGTTTGGATAGCGTATTCCACGCCTTTAAATTCTGCTGTTTCCCTATAATTTGCGTTCAACAAGTTGTTGGCAGCCAATTTTACTTTGAAGCCATTCGTGAATTGCTTCGCGATGTTGAAGTTCAAAGAAGGCTGTGGACGCTGGTAATAATTTGGTGTTGCGCCTGGTGTGATTACCGTAATTCGGTCACCTACAATGTTGAATGCCAAGTTTGCCATCAAGTCTTTTTCAGATTTGTAAGACAGCAACAAGTTACCAACGTAAGGTGCTTGTCCGAACATTTCACGAGTATCTTCTGCATTCGGGTCGTTGGCACGAATTAAAGCCAATTCTTGCTCCGAAATTTTCGTTTCAGAATAAATGTAAGAGAAGTTAGCATTTAAAGAGAAGGGTACAAAAATATCGTTTATAAAGCCTAAATTTTTACGAACTTCGATTTCTCCACCGAACAAAAACGCATCTTCTACATTTCTCCAAGTAATCTCCGTATTTCCAGCTTCTGGATTAAAAGTACGCTCAATTGGGTTTTGAAAACCTTTATAAAACCCACTCAAAGAGAACATTTCGCCACCACCAGCAAACAATTCCCAACGGGCATCAATATTGTCAATCAAAGTACGCTGCAAGTCAGGATTACCAACTTCTACATAGCCAATTCGCTGAGACGCAAACGGTGCAATTTCACGGAAAGTTGGGCGCGCCAACGTACGGTTGAATGCCATCCGAATTTTCATATCATCATTGATTTCGTAGTTCAAATTCAACGATGGCAATACGTCAACTTGGTCAATTAATTTTTGCTCCCCATCCAATTTTGGGTAGGTTGACAAGGTAATGTCTTTATCAAAAGTCTCCAGTCGAACCGCCGTCGTTTCTACTCTTGCGCCTGTTACTGCTCGCAATTTCGCCGTCAAAGGCAACTCTGCCATCAAGTAACCCGCCATTACGGTTTGGTCTGCATTGTAGTTATTCGCTTGTCGGAAATTGGAAGAAACATAAATTCCATCACCAGGATTGGTATAGCCAGCGTCATTCGCTTGAATCAAGTTTTCAGGGTCAAAATACGTTGCTACATCACCATTTGGAAAAGAGAAAGAACCGCTATTAAAGTTATAGCGAGACTCTCGGAATTCACGGTCACGGAAGACATACGAACCACCGACACGAAGCATAGATTTCAATCCATTCCATTGCTTAAATGGAATCGCAACGTTCACTTTTGTATCCATATTTGCTTGATTCAAATTTCTATCAAAACGCGACGCAGGAACATCACTCGAAGGTTTCAAAAAGTAGCGGTCGTCATCTTGACGGTAACGATTGGTGAAAAAACGCAAATCTGGCTCATCTTGTTGAGAGATAGAATAAGATGCCAACCAGTCGATTGCAACGTTGTTCATATCCGCAAAAACGTGCTTACCATTCGCTTGTGCAGTGGTCAAACTACGCTCCAAATACTCCCAAGTTCGAGCTTGAAAAATATCGTCTGGATCATCTCTTCGCTTCTGTCCTTCTTGAAAAGTAACCGAGTTTGTACCGCTTTGGTTGCGCATAAACATCAAACCTAATTTATTATTAGAATTGATTTTCAAAGACGTGCTCAACATTCCACCCCAAATCACTTCTTCAACGCCTTTTTGGTCAACTGTCGACAATTGTGAAGTCAACACATTCGTTTGGTCAACTCGCGCCGTCAATTCATAAATACCCGTTTCGCCATTAGAATACCCGTTGTAAGAACGGTCATAACTCAACGCTGCGATAACGCCCAATGGCTTGCCAAATAATTCTTTTTGGTCACCAACAGAAACAGAAAAGCCTGTATTTAAAAACGGCGTCTTGTTCGATTGCTTCCAATTGTTATCAAAAGAGTTGGTCAAATTTGCAATATCCTGTGCTTTATCTGAATTACTCAAACCTTCCCCAAACTGTGGAAAATTGTTTTGATTGTCCGTAATAATTTGCGGTAATGCACGATTTCCATCATCCATACCCAAGAAGTCAGTGCCACTTGTTGGAGACGTCAAAAAGTCATCTTGAAAGGTTACATTGGTATTAAAACCTGCACTTACGGAAGCATTTAAGGTAAATTGCGAAGGAAAATCTTTTGTCGCAATATCTACCAATCCACCAGAAAAATCACCTGGAAGGTTTGGTGCAAAAGTTTTATACACTAATATATTGTCTACCAAGTTGGTTGGAAATAAATCCATTTGAACCGTATTTCTATTCGGGTCAAGTCCTGGGATTTCCGCACCATTCAAAGTCGTTTTGCTGTATCGATCACCCAATCCACGCACGTAAACATATTTGCCACCTTCGATTGTCACGCCCGTTACTCGTCGTACTGCAGAGGCTACATCGCTATCGCCACTTTGCGCGATTTGCTGAGAACCGATACCATCCACTACAGTTGGCGCTTTCTTTTGCAAAGTCATCAACGCTGCTACGGATGTCCGCGAAGCCTTCGCCGTCACCGTTATATCCAATCCTAAATCAATCGAACTGGTACCCAATTGCACATCCAAAGTAGTCAAATCTCTACCTTTCACTTCTACATCAAACGTTTGGGAAACCATACCAACGTAAGAAAATTCCAGTTGATAAGTACCCGGTTCGATTTTGATTTGGTAGGTACCGTCAAAATCAGTCACGGTACCATTATCTGTACCGAGAACCATAATTGTTCCACCGATAACTTCAAAACCAGAGTCAGATTCCATTACTTTTCCGGCGATTGTGCCGTTTTGAGCAGAAATGCTGGTGAGGATAGCCAAGAGGCTGAGAAAGGATAAAATTACCTTTTTCATATTGATTAGAATTTTTTTTGTTTTTAAATTGCTGTAATATCTTAAATTCGATGCAAAGGTGAGACTTAGAAATGAAGTTGAAATGAAGGTTTTGTAAATTTGCAATTAAGTTTAAAACTAAAAATGTAAAGGATTTGTAAATTGGTGTTAAATCATCGTATTTCCGAATAAAAATGCGTTTTTGTGCTTTGTCTTAACTGGTTTTAAGATAGTAGGAAATTAATAAATTAACCAAATGGCGCAGTTATTTTTCTTTTTTAGACATTTAAAAAATTGAGTAGTGTCCGATTAAAGTAGGGTGAATTTTAATTGAGTTGAATTGACAATCAGGATTTTATAGATTTCAATTGTGATTTACTATAATTCTATCGCATGAAAGTATTA
>JBLHWU010000139.1:0-17675 GCA_047629355.1 Saprospiraceae bacterium | reverse complement strand
TATATTTTTGCCTTTAAAGTGCTACCAACGGTAGTATTTTTTTCGGCATTGTCCTCTCTACTCTACTATTTGGGGATTCTTCAAATCATTATCAAGGGATTTGCCTGGGTTATGAGTAAGACGATGAATTTGACGGGTGCGGAAAGTCTTGCAGCCGCGGCAAACGTATTTATTGGTCAAACAGAAGCACCTTTAGTCGTTAAACCATTTTTGGAAAATATGTCAAAATCTGAAATGTTGTGCTTAATGACAGGCGGAATGGCAACGATTGCAGGTGGCGTTTTTGCTGCCTATATTGGCTTTCTGGGCGGTGCAGATACCGTTGCGCAAGAGTTATTTGCTAAGCATTTATTAGCCGCTTCTTTGATTTCTGCACCAGCGGCAATTGTGGCCGCTAAACTGCTTTACCCCGAAGAAGAAGAGATTACTTTAAAGATGCAGCAGTTGGATATTGCGCCACAAGATGCGGGTAGCAATATATTGGATGCTATCTCTCGCGGTACGACTGATGGATTGAAATTAGCAGTGAATGTGGGTGCAATGCTACTTGTTTTTACTGCGATGATTGCGATGGTCAATTACGTTTTAGGCGATTTATTCGGTGCATGGACGGGTTTAAATGGTTTGGTTGATGCTAACTTTGAGCAATTCTCTCAGTTCAATTTAGAATTTTTATTAGGCGTTGTTTTCGCACCAGTCGCTTGGTTATTGGGTGTAGATTGGGCAGATTCGATGATTGTTGGTCAGCTTTTGGGTATTAAAACGACGATTAATGAGTTTGTTGGATATGCACAATTGGAAGGTGTAAAAGGGGAACTTTCAGAAAAATCATTGTTGATTGCGACTTATGCACTCTGCGGTTTTGCCAACTTCGCCTCTATCGGTATTCAGATTGGTGGCATCAGCGCAATTGCACCGGGACAACGAAAAGTGTTGACAGAGTTAGGGATAAAAGCGTTGATTGGTGGGACAATTGCAAGCTTTTTGACGGCGGCGATTGCGGGAATTTTGGTGTAGAAAAATCGCCATCTTCCAACGCCCGACTAATGAGCAAACAAAAGGGCAATTTGCCGAACGACAAACACGAGGCCAATTATATTGACAAAATTATCAAAGAAAACTGTGGTAATTTAATCCCGTTTCTATTCAAGCGGGTTTTGCAGACAGATATTTTAAAAATTGAAAATCTGCCAGAAATTAAACAGCAAACTACCAAAGAAAAAGAGCCAGATTTTTTAAGACTGATTTATAACTCTGACTACCAACGGGCGCAGCTGTCCAATTTGAATTTGAGTCTAAAGATTTTCTAAAAATGGACAAACGGATGTTAGAATACGTCGGTATGCTGCACAAAAATACAGGTAAACCAGTCCTACAATTCGTTGTATTTTTAGGAGTTGGCAAGGCGAAAATGAATACAACTATCTCCTTTGGTCAACTCCAGTTTTCATTCACCGTTATTAACATTCAAGATTTTGACTATCAGGATTTTTTGAAGTCTATTTATCCAGAAGAGGTCTTATTAAGTCTCTTTGCTTCTCATAAAAATATCTCTACCCATGAATTGGTTGAACGAATTATTCGGCGACTTGTTGAATTAAAAGGAGATTCGTTGGCGACAAAAAAATTCATCAATCAATTGATTATGTTGTCAAGACTGCGTAACTTGCAGAATCAAACCATTAAAACAGTTAACGATATGAATGATATAGGATTTGATGTAAATACGGATATTCTTTACCTACAAGGAATTGAAAAAGGTGCTGAAAAGGTCGCCTCAAACAATCTATTGTCAGCATTCAAAATATGACTGATGAGAAAGTTAAAAAGGAGACCATCGCCAAATTTCTCGAAATAGAAGTCGATTTTGTTGAAGAAATTCAGAAACAACTACTTTTAAAAGAGAAAAATGCGAACGCAAAAGCCATTGCTAAAAAGCTAAAAGTGCATCCGATTTTAGTAGAAATTTTACAGGCAGATTTGAAAAAGAAACGTACAAAGTAAAGTCGTCTTAGCGTTTCCAAGCCCGCGTCATTTCTCGTTTACCTGGAGGTCCAGGAATTGATTCAGTTTCAAATCCTACACTTTTCAACGTTCGTTTAACTATACCTTTTGCGCAATAAGTCGTCATCACACCACCAGTTTTCAAGGAATCATACATTTTTTTCAACAAATTAGCATCCCATAATTCAGGCTGTGCATCTGGTGCAAACGCATCAAAATAAATCACATCAAATTTCCCTGCTTCTTCTATTTCTAAAAAATCTTTTTGATGTTTTTGGAAAGTGAAAAAATTAGCTATTTCAATCGACTTCCCCCATTCACAAGTATGTATTTTTTTGAAAATAGCTGCTTCATTTTTGGCATTTAAAACTTGTGGGTAATTCAATACTTCTGCCTGCTCATTAGAAATTGGATAAATTTCATAGGTTTCTATATTAATTGTCAAGCCTGTATTTTTTGCTTCTAAATAAGTCATAAAAACATTCAAACCAGAACCAAAACCAATTTCTAAAACTGATAATTCTTTTGAATCTGCTGCTTTTTGATGCAACCCAGCTTCAATAAAAATGTGTTGAGATTCCTGTACTGCCCCGTGTTTAGAATGATAAGTAATCCCAAACTTTTCAGAGAATAATGAATGGGAACCGTCGGTGGTTTCGATTATTTCAATCATTAGTATTTTTTTATTTTCAAAAATAGTAATAGCCTAATGAACTGGTAATTGGTTCATTAGGCTATTTAGGAAATTGGCAATAAATAAGGTACCAACTCCCTTAATTTAAAGAACAAAAAGATGCTCTTTAAAACGTATTTTTATAACTCTCCTGCAATTCACTTACGGAAATGTCCAAATGAGAGGCATCATACGTGCATTCACCATCTCGAATCAACAGCACTTGCGGCGATTCGTGGTGTATAGAAAAACGGTCAACGATGGCTTTAGAAATATTGCGATACGCAATCAAATCCAAGTAATAAGGCTCTAATGCTGTCTCTGGAAAATCCCAGTCATCTTCCAAACGAAAACGCGCCATTGAACTGATGCTACAACGGGTGCTGTGTTTGAAAATCAAAACTGGCGTTTCCTTCGAACGCGTTACTATTTCGTCAAGTTGACTAACCGATGTTAGTTGTTTCCACTTCATATTATTCACAAATTGTTGCTGCAGCCGCCGAAGCTACTACACTTGCAGCTTGCACTGCCATTTTATCTACAGAAAAATTAGAGGGACAGCCATATCCTTTATTACAAGAAGTAAAAGAGGAAGCAAAAGCTGCAAGAGCAAAGAACAAAACGGTTGATTTTAACATTCGTTTTTTCATGACATTAGGATTTTATGTGATTTCAAAAACGTCAAATTTTTAAAATCTTTCGTAATTGGATGTATTAAATTGAGCAATAATTATAATAAAGCAATTGAACGTCAATGGTTTAAAAAATAGTGCCTAATTTTCAAAAAACATTCAGAAAAAAGCTAAATTCTCTTTTGAATGCGTAATTTGGGCGCAAAATACGAAAAAAAAAGAAGTCAGAAGCCAGACCGCCCTGCTATTAGAAGTCAGAATCTCTCGCGTCTGACAGCAAAAAAGTTTCCCTTCTGTTTTCTGACAAAAAATGGTCTAAGTTTATGCGAATTCATTTAATTGCAACAGGTGGCGCAGTGATGCACAACCTCGCCCTCGCACTACACAACAATCACCATACCGTAACGGGCTCGGACGATGAAATTTACAATCCTGCTCGTGACCGTTTGGCAAAATATGGTTTGCTACCCAAACAAATGGGCTGGCATCCAGAAAACATTACTAGCAATATTGATGCAATTATTCTTGGTATGCACGCGCGTGTCGACAATCCTGAATTGTTGAAAGCACAGGAATTGGGCATTCCCATTTATTCCTTTCCCGAATATATTTACGAGCATGCGAAGGATAAAATCCGCGTGGTCGTGTCGGGAAGTCATGGAAAAACCACGACGACTTCCATGATAATGCACATTTTGCGAAAATGTAACAAACGATTCGATTATTTAGTTGGCGCACAGCTCGAAGGATTTGAAAGAATGGTCAAATTATCGGATGCGCGCTTGATGATTATTGAAGGAGATGAGTATTTATCATCGGCTTTGGATAGGCGTCCAAAATTTTTGCACTATAAACCGCAGTATGCGATTATGACGGGTATTGCTTGGGATCATATCAATGTTTTTCCAACTTTTAAGGGATATTTAGAGCAATTTGGTTTGTTCTTGGAAAATTTAGCTCCTGATGCGTCCCTATTTTTCTACCAAAAAGATGAGCACATTAAGCAAATTTTAAAAGATTCAAAAGCAGCATTTTCAGCTACGCCTTATGAAGGTTTTAAAGCAAAAACAGTCGGAAAAGGAACCACGATTCCAAGTCGATGGGGAGAAAATGTGCCAATTCAGATTTTTGGAGAGCACAATATGGAAAACTTGAAAGCGGCTTTTTTGGTTTGTCAAGAAATTGGAATTAGCCACGATGAATTTTTTGAAGCGGTACAAAGTTTTAAAGGAGCAGCTAAGCGTTTGCAATTGTTGCGAAAAGAGTGGACGTCCAATACTTGGCTGGATTTTGCGCATGCGCCCTCGAAAGTTCGAGCGACAGTAAAAGCAGTGAAAAATCAATATGCCAATCGGCAATTATTCGCTTGTGTGGAGTTGCATACTTTTAGTAGTTTGAATAAAATATTTTTACCCGAATATCAAGGGACTTTGAATGCAGCGGATATTGGGGTAGTGTTTTTTAGTGAACATACCTTGAAAATGAAGGAGTTGCCGCCGATTTCAAAAGCAGACATTCAAGCTAATTTTCAGCATCCGAATTTATATGTTTTTACAGAAAGAGAACCGTTTGAGGCATTTTTGAAGGAACAGGATTGGAATAAGAAGAATTTGTTGTTGATGAGTTCTGGGAATTTTCAGGGGGTAGATTTTGAAAAACTAATGGAGGAGCTTTTTGATTAAAAAATGAGTGATAATTTCACAAAATATAGTGGGGCTTGTGTAGAAAGTCAATTTATATTTGAAATTAGCTCTTTTGTTTTATGTAATTTTCTGATTTTAAGTTTACTAAACTTGTCACTAAAACCGACTTTTTACACCGCCCCGGTGATTATTGAGGGAGAAGAACGGTTTTTACAAAACCGTTCTTCTCCCTCAATCTCGCATTTTTGCTACTGCAAATCAATTGATTGCCTATCAAACGGACTCAACGCAGTCCCCGTCACTTTTGCTTCTGCCTCCACAAAATATTGCGATTGCACACTGTTTAAAGACTTTGCCAAAGTCGCCAGTCCACTCGTTAAAATATTGCGGTCACCAAAAGTATCTACCGCTGACTGCATCATCGAAAATGGTAGCGTGAATTCAATTTCAATCATTTCTTCTTCAGGAATTTGAATCGTTTCGTTGAATTCAATTTCACCTAACTGATATTCATCAATGCGTTTGTCGTCTCCTCGTCCACGTGAATATTTTTCAATAAATTGCACTTTGATGCCTGTGACTTCTTGCGCATTTTTGCTGTAAAATCGAATTTTACCCGTTACCGCTTCGACTTGCTTAAACGCAGTTTCAGGTAAATCTAATTCTAATTTTACGCCCTCGATTCCGAGCCATTTTTTTACTTTTCCAAACATTTATTATGGTATATTGGTGTATTTGTAAATTGGTGTATCTGTGGGGGGGTTCTACTTTTTCTTAACAAAAGTGATCTAAAAATATTGGTTTTGCGAATTAATTATATGAATCCAAGCGTTTCTAAGATGGACGACTCAATCCTCCAAGAACTTTAATTAGCATAAAGTCCTTTCTCTATTCCAAAATGTCAAAAGAAGAATTATCTTTCAAAAATTCAATTCTACGCTTGATTTTTGCTATTTCCTTACAATGATTTTCTCTATTTTCTAAACAAGACTTCTCTAACGCAATTTTTAATTCTTGATGTGCTTTTAAACTGTTTTCATTAAAGACAATAGCTTGTTTATATTTAAATACTGCATCAAAATAAGCTTTTCGATTCATTGCGGTCCTTCCTTCCTCAAATAATCTTTCAAAGGCTGGAAATAATTTTTCGGATTTCAATTTTCGGATTTTAAGAGCATATAGTTGCTTACTTTGTTCAAGATTTTCAATCATAATTTCATCCGATTTCTCTTTCTCTAAACCCATCATTATTGAAAGTCCAATTAACCCAACAATAATCAAAAAAGATACAATTACCTTTATTTTCTCATCAGGTTCAATCTCTTGCTTGTGTTTCCTAATTTCTACCATAGAATCATCGTTTTGCTGAGGTTTCCATTAGTTTGCAACATATTTAAAAAGAAATAATTTTATCACTAATTGCTATAAATTCAAGCACTTTTTGGATTAATCCACGACCACCATCTTTCCACTACCCAAAACAGCACCATTTCCTCTCAAAAAGAAGAAATAAGTACCACTTTTCAAATTCCCTTTTTCTACCACTACCCTATCCATTTCATATCTAATCGGGCATGCCATTTTCACTCCTTTTGCATCTACTACAAAAAGTTTTAAATCCGTAAAAATCCCTTCTGGCAGTGCAATATTCCCACTCGAATTCATTGGATTTGGCACCATATTCAAAGCAGCTTTCGGCATCGGCTGATTCACCACCGAAACAAATCCCGTACAGTCAATATCACTCGCCCCTACCGTCAAGAACAAATCATCAAAGTAAGAATCATTATCTGTCCCAGCATTTCGAGTGCCTTTTAATTCTAGTTGAATCGTTCGCGTTTGCGGCGGAATAGATTGCCATTCACTAAACATCGTCCACGAAGCATTGAGTGTAGAAAGCGTATTACTTGTACCCAATTCAACTAGGTTTTCATCAAAAAATAGCAGGCGCATCTCTGGTAAATCACTGCCGCCAAAATCAGACAAAAAACCACCAAAATTCACCAAATAACCACCCGCATCAATCGAATCCGCAAAGGTCGAAACATCCACAGCCTGCACACATCGCCCAACATCACTGTGTTCACACAAGCCACCAACCGCAAAATATCGCTCGCCAGAATGTGGATTAATGCCCTCACAAACACCCGCTGTCAAGGCTTCAACCACTCCTTCAATTACACTCCAATTAGACAGACTATCCTCCGCACCAGCATTCATCAAAAGATTCGGTAATGCCATTGATTCACCCGTCAAAAAAGGAACGGCTGCCGTCCAATCACTCCAATTCATTTCTCTATCTCGGTATCGAACCCGCCACCAATAATCTGTATTCTCCCCCAATCCTAAGATTTTTTCATCGGTCAAATCATCATTAGCTTGGGTGTCTTCTTCAAAATACCAGTTTTCAAAATTCTTCCAACTTTCGGCAATTGGGTTGTCAAAACCATCAGGATTTGTGGACACTTGCCAATGACTTTGCCCATGTGTTGCGGAAGCATTCGGGGAGGAAAATAGACTTGCTTTCAAAGTTACACATTCTGGAAAGATGGTTTCATCAAGAGGGAAAATAGGCAAGGGTATGTCAACAGTCAAAGGAAATAAACGAAGCGTCAAACTGTCCGTAATTTCATTATCAATCACCGCATCTTGATCCCCTCGGCTGATGCGTTTGACGACAACTTTTGGGTCAGCATCGTCCGTAATTTCAATAGAAACAAAACCATAATCATCTTGAGAAACAGAGAATTCATCGTAATCAAAATTAGGGAATTCGCCCCAATTATCAATCGCGCCACCTGCTGTAGCAACATTTATCCAAAGATGTTTATGATCCCGGGATTGTCCTCGGGAATAACCGTGGGTATGTCCGAAAAAATGAATGCTCGGCTTGCCACTTTCCGTCGAAAATTGCTCCAGTTTATTGATGACTTCGCCGGTGAAATTAGATTCTCCAGGCGTCCATAATTCTGATTTATGTGGATGGTGAAGTTGCGCAAAAACGAAGTCAATCGAATCCGCAGTTGCAGTTTCGGCTAACGTATTTTCCAACCAATCCAATTGTTCTGGTCCGTCATACGGCCCGTTGGAATCCAATCCGATAATGCGCACATTTCCATAATCCTTATGCCACCAATGCTCTTCCAAATTCGATGTTCCGTTTTCTGGTAATTTAAAGTATTGAAAAAAGTAAGTCGAGTTATTTTCGTGATTCCCAGGTACGGGATAGACAGGGACTTGGCTGAATAAATTTTCCGCAGGATTGAAAAAAGTGTTCGCCCAAGATTCGTAATTATTCCCATTGCTTACCAAATCACCAGAAATCATCACCAACGCCACTTGGTCGATAATTTCGCCGCCAAACTCATCTGATAAATAATCCATAATACCTTCATTAACTATTTCCTGAAATTTATTTGGAAAAGCCCCATCCTGTTGCATATCACTCATTGCAATAATGCGAAACGGCTCGTGGTCAGAAGCAAAGGGCGGTGTTTTAAATTGAAAAATGGCGGACACAGCATCGCCAGCTTTGACGCGATAAAAATACTTGGTAAATCGTTCTAAATTTACCAATTGGACTTCGTGGATTTGGGCAGTTCCGGCAGAAGTTATGGCAGTCCCGGTACTGGTATTTACCAAATCATCCGTTAGTCCCCATTCGACAATGCTTTCAGATAAAGAATCCGTTTCCCAAAGGATAAATATGGAATGCGGTGAAGCATCTTGTAAATAGGGTTGAACTTTAATGGATTGGGCATTTAAAACTTGGATGCAAAAAAGCAGAAAGATGGAAAGTTGTATTTTATTGGACATCGCTTTTGTTTTGAATGAAAATAGTCCTGTAAATGTAACCTTTTTCTGGATTCTTGTAAAAAACAAACTCAATTCCCGCTTAATTTATATTTTTGCGCCGCTTAGAAACGCGAATTAAATAAATGCAGATTCTTGACAGGATATTTTGTCCTCATTTTTCACTTTGAAAACGCTCATTATATCAACATAAATCGCACGTTTAAAACAAAAAGGGAGAACAAAACCTCACTTCCAAGAATCTGCATTTATTTATTCCGCGTTCCTTAGTCCATTATACCTATTCTTTTTCCTTCTAAGAACCTTAAAAAATGAGTGCGTGAAAGGACGATGCACTCGTTTTTAAAACTTTTTACAAGAAAAAATAGCTGCGCATTCTGGTCTAATTTATTAAATTCATTTTTTTATGAAAAAAAATCACCATATCAAATTGCCTAAGGTGGCAATTATCTCTGACGAACGTTTCCCTCACCATGCGACAAACACGCAACAAGTGATTAAAAATGCAGCGGCTTTGCATGCTGCTGGATTGGACGTAGATATGCTAATTCCAACACAGGCAAAGGGATTATTTAACCCAAAATACAACGTTGAAGCTGAAATCGTCAAATATTACAACATTCCTAAAGGACTGACGTTCAAAACGATACCAACGATTCCAGCAAGTGATTATCGAATTGAAAAGTTTACGCATTTTTTAGCAGCACCAATGTATGCGATGTTGAAAAAGTATGATATTATCTATACTCGAAACGAATTAGCGGCAACTTTCAGCTATTTAATTGGTAAAAATGTGATTTTTGAAACTTACCGCCGATTGGGGGTGGAATTTCCAAAAGCATTTGAAACCATTTCAAAATGGGCGCAAAAACCTAATTTTTTAGGCGTTGTCACACATAGTAAATTATCAGCGGATTCGATGATTGATGTGGGTATGCCTGCGGAAAAAATGCTGGTTTTACACAATGGATATGATGAGTCGGATATGCAGCCTGTATTGTCAAAAGAGTCCGCGAGAGGAAAATGTGATTTGCCGAAAAATGATTTTTACGTCATTTATACCGGCAATATGCAGCCGAATAAAGGCATGGGAAGTATTGTTGAGTTAGCAGCATTGCAACCTAAAATAAAATTTGTGATGGTTGGTGGTCGCCCCGAAGATTTAGTACGATTGCAAGGCTATGCGGCGGAGAAAAACGTACAAAATATCATCTGGGCGGGACGGCAACCAATTCAGAAAGTTTCCGACTATTTATATGCGGCAGATGTGTTGATAATTCCGCCAGTTTCTGCGCCATTGCAGAAGTTTGGGCGAACAGTTTTACCGTTTAAATTATTTCCATATTTAGCATCTGGTCGTCCGATTTTAGCAGCAGCCACAGCAGATATTCAGGAATTATTAGAGCATCGAAAAAATGCGATGTTGTCTAAACCTGACGATGTTCCTGCCGCTTCTGCAATGCTGACAGAACTTTACGAAAATCCAGAATTGTTGTCAAAATTAGGCATCGCAGCCCGAAAGTCTGGTGAGCAATTAACCTGGGATGCCCGCGCCAACAAATTCATGAATTGGCTAAAAAATACAGAACTCACAAAAAAAATCAATACTCAACTCGCAACCCATAATCAGTAAGCTGTCCTATGAAATCGAAATGGTTAAAAAGAATTTTCTTGTTGGTCGGTATTGCTGTACTGATTTATTTCATTCAAAAGCTAGGATGGGAGGAGTTGTTAGCGAACTTGCAAAAAGTGGGTTGGTGGAGCATTCCGATTTTATTATTGGCGGTTGTTTGGAATATTTGTCATACGCTAGCGTGGCATCAGATTTTGAAATTTATGGGACACCGGATTCCTATTTTTCAATTGTTTCGACTCAAATTAATTGCAGAAGCCGTAAATATGACCGCCCCTTCTGCTAATCTTGGCGGAGAGACAGCACGCGCTTATTTAATCAAATCTGACGTCCCACTTTCTGACGGCTTACCAAGTGTAATTATTGATAAAACGATTGATTACATCGTCAAAATGCTGTTCAATATTATTGGATTAGGCGTGTCACTTTTGGTTATTCCTATTCATAAAGGACTACTAATTGCTTGCACTGGTTATTTATTTATCTTACTGATTTTAAATGGTTTATGGGTTAATTTTCAAATAAAAGGATTATCTGGAACGGCTATGAAGTTAGCAAATAAAATTCCACCACTTCGTAAATTTTTAGAATCCAAAAAATCCCAAATGTCAACGCTGGATGACAACCTTAATAAAAGCTATACAACTGGCGTTCGTTCGCTCGTAATAGCAGGATTCTGGCATACTTGTGGACGCATGTTAGGTGTATTGGAAGTAATGCTTTTGATGAATTTATTGGGCGCAGAGATGACCTTTATTGAGGCAATATTTTTTAGTACAATAGTTAATGTCATCAATGGAATTTTCTTTTTAATACCCGGACAATTGGGTGTATCAGAAGCTGCACAGGCAGAAATTGCAAAAACTTTGGGCTATACGGAAGATATTGGCTTTGGTGTCGGTATCGTTCGCCGCATTCGAAAATTAATCCTGATGGCACTCGGTTTATTCTTCCTAGCCACTTATGATAAAAAAGAGGAACTTTTACAAAGTAAAAATGGAAGAACAAGCACAAACGCTTAATCTTCCATCAATTAAATTCGGGGTACAAATTTAACATTTAGCCTGTACTGATATGATAAAAATCATACATGAGTACCTGAACACAAATATATAACAAAGAACTGAACCTGTTGTTATAACAGTGATTTTTTAAAATTAATTGAGCATTAATTTAACATTTAAATCAAATTCGTCGTAAATTGTTTTATCGCCCAAGCTATCGAAAAAACTGCCAGAACCATATTTTACATCAAAATCGGTGCGGTCTAATTGAATTTCCGCTGTCGCGCCTGTTTTTGAAGCCGTCGCATTAAATCTAATCTCCTTAGTAATGTCTTTAATGCTCAGATTTCCTGTGATTTTATACTCCCCTGCTGCACCTCGACTGGCTACTTTTGTGATGACAAATTTTGCGGTCGGATGATTTTCAACACCAAAGAAGTCCGCAGATTTCAAGTGTCCTTCCAATTTTTTCGCCCAATCGCCCTCCAAGTCTGTGCAAGTAATCGTAGTCATATCAATATCAAACGAACCTCCCGTTAATTTTCCATTATCAAAAGTCAGTTCACCATTTTTAACGGCTATCGTCCCTGCATGTTCGCCTGTCACTTTATAACCTTTCCACGAAACGACGCTTTTTTCGGTATTAATTTTTATAGTTTCAACAGGATTGGTGAAAGCGACTGCGGCCAAACCAAAGGCGATAAAAAATAAAGCTAAGAATGAATTTTTTGTCATTTTTTTAAATTTAAATCAGTGAAAAAATTTAATAGTCAGTGTTTAAACATCGTTCGCATTGAAAAAGATTAACCCTTAGCCGTTTTTCTTTAAAACGCAGTTAATCCAATCGAACTTTATCCAGTAAATTATTCAATATTTTAGCTTCCTCCTCCGTCAACGACCCGAGCAAATCATACATTTCTGGATGCTTGTTATCAATTTTTAGCAATAATGCTTCCCCTTCTTCAGACAAACTAACATCTACCAACCGTTTGTCATTCGCACATGACGTACGTTCCACCAAGTTTTTCTGTGTAATTCGGTCAACCAAACGAGAAGCATCCGCCATTTTATCTAATAACCGCTGGCGAATAATTCGCGTAGAAATCGGTTTTCCAGCTCCACGCAATATCCGCAAGACATTGTATTGCTGCATGGTTAAACCAAATTCTTTCAAGATAGATTTATTCCGATCACGTACCATATTGGTTGTGTATAACAGATTAATAATTGCCCGGTGTCTCTCGTTTTTAAAAGGCTTTTTCTGTTTAATAGCATCTTCTATTTGCATATTATTTGTTATGAGGTCTAAAATTAAAATCTAATTTGGTAACAGTGAAAAATTAAGTTACTTAGTAACGATAAAAAATAACTCCGCCATTTAGACAGGGCAAATTTCCCTCATTTTTCACTTTTGGAAACAAGAGGAATCATCTTGAATCTAACGATTCAAGAAAGTATTTAGAATGGATAGTTAGTATAAGAAGTAAAAAAACATAACAAAGGTGTAAAATTATAGCGGGTATAAAAAATTTTATATCAAAAAACGTTCAACCGAAGTCGTAAATCGAAAAGTGATGCCGCTAATGTAGTACACTCTATCGACAGTTTTTAAGAAATAAAATAGTTAGTACTATAGCTATTTCGATTTTTAGCTTGGTTCTTATAGGGCATTTTTCATTTGATTTCCCTAAAAAAAAGAGTGTCCAAGGCAATGGAGAAATGAGCGAACAATATCCCCAAGTACCACCTTTTACGAGCTTGAGAGTAGGGAGTGGCATTCAAGTCAAATTGTCAAAAGGTGAGAACAGGGTCAACCTAAAAGCCGAAAGCAATCTTTTAGAACCCATTGAAACAATAGTCGAAGATAATGTGCTAATTATCCGATAGAAACCAGGAACTTCCATTAATTCAATCAAGGCAAACCTCACCATGCCACGTTTGGAATATTTGAAGGCACATAGCTCTTCAAGCATCAAAACGACGGATAGTTTTGATGGAAAAAATGTACAGATAGATGCTTCAGCAGGTTCAGATGTGAAGCTACAAGACTTGACGACAACAACCTTATCAATGAATGTCAGTTCAAGCTCGGTAGTCAAGTTTGAGCAAGAGGTGACAACGGAAATAAAGACCGCTTTGATTTTAAAATCAGGTGGAGAGTTATATTTTCAATCATTGAAAACAGAACATGTAAGTAACGCGTAGTAATTAACCAGGTACTGCGAAGGGCTTGCTAGGCTTCGGGGCTTCATGTTCAGAATTCAAGGGGGAAGCATTTGCAGTTACATCGGCAAATTTGATAGAGTCATCATCCTCCAGTTTTGAATTAGAAGTTAGTCATAGTATGTTAGCCACTTTAAGTGATGGCTCGACGGTACGCTATCATGGAGATACGAAGACGAAGCAAAATACGAATAGCGGTGCTCTGTTCAGAAAATCAATTAAATAGAATAATTTAGTAAACATATTTTTCAAACATCTACCGACTGAACCTCGGTGGATATTTTTTTATAAAAAAAATAGGGTGCATTTTAACAATGCACCCTATTTTTTATTCTATTACACATTAAATCTAAAGTGCATCACATCTCCATCTCCCACTACATATTCCTTACCTTCAACGCCCATTTTTCCTGCTTCTTTTACCGCAGCTTCTGAGCCATATTGGATATAATCTGCATATTTAATGACCTCTGCCCGAATGAATCCTTTTTCAAAATCAGTATGAATTACACTCGCTGCTTTCGGTGCTTTCCAACCTTCTTGAATAGTCCACGCTCGCACTTCTTTTTCACCTGCCGTGAAATAAGTAATCAAATTCAGCAATTTATAACCTGCTTGAATTACTTTATTAACACCTGGTTCCGTCAAGCCCATTTCTTCCAAAAACATCATTCGTTCTTCTGGATCTTCCAGTTCCACGATGTCTGCTTCGATAGCCGCTGAGATTAAAATAACCTCCGCTTTTTCAGGTTTCACCAACTCTTTCAAGCGTTCGGTGTGCACATTTCCAGTCAGTACACTTTCTTCGTCTACATTACAAACATATAAAACGGGCTTGGAAGTCAACAACATCATTTCGCTCAAAATCTCCTCGCCTGTTTCGTCCAATTCTAAAGAACGACCAGGCTTGCCAGCCATCAAGTGGTCAATAATTTCTTGTCCAATTTCCACCAGTCGCTTCTCGTCTTTTCCACCACCTTTCGCGCCTTTTTTCAATTTATCAAAACGTTTTTCCGCCGTTTCAATGTCTTTAAAAAGTAATTCCGTATCAATGATTTCCTTATCCCGAACCGAGTCAACACTACCGTCAACATGCACCACATTGTCGTCGTCAAAACATCGAACAACGTGAATAATCGCATCGACTTCACGGATATTGCCCAAAAACTGGTTACCCAATCCTTCGCCTTTACTTGCACCCTTAATCAAGCCTGCGATGTCCAAAATATCAATGGTCGTCGGTAAAATCTTTTGCGGATTCACGATATCTGACAACTTCGCCAAACGGTCATCTGGTACCGTAATCACGCCCAAATTCGGGTCTTTCGTCGCAAACGGATAATTCGCAGCCAACGCTTTTGCATTGGTCAACGCATTGAATAAAGTAGATTTTCCAACATTCGGCAAGCCGACAATTCCACACTGTAATGCCATTTTGATTGATTCAATTTCTTGATTGATTCGATTAGCTTGATTGCTTCGATTTTCTCGATTGCTCGTTTCTTGTGCTAACCTTAACTTTCAAGTATTTTTAAAGAATAGATTTTTGCTTAAATTAAAAGCCAAAAACCTTACCGTTATTTTAAAGCGGCGCAAAGATATTATTTTATTAATTTTTGGCGTGATTTAAGTCAAAAATTCGACTATTTTTGCCGAAATTGATTTTGTAGCGGCTGCTTTAGCTGCCAAGCTGCAAGCATATACAGGCAACTTGGTAGCTAAAGTAGCCGCTACATCAAAATATTAAACCTAAATCTGTGAATTTCTTAGCACATTTATACTTATCTGGAGAGGACGAAGACTTGCTGATTGGCAATTTTATCGCTGATTTCATCCGCAATCGCGAGGTCCCCAATTATTCGGAAGGTGTCCAAAAGGGAATTCATTTACACCGAAAAATTGATTATTATACCGACAATCATCTCGTTGTTAGAAAAGGGACACATCGGCTTCGTGCCAATCATGGAAAATATGCGCCCGTGGTTTTGGATGTGCTATTTGACTATCTTTTAGCTAATAATTGGGAAAAATATTCGGACGAACCAATCACAGATTATACTAAAAAAGTGTATGCCATTTTGACTAAAAACCGCGATATTTTACCTGCAAAAATTGGCGCCCGCTTGCCTGAAATGATTGCTGATAATTGGTTAATCAAATATGGATGGGATGATGGTTTGCGCTACGTTTTTGAACGGATGAAAACACGGGTTTCGCAGCCACTACTGTTGAATAATTCGGTAGAAAGTTTGAAAGCGGATTATGATTTATTTGAAGCGGAATTTAATGAGTTTTTCCCAGAGGTCATCGCGTATGTGAATAAGTTGCGAGTTACGTAATTCGAGTTGTGGACAGCTCTTAAGTTCTATTACTTTCTTAATTCAGCTTGGGTTCAGTACGCTGTAAAGTAAGTTTGTTTAAAGTTTAAGAAGCGAGAGAATCGTAAGATTTTCGAGCTTCATAGAATACAATGCGCGCTGCCTGCGGCAGCGCGAGTGGGGTTTTGAGGGATAAAAGCAGTTTTGCAAACCACTTTTATCCCTCAAACTCCCTTTAGGAACGCGAAATAAATAATCTTACATTTTTGAGCGGATATTTAGTCCATATTTTTCACTTTAAAAATGCTCATTATATCAACATAAATCGCACTTTTAAAGCAAAAACTAGAAACGAAAACGCGCGCTCAAAAAAGTAACTTTATTTAATTCGCGTTCCTATGTAACAGTAAAAAAATAACTTCCCCGACTCTCCTGTATTTCTTTTGCCCTTATTTTTTTACCGTTCCTAAGTCACCAATCAATCTGAAAATCTGTTGAGTTTTTAGTAATTATTACTTTTTAACCTGATTGTCTATCAAACACGACGAGCGCAAACTAAAAATTTGCGGTAGCCTCGCTTCGAAAACATCTAAAGAGAATAGAACTTAACAGCTCTGACCGCAACCCGTACCACTTTAAAAATCCCATCGCAGTCCATTGATTAGACTATAAGTCGTTGCTGGCACACCTGGAGCATCTCTTTTCAATTGCCCATCGTAGGTTATTTGAAAAGTCGTTTTAAAGGATAACTTATCGGTAATATTTAATTGCAACATCAACAAGGAAGACAATCGTCCATTCCCAAAATCATTTAAAATCGGTTGATAATAAGATGTGCCCGAGAACGTCAAATTATTTAAAGGTTGCCAATTAAAAGATAAATAAGTGGACAGTCGATGGTCACGATTGATGATATTCGTGTCCGAAATCTCATTGAACTCAAACATGTATGCCATTCCCCAAAAAGCCTTAGATTTATCTTTATTTGCCAAGGTTAAGCGTCCACCTGTACCTGCTAAAGCTCGTAATTTTATCCGCGTTTTTTCGTTGAATTGCAACTGCCCGAATGCCTCATAAGTCCATCGCTTATTAAAATTATAATTGTACCGTAAATGCTGAAAACCATTGTTAACAAAGCGGTCTTCCTGCACTCTGACCAAGTTAAAATTCGTTGAAGACAACCAGAGATTTTTGCCTTTCAGCCACTCGACTTGTGCCCCGCTGCGAAGGGTCAAAATGGTGCTACCGTTTTCAACTAAGTTGACGCCTAAATCTACGTTTCCAAACACGCCAGAAGTATCTTGCTGGTGCGTTCGCTTATTTTCAACATTGACAATTTGAGCTTGTGCGCTTATTGACAAAACAAGCAATAAAGTATGGATAATCAATTTTTGATAATAATTCATTTTAAATAAATCTTGTATTAGACTTTCTGAATAAGGCTAAAAAAAAGCAGTTCATCAATGCGTTTTTCAGCCTTTTCATAGGTCGTTTTTCGTGTAACGATACACAAATTGTGTAAACCAGCAGCAATTTCCATGCAACGGTCAATCCGTTCAAGAATTTTGCCGCGCCATTTTTCTTTCACTAATCGACATCTTTTGATAGAACCAATGGCATTTTCTACGGTAATACGAACACGAGAAACCCAATGATTGAAGTCTTTTTGAAATTGATTTTAGCGGGTTATTTTTTGTTGCTTTAAATGGTTCAAGTAAATGAACTCCTGCTG
>JBLHWU010000138.1:0-17840 GCA_047629355.1 Saprospiraceae bacterium | reverse complement strand
CGATGCCATCAAAGGCGCCGCCGCAGATAAAAAGGATGTTTTGCGTATCCATTTTTACCAATTTTTGCTCTGGATGCTTGCGACCGCCCTGTGGGGGCACATTCACAATCGTACCTTCCAACATTTTTAACAAACCCTGCTGTACACCCTCGCCTGAGACGTCGCGTGTAATGCTCGGATTGTCCATTTTTCGGGCAATTTTATCAATTTCATCAATGTAAACGATGCCCTTTTCTGCCGCCTTAATATTATAATCACAAACTTGTAACAACCGTGCTAAAATACTCTCGACATCCTCTCCAACATATCCCGCTTCAGTAAAAACGGTCGCATCCACGATTGCAAAAGGTACATTTAAAAATTTAGCAATTGTCTTCGCCATCAAAGTCTTACCTGTGCCCGTACGACCGACGAACAACACGTTTGATTTCTCAATTTCTACATCGTCGTCCTCAGACTTCTGGCGCAACCTTTTGTAATGATTATAAACCGCAACTGAAAGGAATTTCTTTGCGTCTTCCTGACCAATCACATAGTGATCAAGGTGTTGTTTGATTTCTTTTGGGGCAATAGCGTCTGGAAGTACAAATTCGGGCATATCCGCCTTAGAAGGCATCGCTGAATCGTTTTCTTCTTCTTTCTTGTGCCCATAGAGTTCTTCTTCCAAAATCTCTACTGCTTGCTCAACGCATACCTCACAGATATGCCCATCAATCCCCGCTATCAAAAGCAGCGCTTCTGATTTATCTCGACCGCAGAAGGAGCAGCGGTAATTTTGTCTGTTTTTACGCATTTGCATGGGCAACGTATTAAACGAAAAACGGTTGACAGCAAACGGTTGACGATATAGCTAGTGCTTTACCGTTAATCATCTACCGTCAACCGTCAACCGTGATTTTTACTTATTCATTTCGCTTGGCTTCGCCAATACTTCATCAACCAAACCGTATGCTTGCGATTCTGTCGCCGTCATCCAGTTGTCCCGATCACAATCTTTATCAATTGTTTCGTAAGTTTGACCCGTATGGAACGCCAAAATATCATACAATTCTTTTTGCAATTGCTTGATGAGTTTGTAGTTAATTTCCATATCGCTCACCTGACCTTGCATACCACCCATTGGCTGGTGAATCATCACCCGACTGTGAGGCAATGCTGTCCGCTTGCCTTTTGTACCTGCTGCCAACAAAACCGCACCCATTGAAGCTGCGATACCCGTACAAATCGTTCCCACATCTGGAGAAACATACTGCATCGTGTCATACATTCCTAAACCAGCCGTTACCGAACCACCTGGACTATTGATGTACATTTGAATATCTCGTTTCGGGTCAGTCGAGTCCAAAAATAACAACTGTGCTTGAATCACATTCGCTACATAATCAGTCACTGCTACGCCCAAAAACATAATTCTATCCATCATCAATCGCGAAAAAACGTCCATTTGAACCATATTCATTTGACGCTCTTCGATTACCGCTGGCGTAAAACCTTGAATATTTGGACCCATTGGAGTCGTCTTATCGATATATTTTTCTAAGTGCATGCTACTCATATTGAGGTGCTTCGTAGCATACTTCATAAATTCATTCTTGTGAAACATATATTTATGGTATTTGTTAGTAAATTTTTGAATAAGGAACGCGAATTAAATAAAGTTACTTTTTTGAGAGAGCGTTTTCGTTCCTAGTTTTGCTTTAAAAGTGCGATTTATGTTGATATAATGAGCATTTTTAAAGTGAAAAACATGGATTAAATATCCTCTCAAAAATGATAAGATTATCTATTTCGCGTTCCTAAGTAGTCATTCAAGTCAATACTCTCGGTTAATTTAATTGATTATTGTGCTTGCACTTCGTTAAAATGCTTGGCATAGCTAAGTCCATGCCTGCGTTTTTTATCTCGTTCAGACACAATACTCGAGCAAATTCATCCGACATTATTAACTTGGATAACTAACAAGCGATTTTTTATAAAAAAACAAAAAACTACTTTTTTATAACGCACATACACGTTTTAGGTTGACTTTTATACGAAAATATTCTAAATCAGCCTAAAATTCACAATGATTCACTACGCTGTACATGAGTAGTGAGCCGAGTACCATGCGCCGTCTTTACTCCTTTTCCTCACCTGCTTCTGCTGCTGCGATAGCTTCTGCCGCCGCTTTTTCTGCATCATCCGCTGCTTTGATGTCTTCGACTATTTTATTGAATTCATCAGGCGTTACCGTATTTTCTTGAATCGTTACCGTTTCGACGATTTTATCAAACAATTTATTGTCCATCACCGCTTCTGCAGCTTGACGAACTTGCTTTTCATCACCCATCGCACGCTCAATCATTTGATCCATGAAACCGCTTATGTCACCCAATTGACCGCCCATTTGACTCAAATACTGCATCATTTGATCTCCAATGTGGTCTTTGATGTCTTGCTCTTCTACTTTCAATTCCTGCTCTTTCGAGAATTTACCTTTAATCAATGACCAACGCAAGTTTTGAGCAAAACCATCATAATCACGTTCTACCGCTTCTGCTGTATTTTTCTCGTCTGCTTGCACCAACCAACGTTTCAAAAACGCATCTGGCAATGGCATCTGGTCTTTATTGGCAGTCAACAATTCATCTTGCACCTTACGGAAAAGTACCGCTTCCGTCTGTGAATTGTATTGTCCAGAAATAATTTCTTTCAATTTCGCTTTTGCCTCTTCTTCCGTCTTAACTGCGTCTGGACCAAACATTTTATCAAAAAACGCTTGGTTGACTTCCGCAGGGTTAACTCGGCTCACTTCAGTAACGGTCCCTTCAAAGAACGGCCCAACTTCTTTTTCCAAATCATCACCTTCCAAATTTAGGAAATACTTTTTCGCGTGATTATCGTCCTTCGCATCTTCAATTTCAAAAACATTGACTTTCAAAGTATCGCCTACTTTTTTCTTCATCAACTCTTTCTTGAATTTCTCATTGTCGATTTGGCTTGTCAAAACACTGAATTCAGATTCTACACCGTCTTCCTTCAATTTTTTACCATCCAATTCTTTCACTGATAATTTCACGACGTCATTGTCTTGAATTTTATCTTCCGCTAAGATTCGGTCACCCTCTCGTTTTCGCGCATTTTCAAGCTCTGCTTCAATGTCCTTTGCTGGAACATCAATTACATATTTTTCAAAAGAATCACTGCTTGACATTCCTTTAATATCAAACTTAGGTCCCATTCCTACATCAAAAATAAAGGTATAGTCCTGCAAATCTTTGATGTTCCAATCCAAACCTGGAGAATCTTCATTACCAATTGGCTGACCGACATAGTTGTCCAAATCATTTTGAAAAAAATCGCCCAAACCTGCTTGCAACTCATTGTTAATAATGTCGCTCAAAAGTTGCTTACCATACATCTTCTTAATAAAAGACAATGGTGTTTTTCCTTGTCGGAAACCCTTAAAAGTTGCTTGTTTGCGGTACTTCTTCAATTCCGCAGTTAAGATTGGTTCGTAATCTGCTTTCTCAATAGTAACGGTTAACGTAGCGTTCAACGCATCAATATCCGTCTTGACAACTTTAGCAATCGTGTCAGTTTTAGCAATCGTGTCAGTCATTTAATTTAAATTGTGTTGTTATTTACTCAATGATGAATAGCTGGATATGAGTTATCTGTGTTATAAAAAAAGAACAATAGATGCCTTCTATATAGAATTCATCATTAATAATTCATCATTAAAAACCAGTGTCAGAAGGGAACAAAATTCAGGAAGGATAGTTGTAAGCCCTGGTTCAACGTTATCGGAACTTAAAACGTCTAATCCCGAACGTTGAACTCCAAAATGTGTACGGGTGGAGGGACTCGAACCCCCACGCTGTGAAGCACCAGATCCTAAGTCTAGCGTGTCTACCAATTTCACCACACCCGCAATTTAATATCAATTAATTTGAGTGGAAATATATACTTTTTGAGAAACCTTTATTTCAATGAGAAAGTTCCTCTAAAATCAAGTATATTTTTTAATCAAATTTAAGAACATTTTGCCTACTTTTTGTAAGCGGACGCAAAGATATAAGTATTTTTGAAAAAGGCGGTGTTTTTTCAGAAAAAATAAAAAAGTGTTTTGTCATTCCGACCGAAGTGGAGGAATCTGAAGTGATATTGCATTCAGATTCCTCCACTTTGGTCGGAATGACAAACAAAGAATCGGTCGGAATGACAAACAATTGTCGGAAGGACAAAAGAACCAAAAACTACTTCCGCTTCCGTTCCTTCAAATCATACTTTTCTCCCGCTTTCAAAAAATAAAACCGTTCACTCGTTTTCCCAATGCCGTAAGCTGCTTCAAAATCACCATTCCATTGCGTCCCATCATAAATCGCGACATAACTTTTACCCATAACTTCAAAGGAATTGCCGGTGACTAAAATTCCTGTGTTTTCATCCAAACCAATGCCCAATAAACTGGGTTTTGCCGCTATAATCTCGGGCATATCAAATTGTCGATTTCTTGTCAGCAAATGCTGGTCAATCGCCGTATTACTCAAAAATCCAAAGCCTGCTTCATGGTCGCCCATCATCACTTTATTGCCATAAGTATCGCCCCTCGCCAGATACGAACCCAGTATCGTCGCGCCCGCTGAAGTTCCAGCAATCACGCCACCTCTATCCAATACGCCTTGCAATGCTGCTATCGTTTTGGTATTCAAATAAGCATCTGCCAACCGCCATTGCCGACCGCCTGTAAACCAAACGCCTTCGACATTATTCAACGATTTTGCAAAGCCATTCGAATCTGCTTCTTTGCGATTTTTGGCGTGTAAAATGCTCACTTTTTTAAAACCAAATGTTTTGAATTTAGCAATTAAATTTTTTTGAAAATTCTTGGTACTTGCGGACTCCGAAGCTGTTGGGATAATCACAATTTTCGCATTGTCGGCGCCAACCAATTCTTTAAATTTTTCATAAAAAGCCGGGTCTAATTGACCGCCGCCCATTAACATCAATGTTCCATTCTTTGGACCAGTTGTCGCTGCCATTTTTCGCTTGTCGGCCATAATCCAGTCCCAATATTCTCCATTTCGTTGCAAAATATAAGGAATGTCGCGCTCCAATAAAAAGCCTTCAAAGACCATTTCTTCTGCCGCATTTTCCACTTTTTTTATAAAATCGCCTTTGTCTGAATACAAAGAAGTCACCGACGGACGCGGGTCTTGATTCTTCATTTTTTCTAAATCATTGGCGGGCAAAGGGATAAAAGTCCCTCGAAAGTTGGTCAATTCATGATAGCCACCTTTGAAGCCATGTCGAATATTCCAAGGCGTATATGTCGCCAGTGGCACACGGATTTCAACATTTTTTACTCCGCCCATTTCATTGCCTAAGGCATCCACTTGCGAAACTAAAGACTGGTACATTTTGCCTAAAATTGGTGGTTGATTGGCAATAAAACCACCTTTCCAACCTTCCCCATAATTCGTTCGATACGCATTGTGAATGGTGGTCGGTAGCTGTAAATCAGGAATTTGTGGCATTGCCAACACTTCTTTTTCAATCAGTGTTCCTTCTTTTAACGTAGGATAACGGCTCGCTGGTGGTGTTTTATTTTCCTTCACCCATTCCAATAATTTTACCAAAAGGGCTCGGTAATTTACCTTCATTTCCAAATGATTGCCCCGAAATTGTCGATGCTTAATTTCCGAATTTGGATTGGGTGGAAAAGACTCCACAAAATGCTGTGCACTCGCCAAATGATAAATTCTATCAAAGTCCGTATGCGGAAAATCAGCCGTGCCTTCGACGTTTGTGTGAATCAACGAAGCTGCCCGTCCCCAATACTCATAGCCTGTATTGATGTAGAAAATCTTCGGTGGATTTTCCTTGGTCATTTCGTGTTTATATAAAGCGTCCGACTCTTTTCCGTTCGATTGCAAACCACCCGTAAATGGAAAAATATCGGTCGGATAGAAAAACGCCGAATACCGATGCCCGTCCCGCGAAGGTTGACCAAAACGATGGTTGAAACTTCCTCGTCCAGCTCCTGCGGTAATGACCATCATGCCATCAAATGCCTTACGACCAACTTCATCAAAATTAAAACCTTGATACAAAAATTGCCGCAAAAAACGCCCTGTTTGAGACACGCCAACTGCAATTCCTTTTTCTACTTTAAACGCACAATCTTCTTCATATTTTGCATAAGAAATTACATCTCTAATAGCCGTCAAACCCAAACCAACTATCGGTGGATTCTGTGCTTGATACACCAATTCATAAATTTTACCTTCCTGAAAGCCACCATCTAAACTAATATGCCTGCTCGATAAAATACGGCTGCCATTTTCCATTTTTAAAAATTGCCATTGTCTGCGTGGAACTTGGCGTCGAGGGGCATCTCGCCCATTTCGTACAGTCAGCTGGTGAATATCTGATTCCAAATTTATGGCAGGATAACCGTCTTCCGAACGATGCGCCAATGTCAATGTCTTCCTCGGTGCATCAACTGTCCAATCGCTACGCACCATACCTTTTATTGTGCTACCATCTCGATTTTGAGCATAAGGAACGTTGAGTTTTAGTATATTTTCTTGAGTCGGCAGGTCAAATTGCCAACCTATCCAAATGATAGTCAATCCTTGTTCCATCAACATTCCATCGCCCCAATATTCGGGGTCATTTGGGTCTAATTCACGACTTTTGGTGGCTTGATTGAAGTAGGCAGGCGAGAATTTTCCACCGCGATTGCTGACTTCTACCATCGCCGTGCCGCTGCGTTTCGACGGGTCAGATGGCTGCATTACGACGATGTTGCCCCACGCTTCCACTTGCCCCTGTGCATTTATGGGTGCAAATTCAATATCAGTAATTGGATTGTTGAAATAATTATCGGCAGAAAAGCCGAAATAGATTTTGCCTTTTAACAATTCATAAGAACCGTATTCGCCAAATTCTTTTCCATCTAAAATGATTTCTTTAGATTGAAATTTGACGTTTAAAACTTTGGCAGCAATTGACGTTGAAAAACCAATAATCAACGTTAAGGTTAACGGAAGAAGGAGAAATTTTGAGTTCATGCTGTAAAAGTAGGAAGGCGGTAAGATATTTATGGCTTTTTGGGTGTTTTAAATAAGAATTAATTCATTTTAGGGAGTAGGCAATTAATTACTACGCGTTACTTAACCTATCTGCAACAACCCCGGGTGAGGCTATTGAGGGGTGAAAATGGTTTTTACAAAACCATTTTCACCCCTCAAACTCCCTTTGTTCTAGATAGGTAGTTATTTTCGGACTACATCACTACCCAATTCTACAGAGGATGTTTTTTGTTTAAGTTTCTTAAACGGAGAATAGTCCTGTCAAATGGGTAGGTTATTATTTTTCTACTTTCTTATCTAGTAATCTCGAAGAGATTGAATATGAATAACCGCAGATGCAATCTGCGGAAAGTGAAAAATTGTGTACGAACTCTGAAGGAGTTGAATGTGAGAAGTGCCGGTTCAACTCCTTCAGAGTTGCGATGTTGTTTTCGTTATTCCTCGGATTTTATCCGAGGTTATTCCTGTTTAGTAGTTGTTTGTTGTAAAGTGTTTTTTAGGAAGTACTTCAAGACAATTGAGGTGTTGTTCTAAGTTTTATAAAACAGTTTTTTATATAAATTCAGTTAACAAATAGCGACCCCATTCCGTCTATCATCACCCGCTGCAGTCAATGATTTTCCATTTAAAACAACCGTATGCGCCCCACCAAAAAATAAAGATTTTTCCAACCACCGATGCACTTCTACACCCAGTTTTTCTTTATCAAAATCACCCTTAAAACCTTTTCCAATATTAAAAAAACCATGCTCCAAATGCACTCTTGGCGAATTCACTGCGGCATTTACAGCTAATTGATAATCCGTTAAATAACTAATTACTTGCGCAATCGACGCAGGGATTCGACTCGCGCCACCGCTACCCGTTATGATTTCTATTTTTTGCATTTCATCTAGTACTAAAGTGGGTGACATCATCGAGGACAACCGCGTATCTTCTTCCCAGCTATGAAATCCATTTGGCAACAAAGCCGCCTCGCCCATCATATTGTTCATTTGAATGTCTGTGCCTTCAATAAAATAGCCGCAACCTTCACCGAGAGAAGAGGTCAAAGAAATCGCGTTCCCCTGTTTATCGACAATATTAAAATGAGTCGTCGCACCGCGTTTATTGGTACTTTTTTTAGCTTGACTTTTTTCCTTTTGAAAATTTTGACCTAAGACTTTCTCTAAATGTCCGATTAATCCAAGTTTCGAATTTTTAGCGGTTTCTAATTTTTGAAAAACGGTAAAAAGGGTCAAAGCGTGTTCTGTTTGAAAAGGTTGAACGGGAAGTTTTTCTTGTTCCAAATATTTTAAAAATAAAGCTAACTGCGCGCCACCTGAAGAGGGAAGGGGATTGGTTAAAATCGTTTTATTTTTATAAGAAAAAGTTAATGGCTTCCGCAAAATCACGTCATAATTTTCAAAATCGGATAATTGTAAAAAGCCACCATTTTGACCATAATCTGCCGCTACTTTTTGCGCAATTTCTCCCTTATAAAACAAGTCCTGTCCTTCGCGTGCCAACACTTCTAAAAAATCAGCAAATTGCGGCATTTTCATTGTTTCTCCAATATTTTTCAACTGTCCATTGTCAAAAAATACCGAATTCGCCTGTTTATCTACTTTTAAAATAGACTCCAATAGTTGAAAATCAAAATATTGAAAATCATTAATAACTATGCCATTTTTTGCCAAATCTATAGCGGGCTGCACCAATTCACGCATCGGCATTGACCCAAATTTCTCGTGTAAGGCATAGACTCCCGCAATTGCTCCAGGCACACCCGATGAACCTTTGCCAACGTGAAAAATTTCAGTTGTTGTTCCAAAATTAACCGTAATCGGATAGAAATCAACGGCTTCTGCTATCTTTTTAACTTGTGGCGTTTGACAAAAAAAATCAAAAATCATCGACTGTCCATCTGCGGTAAAAACATTCGCAAATGCACCGCCACCCAAACCTGTCATACAGGGTTCGGCGACACAACTCGCAAAAAATGCAGCAATCGCGGCATCGTAGGCATTGCCGCCAGATTTTAGAATTTCGGAAGCAGCTTCGGCAGTTTTTTCGTGGCCGGCGGAGATGGCAAAGGACATATTTTTTCGTCGTTACTAATTCTACTTTAAGATTCTTAAATCCAGTAAAAAAACAAAGGGAGTTTGAGGGAGAAAACAGGTCTTAATGCTCAGTTTTGTTCCTCAAACGCCCTGTTGATAGAAATGGAAACAAGCGTTCCTTAAAGTAGAATTAAGAATGAAAAATTAAGAATTGAATGCTACTATAAACTTTCTTCTTCTTATAAAAATAGTGCGCGCTACTTGCGGCAACGTGTATGGGAGTTTGAAGGCTAAAAAAGGTTTTTACAAAACCTTTTTTAGCCTTCAAACTTCCTTTGTTTTAACAGGAATTACTTATTCTAATATTGGTTCTGTAGCGGCTATTTCTTTATCTGAAAATTGCGCTGCCATTGTTTTTAGCATTGCAATATGTACATCTTTCGTCACGGGTCCTTGCGTTTTAAAATGATGATTGGCAGTCAATTTCACAATTACCAAATCCTTCTTTGGTTGGACATAAATGTGCTGATTATAAATACCCGCTGCAAAGAAATCTCCCTCATCCTTTTCAGGAATCCACCACTGAAAACCGTAGCCGTAATTATTACTGGAAAGACTATTATCGCCAGGTTGCAAGTGCGGTGCATCGGGTGTTGTGGCAGCTTTAATCCAATTGGCAGAAACGATTTGGTGACCATTTAGATTGCCTTCATGGAGGTAGAGTTGCCCCAATTTGGCGTAATCTCGCATAGTCATATTTAAGCCGCCGAGTGCCATTTCAGAATTGGTATTGTCAACCACCCATTGCGCTTCATCTTGCATGCCGATGGGATTCCATAGATTTTGCTGCGCATATTCGGTTAGAGATTGTCCTGTTATTTTAGCTAATAAAATACCCAAGACTTGCGTGTCCATACTCACATAATGACAGTAGGTGCCCGAAGGTCGCTCGTTGTTTAGAGTTTTAGCAAATTCTTCAAATGACCCGCCCGTGGCAAACATGCGCCCAAATCGGTTGATATCCGAATCATATTCCGTATAATCTTCATTGAAACCGACGCCCGAACTCATTTGCAATAAATGCTTAATTGGAATGCCGTCATAACCTGTGCCCACGAATTGTGGCAAATATTTTGTTACTGGCTCGTTCAATTGAAAGAAGCCCTTATCATGCGCAATCCCGATCATTGTCGCCAATACAGATTTGCTCATTGACCAAGAAATATGCGTCGTTATTGGCGTTAAACCATTGGCGTATTGCTCAAAAATGACCGTATCTTTGTGCAAAATGAGGAAACCTTCATGTTTCGTCTCTTCGAGATATTTATTTAAATTATAAGTGGAATCTTTGTATTGAAAAGTTTCAATTTGTTGATAATCAATCTGTTTTGGGAAAGTCAAATGTTTGGGACTTGCTTGTAAAGTGGAAACGTCAAAAATTTTCTCTATGTTTTGAAAATTGTAAACAATTTTGTCTTCATCAAATAGATGAATAACGGTTTGTAGACGTTTGATTGTTGGATAATAGTACGCTAAGGCAGCCGCAGCTATCAGCAATACCACACCCAATCCGATTAATAGCTTTTTTCGCATAGTGGTGGATAGTTTTAAAAAATTGAGTAGCGAAGGTAGGGAAAATTATTTGACTTTTTCGGGATGAAAAAATTGTAGATTTTCTCTGCCCGAAATAAAGAAAAATGCGCGTTGCCTGCTGTAGTGCGGGGTGGGTATTGAGGAAGAAAAATAATTTTTATAAAACCATTTTCTTCCTCAAACGCTTTGATTGAATTATAGCTTGATTACCCGAAATCGCTGGCTTCTTACGCCATCATTCACCACAATGAAGTGCAATCCATTGTACCACTTTATGCGTATCTAAGTCAAATGTCGAGATGCCAGCATTGAGTTCCCCGTCCAATTTTTGGTAGTGCAACAAATGTGCACCACGATTTATTGAAAAAGTGATTTATTACCGTGTAAACGAAGGTTCTTTTAAGTTTGAGCAGCTCGAAAATCTTACGATTTTCTCGCTTCCAAAAACACCGTGCGCGTTGCCTGCGGCAACGCGGGAGGGGTATTAAGGGATAAACAAAAGCATCTAAACTGTAAAAGTGCACATTTGTGGCACTACCCAATTTTTTAATGATTTGACCATTGCGATTAGAAATCAAAACTTCTACTGTTTTATCTTTTTTAGCTTTTATTTTCACAAAAATGAGGTCTTTCGTTGCCGTTGGATAAATATCAATTTTGGTCAGGTCAAGTTGTTGAATAAAGACATTTTTAACAGCAGAAACGCAAATTTCCCATCATAATCTACCTGTTTGATGTGGTAACAAGTCTATTGTAAAATGTATGCTTCTTTTATGTGTGTTGTATTAAGTTAATAAAAATATTTTGAGTATAAAATTTGGATGCTGAAAATTTTGATACCTTGCGGTTAAAGAAATATTTTTTTTAAAAAAAAAGCATCAATTTTATGAAAAATAGGCACTTCCCGCTCTTGTTATTCTGTCTCTTAGGACTTCTTGCTTGCCAGCAAAACAAAGTAGAAAACAGCGGCAGTATTCAAGAAAATCTTCCGAAACACGAATCGACACCTCATACTATTCTCATTTCTTTAGACGGCTATCGTTGGGATTATAACGAACGATTTCAGCCACCGAATTTGACAAAATTTGCCAATAATGGCGTGAAAGCAAAGTCCTTAATTCCGTGTTTTCCGAGCAAGACTTTTCCGAATCATTACAGCATTGCTACGGGCATGTATCCCGAAAATCACGATTTGGTTAATAATTCTTTTTATGATGCGGAAAAAGAGGAGGTTTATGAAATTCATAACCGGGCACTGATTGAGGATGGAAGTTGGTATAAAGGAACGCCGATTTGGTTACAGGCGATGCGGGCGGGGATGGTGACGGCAAGCTTCTTTTTTGTGGGTTCGGAGGCGAATATTCAGGGGCAACGACCGACGTATTTTTATCGGTACGACGGGTCGATTGCGAATGAAAAACGAGTGCAACAAGCGTTGGATTGGTTAAAAATGCCTGTTGAGAAACGACCACATTTGATTACAATGTATTTTTCAGATATGGACGATACTGGGCATTTATATGGTCCAAATAATGATGAAAAATTGAAAGAAAAATTGGTGGATTTAGACCAACAATTGGGGAATCTTTTTGATGGGGTAGCGGCGTTGGATATTCCTGTCAATATTATTGTGGTGTCCGACCACGGGATGGCGGAAGTTCCTGTTAATCAATTGATTCCGGTTGAGTCGATTAAAAATGAGGAACAATTTAGAATGGTCACAGTTGGCTCTATGGTGCATTTATATTTGAAAGAGGGACAAGATAAAACTACTGTTTTTAATGGTTTAAAAGCGGAAGAAAAGAATTGGACAGTTTACAAAACGGAGGAATCGCCTTTTTATCAAAAAAATCCCACCAATCCACGTTTGGGCGATTTTTTAATTATCCCAGAGTATGGTTTTTATTTTAAAACGTTGATGAGAATTAATTTACTGAAACGAGGTGGAAAGGAAGTTTTGGGACACCATGGTTATGACCCAAAAATTAAGGATTTGCAAGGCATTTTTTATGCGAATGGACCAGCTTTTAAAGAAAAAATGGAGGTTGCATCTTTTGAAAATATACATATTTATCCAATGATTTGTGAGGTGATGGGATTGGAGGTGCCTGAGGAAGTGGACGGGGAAATTGAGGTTTTGAAAGATATTTTGAAATGAGAAATTAAATGAAATGATGGAAAACCCCAATACTTACTGTCAATTCGCAGCCAAAGCTGAACTTGATAATGCTCATCGCATCTATCACGATACCGAATATGGTTTCCCAATCGCGAGTGACGATGAGTTATTCGGAAGGTTGATTTTAGAAATCAATCAGGCAGGATTGTCGTGGAATACCATTTTGAAAAAAAAGGATAATTTTAGAAAAGCTTATGCCAATTTTGAAATTAAAAAGGTAGCTAATTTTACAGAAAAAGACCGCGAACGATTGCTGGCGGATGCAGGCATTATTCGCAACAAATTGAAGGTGAACGCTGCTATCCACAATGCGCAAAAAATCATGGAATTGCAGGTGGGATTTGGGTCGTTTGGCGCATTTTTAGACCACCATCATCCGCAGACGCGGGAGGAATGGGTGAAGCTATTTAAAAAAATATTCAAATTTACGGGCGGCGAAATTACCAATGAATTTTTGATGAGTTCGGGCTATTTAAAAGGTTCGCATGGCGAGGAATGCCCAATGTACGATAAGGTTTTAGCGACTCAGCCAAAGTGGAGTTTGTAAATTTTGCGATTTAAAAAATGATAAATTATGCAAGGACCAAATAAAAATACGATTTTCCCACTTCCTCATTACGACCGTTTGTGTTTTCTGAAAAACATCATCAAAGACCCAAACATCATTGTGGGGGATTACACTTATTACGATGATTTTGAGGATGTCCATAATTTTGAAAAGAACGTCAAATATCATTTCGACTTCGTTGGTGATAAGCTGATTATTGGTAAATTTTGCATGATTGCGTCGGATGTGACCTTTATAATGAATGGCGCGAATCATTTGACGGACGCGATTTCGACTTATCCTTTTGCTATTTTTCAAAACGGTTGGGAAGATGCGATGACTGGTAAAAGCTATCCGACGAAAGGGGATACGATTGTTGGAAATGACGTTTGGATTGGCTATAATGTAACGATTATGGCGGGTGTAAAAATCGGTGATGGGGCGATACTTGCGACCAATTCGACGGTGACAAAAGATGTGGCGCCGTACAGCGTGGTAGGTGGAAATCCAGCGAAAGAAATCAAAAAACGGTTTTCAGAGGAAAAAGTTAAACAACTTTTAGACTTAAAATGGTGGGATTGGGACATAGAGAAAATAACGGCAAATTTATCGAACTTAACAGGGAATAGTCTTGATGATTTTTAGAGATTCGCATTTGGGCTTAATGTAAGTAACGCGTAGTAATTAATCAGGTAATTTTATAAACATCTTTTTCCGCTATTTTTCCTCTAAAAAATACTTCAATAAAGGGATTATTTAAGAATTTTTTAGAGAAAACTAACGAAAAAATCTTACTCCTTTGATTGTTCGATTATTTATGTCCAGGTACTTGTATTGCAGAAAATAGTTATGTTTTAAAAGGAGAAAAAGCAAAAGTAAACGATGCTATAAGGCGAGTATTTGATTTACATAAACGTCGCTACGGTTGGCGCAGAATTCAAGCAGAATTGGCGGCAGAAGGAATGCAGATTGGGCGGCATCAAATACGGAGTCGGTTGGCGCAAAACACATGGTGACAGGTCACGACCACTTGCTATTTTTAGTTGGCGTCATCTTCTTTTTAGACAATATTAAGGATGTTGTCAAATTTGTGACGGTCTTCACCTTAGGGCATAGCATCACACCGATTTCGGTGACTATTTTGGACATCAAAGCGGACGAACATTTGATTGATGCGGTAATTGCCTTGAGTGTTTTGTACAAAGGTTTTGAAAATTTGGGTGGCTTTGAGAAGATATTCAAGACCAAATCACCGAATCTATTGTTGATGGTTTTTCTTTTTGGGTTAATTCACGGCTTTGGTTTATCGACGTGTTTGCAATCCTTTGATATAGGGTCTGAAAGTATTTTTGCAAAAAAAATGTTTTAATATTGGTGTTGAATTTAGGCAAATTGCTGCGTTGATTCCCATTATTTTTCTAATTAAACTTTGGAAAACACAAGAGAATTGCCAGATTTTTTATTTGATGACCAACTGGGGCTTGGTGGCTGCGGGTATTGGGCTATTTGTTTTTCAAATGGCTGGGTATTTTGGGTATCAGGGATAGGTTTATCGTGAGAAGGCAAGAGGTGAGCTTAAACCCACCGCTTACCGAACAATTCGCCGCTAAAAAAAGTCAATTATGCTTCCAAATCTCGGAAAAACAGATATCTATTTACTCGATCAACTGATGAAAAACCGCATTACTCCAGATTTGCGCATCCTTGACGCTGGCTGTGGTTGGGGGCGAAATAGTGAATTATTGATTAGAAATAATTTCCAAGTCTGGGGTATTGATAGGAATAAAGAGGCGATTGCAGAATTGCATCAGCTGTTACCAATTTGGAATAAAAATTATGATTTATCACGATTCTCTGTCGCTGATTTGGTGAAAATTCCTTTTCGGGACGAAAATTTTGATTTTATTATTTCCAGTGCAGTGCTGCATTTTTGTGAAAACAGAGCACATTTTATTCAAATCATGAAGGAACTCATTCGGGTGCTTTCTCCAAACGGTATTTTATGGTTTAGAATGACGGCAAAGCACACGATTGAGCCTTTTGCCATGCATTTATATGATGATATTTACGAGCTGCCAGATGATTCAACGCGTTATTTATTGGATAAAGAAGTGTTGGAAGATTTAATGAAAAAGCATCATCTACAATATCTCGACCCTTTTAAAACCGTCAATGTTTCTAACATTAGAACGATGACGACGGTGGTTTTAGCGAAGAAAGGTTACTTTTTGGAAGTATTTGAATAATAAAAGCTATTTTTTTTTGAAAAGATCAATCAAATCCCGTTATTTCGTCTTCTGAAAATATTTTTCAACAATCAGATTTCTCATCAACTACACCATGATAGGCAAACTCTTTAATGCACTTCGACCTAATAATTTGGAATCCATCACGGGCATGGATGCCACTTTTCTTTATGCGGAAACGCCGACTAGCCCAATGCACGTCGGTAGTGTCGCCGTCTTGGAAAAAGGGTTGACGTATGAAATGTTTAAAAAGCGGATAAGTTCACGGCTGCATTTGATGCCGAAATTGCGGAAGCGACTTGTGTATGTACCGATGAGTATTGATTATCCTTATTGGGCAGACGACCCGAATTTTGACATTGATATGCACATGCAGCACATCGCGTTACCGAAGCCTGGGAGTTGGGCGGAATTGCGCGATACGGCAGCTCGGATTTTTAGTGAGCCGCTTGAGCAATCGCGTCCGCTATGGTCATTTACTTTTGTGGAAGGATTGGATAATTTGTCGCAAGTGCCGAAGGGCTCGGTGGCAATTATTTCCAAAGTTCACCACGTTGCGATTGATGGGGTAGCGGGGGCCGGATTGTTGAGTTTGATATTTGATATGTCGCCAAAGCCACAGCCAGTACCTGAGCCAGAACCGTACAATCCTGAGCCATTGCCGAATGAATTGTCCTTGATAATTAATAGTGCGAAGAGTTTTACTGACAATCCATTGAAGTTTCCAAAATTGCTAACGCAGACGTTGAGTTCCTCTTTCAGAGCGGGTATGTTGACGCGGGTGCAGCATTCTGAACTGCCGACTGCGCCGTTTTCTGCGCCGCCGTCACCGTTGAATGGCATTATTTCGCCGCGTAGAAAATGGAATACGACGGTATTGGAATTGGCCCGAGTGAAACAGTTGAAAACGTTGATGGGAACGACTTTAAATGACGTTATTTTAGCGATTTGTGCAGGTGCTTTGCGTCGATATTTATTAGAAAAAGATAAACTACCGAACAAGCCGATGGTGGCGATGATACCGATTTCTACTCGAGATACGGCGACAGATGGAAAAAGTTCTGGCAATCAAATTTCGTCGATGCTTGTGCAGTTGGCAACCAATGTAGAAGACCCAATTGAACGCCTTGAAGTTATTCATGAGAACACGATGCGGGGCAAGACTTACCAAGGTGCAGTTGGTGCAAAGACGCTGCAAAATATGGCGGAGATTGTGCCATTTGGGATTGCAAATCAAGCAGCGCGATTGTATAGCCGTTTTCAAATATCAGAAATGCACAATCCTGTTTTTAACGTCACGATTACGAATGTACCCGGTCCGCAGTTTCCGATTTATTTGGATGGGTATAAGATGTTGAATATTATGGGTATGGCACCGATTATTGATGGTATGGGATTGATTATCACGGTTTTAAGTTATGATGGAAAAATATCAATTAGTCCAACTTCTGATGTTAAGTCTATGCCTGACCTTGACGATTTTTCTAGATATGTTTTAGAATCAGCTAATGAATTAGAGACGCATATTTTGAAAAAAGCGAAAAGTTTACAAAAGAAAAAGAAGCAAGTCGCGAAGAAAGTTCATGCTGAGTCGGATGTGCTTTTTGAGCAAATAAAAGAGTATTTAAAAACAGATAAAACGGCTATTGAAAAGGATAGCGGTATCTTTTTATTTCACATCACGGGCGACGTAGATACGCATTGGAAAGTGGATTTGAACAAATCACCAGGTAGTGTTCGCAAAAGCAAGGCGAGCAATCCAGATGTGACGTTCACGATTCAAGACGACTATTTGATGAAAATCGTGAGTGGTGACTTGGATTTGCAAACGGCATTCGTGCAAGGGCGATTGAAGGTAACGGGAGATATGGAGAAGGCGATGCAGTTTGGGGAATTGTTGAAGGGAGTGCAGTAGGGATTTTTATGAGGATTTGATTTTTTAACACATAGCACCTATGTGTTGAAAGAGAAATATTGAAGTTTGTTCTAATAAATTAAGCAATCCAAAATTTTGAAAAACTTAGGTTAGTAAAAACGATTTAATAAGTTGGACCATAATGCGCCGTAATTTTTTCTTTTAAAGAATTCAAAAAATCGTTGCATAGCCTTCGTTACGGAACTATTTTTTGTGTTTTTTAGAAGGGAAAAGGACAA
>JBLHWU010000137.1:0-17927 GCA_047629355.1 Saprospiraceae bacterium | reverse complement strand
ATTGAATACTTCTAACAGAAAAGCCCCCCCATCTCAATGGTTGAGAGCGCTTCTAATTTTTAAATATCTTTCTATTTGGTTCTTAAGTCAATGATTCCAATAGCGAAATGCTGAACTGAGAACTCATAATTCAAATATTATGGTAATAAATTGTATGATTGTAGACGACGATATAATGGCGCAGAAGTTATTAGAACGTTTTTGTAGGAAAATAGAATCTCTGAATGTTGTTCAGATTTGTGCAAACGGAAAAGAGGCATTAGATAGCCTTTTAATAGAACCGATTGACCTGATTTTTTTGGATATCGAAATGCCTGAAATGACGGGAATTGAATTTTTGCATCATGCCGTTTCTCTTCCCCAAATCATTTTTACAACTTGTAAAACAGAATATGCATTCGAGGCTTTTGAATGTGATGCAGTAATAGACTATTTGAAAAAGCCAATTACTTTCTCTCGCTTCCAAAAAGCCGTGGAAAAAGCTTTAGGAATTCATAAAAAAAATGATGCTTACCGTACAAATGCAAATGAAGTTTATGTAAGAGAAGATGGACGTTTGATTCGTATTCCTCATGAGGATATTTTGTATTTTGAGAATGTGGGCGATTATGTTCGTGTGAAAACAAATACTTCGAGCCACATTATTCACAGAACTTTGAAAGGAATTGATGCGAAATTAACGAATTCACAATTCCTAAAAGTACACCGTTCATTTATTGTCAATTTGACCAAAATTAAAGATATTGAAGACGGTACTTTGGTAATTGGTAGAAAAGTGATTCCCATTAGTCGAGTGAATAAGCCTATTTTGATGGGGAAATTAAATTTGCTATAAAAAAAAGAGAGAGACCTTCCAGATTTTTGGAATTTGGAATTTGGAAGGTCTTTCCTTTACAGTTATTATAAGACTGCCTCTTGTATTTCTTTCCAATTCTCTCCAATTCTTTCATTGTTACTTACTCTATTCTTGTTTCAGTTATCTTTTCTTTAAAAACCATATTGTCAAAAGCTATTATCCAGTAGTGCAATGAATCAGAAATAACTACCTAACTAAAAAAAGGAAGTTTGATGGGCAAAAACGGTTTTATAAAAACCGTTTTTGCCCATCAAGAACTCCACTCGCCTCGCCTTCGGCGAGGCGCACTGTGTTTTTTGAAGCTCGAAAATCTTAGGATTTTCTCGCTTCTCAAATATCAAATTAAGTAGGTAGGTATTTAAGGGTTGTTGCAGTAGTTATTTGTGGCGATTCTAATGATTTACCTATTTCACCCGTTTATGCTCTTTTTTCGGATAAATTAATTGACGCATTTTCGGAAAATTCTTTCGGATTTGGGGAAACCTATACTAAATTACCACGGCTTCGAATTGATTATTTACTCAAATCGTACACCATCAAAACCCATAATTTTTGGCGACTAAAAGTTGATTTTTTAGACCATTACTTCATTGTTATCGATTTGGATTTGTAAAACATTATTCACTAGGCTTAATTTTGATTAAATTGCCGTTATGGATAGACTCGTAATCTTCTTGTTTATTTTAATGTCCTATACTGGCGTGAGCTTAATGAAAATAGGAAAAGCAATGTTGACTCCGTTTCATGCATCGATGGGACTGATGATTGCTTATGTTTTCATTTTTGCAAAAAAAGGAAAATACAATATTCAAGTCTCTCTTTTTGCCCTGATTGGTTATATCGTTTTCATCAATGTAATGAACTTCCCGAATACTCGCGTGACTTCTGTTATTTATACGGTTACATTTGGAATTGAGTATTTGATTTTATATCAGCTTTTATTAATGGTGGACAAAAAAACGGTCATCAAAGGGTTGACGCTTATCGTATTTACTCACGGAATAAATGTCTTACTGGGCTTTTTATTAAGTTCGATTCACGCTGACTTTGGTCAAGGGATTATCAATGTTCATCATGGAGTAGGAGGCGAAAGTGGGCGACCAATGGGTTTTTCATCCGAACCATCTTACGCGGCTTTTATTTTGAGTATCACCTTTATGGCGTTCAATCATTTGCGAGGGCACAAAGTCGATAAATTAATGATTCAAATGATGGTTACTTATTTGGTGAGTATTGTTTTTATGAAATCTGTCTACGGTTTCATTTTTGTGGCAGTTAATGGATTAGATTGGTTTTTAATTCTTTTTAAGAAACTACGTTTCAATATCAAAGTTATCTTTTTGCTTTTGGGTTTCGGGATTCTTTTTTTAGTTCCGCTTTTACTTCAAAATTCGAATCAGGAAACCGTTGTCCGCCTTCGGGAGGTCTCAAAAGTATTGAGTGATTCGTCATTGAATACCAAAGACAGAATGAAAAGATTGCAAGCCACGGATGGGAGTGCGTATGCTCGTATCGGACCAACTTATTTGTTATTGAATGCAAAAGATGACATTAAAATAAATCTTTGGTTTGGTGCAGGTGCAGGTGCAGCAGGTAGTTTTTTTGCGGAATTTTTATCAGGTATATTAGTTGATGATGCGGAAAAATTGGATATGGGCTTTATCCCCGCTTTTGTATTTGATTATGGAATTATTGGAACAATTTTATTGGTTTTCTTTTTTGTTTCTACGGCTTATAATCTTCCACTTCCGTTCTGGGTTTGTATTTTTTTAATACTTCCCAATTGTAACATTAATACACAAATCTTCTGGTTTACTCTTACTATTTATGGTTATGTTTCGATATCAAAATCAGGTTTTGTCGATAATCAAAGGGAGCATTTGCTTTCGTGATTTCAAAAGAGCTTGGAGCTTTTAGAAAAGCTTCAAGCTCTTTTATTTCCTCGTTAAGTAACGGTAAAATAATAAGTCCGCCAACTAACAACGTTTATTTTGTTCTTTTTCTCCACTTCGGTCGAAATGAGAAAAGATGTTTACTTTTTAAATAGGAATTATCTCTACATAATGACTGTTTCAAAAGTGGAAAATAAGGACAAAAGAAATACGTGGTAGTTGGCGGAGTTATTTTTTTACCGTTACTAAACTACTCTTCCTCCTCTAAAACATCCATAAAAACTTTCACAATAATAATCAAGAGTATAGCTAAAATAGCCCCCATAATCCCGCCTTTAATGGCCGCAGAAATAGCAGACGGTTTTGCAGCAGGAATAGGCGGAAGTGTTTCTTCCAAAACCTCAATAATCGGTAAGTTGAGTTTCAATTTATTTTGCGCGCCCCTCAATGATTCTATGGTTGCCAAATAATTCATTTTATAAATGTCAGCGTCGACTTCCAGGTAGGATATTTTTTCTTGAAGGAATTTTCGACGCTTACTTTTCGACTCCTCATTCGCCCTGATTATGGCAGCGTATTGATTACGTCGTTGAAGCAATTCATTACAAATTAAACGATAACGAGCCTCTAAAGAATCAGATTCTGCTCGGAAAGATTTATACGCCGAATTTTCTGCAAAAACGGCTTTCTCTAAAGTAATTTCTTCCCATTTTCTTCGCAAATTATTAATAACTGCAAAAGTCAATTCTTCACTCGGAGTCGCAATCGCCAATGTTATCATTCCCAAAGCATCATCAACACTTACATTAATAAAACCATCTGCATAGCCTGCGATGTGCGTCATGATTTTCTGAGTGACGTCCTTAAAAACCTGCTTTTCTAAAATAGTAAAAGTATTACAATTCGCATGCGTAAATCTGAAATCAGTAGGAATAGACGCCGGAAGTCCATGCGGTTTTAATTCAAAATAAGTATGCAAATAAGCATTAATTAATAGCTCTGAACTATCTTTTTCATATGGTTCTAAAAGGATTTTTTTAATCGTGAACTGAGCATTAGCAAACTGGGAATAAATCAAAATTTCAGCTTTGTTTTCCTTTGTCAAATCCTGAAATTTAAGGAGTAAAACCGTTGTTCCAGAATAAATAGGTGTTATTTGATTGACCTCAATATAGTCGTTTGCTGCAAATCCTGTGACAAAAATGACCACAATCCACCACTTGTAAATTATATAGAAAAAGTATTCCTTTAGTTTGAGAAGGAGTCGCCTAAAGGTAATCTCATCAGGACGTTTAGAAATTGCTTCTTTATTCTTTTCATTATTCATAAAGGATGTTTTCAATCTAATTAAGGAATGCGAAATAAATAAACTAAGATTTTTGAGAGAGAGGGTTTGTTCCTAGTTTTTGCTTTAAAAATGCGATTTATGTTGATATAATTGCCCGTATGGGAGCATTTTCAAAGTGAAAAATATGGACTAAATATCCTCTGAAGAATATTTTAACCGTACAGTATTCATAATTATGTATTATAATTAGTTGGTTTTCAGTAATCAGTAATCTAGGTCATATACTTAGTATTGTCTTATTAGCATTAATGCCCCCGTCTTCATTCGTGTTCCCTCGTTTTCCCAAATAAATTGGTAATAATAAATGCCCATCGGCAGGGGAGTATTCGATTCTTGATAAGTGCCTTGCCAATCATTTTGATATTGTTTTTGATTGTAAACAGGTTGCCCATTTCGATTATAAACAATCAACTGAGGATTCGTGAATTCTTTGGGCTTATTTTTCAAAGCGGTTATGATGTAAGTGTCATTACCGTTGCCACTATTGGGCGAAAAATTGCCTGGCAATGTGAAATCCCCTATTGTTTCGGCAGGTTTTTCAATTTCAATTTCCACAATCCCTACATCACACAATCTATCCCTTTTTAAATTACAAACCTTATATTCGAAGTCGATAATTCCACTAAAACCAGGTGGCAATCGAAGTTCGAAAGTACCATCATCTAATGAAGTCAACATTCCTACTTTGGGTGTCGAAAGTGATTGGATATCCAAATGCTTAATATTCTTCAAATCATCATTTTCGGTCACATCGAAGGTATAAATATTGCTTTCATCATATTCAAAACTCAAAAAATCATTTTCTAAAATAGGTGTTGTCAAAAGCTCCATTTCATCTTTTTTAGCTACAATAAATCTGCGGCTTCTTAATTCTAATTTCGGGAAATCAGCATTTGTAATCACACAATGATATTGCCCTAAATTGCCTGTCTTTATTTTTTCAATAAACAAATGGTCTTTATCCGTTTTAGCATCCACAGGCTTGTCATCATGATACCATTTATAAATATTTGACTTCGTTTTTGAATCTAAATCAAGGTTTAAAGTTAGCGTTTCATCGAGGTTGGTTTCAATCAAAGTATCTTTAAAAGAAAGCGTTTGAATTTGATAATCCTTCGGCTTTTTTAACCATTTTTTATACGTATTTAAATATTCAAATGACAAACAATTTCCACTCAAAGAACAAACCGAAAGCGCAGGTAATGCGCCCCATTCATTGGCTTTATTGAAAGCGTTATTTTCTAATAAAACTGTTTTTAATGAAGCGGAAGACAGTTTTGGAATCGCTCCATCCAATTGATTATTTGACAAATCAATTTCAACAATATGAGTCAAATTGTCTAAATTGGGAAGGCTACCCGAAAATTCATTTTGCGCCAAAACCACTGACTTCAAATAAGGTAATTTTGCCAAAGATTGGAGTGTTCCATTTAGTCGGTTATTTGCCAAATTCAATTGGGTCAATTTTTTCAAACTCGCAATAAATTCGATGGAACCTTCAATATTATTATCCGCTAAGATCAAACGACCTAATTCTGGTGTCGAAAAATTCGGGAACGCGCCCGATAATTGATTTTTATGTAAATACAATCGTTTTAAATTTGACAAATTCTGAAAATTTGGAATGGTGCCTTCCAATTTATTATTCGATAAATAGAGGTTTTCTAAATTCGAAAGTGTCTTAAAATTTGGAACTGTCCCTGTTAATGAATTATAATCTAATTCCAATGAATTCAATCTAGCTAAATGTTCGAAATTCGGAATAGTGCCCGAAAAATGATTACAGCACAATTGTAAAGTCAATAACTTAGATAAGTTTTCGAAGTTTGGAAGTTGGCCATTTAATTGATTTCCTGCCAAAAAAAGGTGTTCTAAAAATGGTAATTTTAAATTAGGCATCGCGCCTTTTAATCCATTCCCTCCTTTTTTTTGCGCATTACAATTGGGGTCACCATCTAAATCAATACATTTAACACCTCCAAAAGAATTGAGTACTACCCCGTTCCATTTTTCCATTGGTTCGTCCAAATCCCATTGAATAGTCCAATCATTTCCACCCGTTTTTTGATAAAAATCAACCAAAGTCAAACTATCTGCCTCACGGCTAAATGTTCGATTGGTTTCACCTAAAAATTCGATTGAAAAATTCTCGAAATTCTCTACCCAATAAGCGGAAGATATCCCGATTCCGATTAGAAATAAAGCAAGAAAGAATAAGATATTAGACATATTCATTGTGTTCATAATTGCTGTTTTTGCTTATTAATTACTACGCGCTATTTAATTCTACTTTAAGACTCTTAAATCTAGTACCAAAAACAAAGGGCGTTTGAGGGGAAAAATGGTTTTAAAACTACTTTTCTCCCCCAAGTCTCTCTCCTCGGCCGCAGAAGGCGGCGGGCTGGGTATTCTTGAGAGGCAAAATAGGGCTTAACGCCCAATTTTGCCCCTCAAAATTCCCGTTGATAAAGAATGACACAAGAGTCTTAAAGTAGAATTAAGGAACGCGGAAAGGTGATTTTTTTAAATTATCCTATGGTCTAAACCTCAACTTTTTCCATTTGTCCCTTTGCTTTCAATCCATCCACATCTGGAAGATTCAAAATTGGTTTTTGAAGCGCTTTTTTCGCTAATTCTTTAGATACAGATTTTGTACTAAGTACAGGCGTTTCAAAGTACTTACGACCTTCTACCAAATTTGCATATCGGCTAGCAATAGAAGCCCAAGTGTATCGACGATTCGCGCACGTTTTCATATCTCTTGCAATTGCGCGAAGCGGATAGTGGTCAATATTCGCAACGATTTCTTTTAAGCTCACCAAATCATGGAAGAAAAGAGATTGATTATTCGCTGTTATTCGATTGTAAATCACATCAAAAGCAATCACAGGTAATTGTAAATACATCGCCTCAACCAATGAAGGGTTTGTTCCACCTGCACTGTGCCCATGAACATAAAATTTTGCATTGGAACGTAATAAATTCAGGGCTTCCAACTCATAAATCGGGTCTAAGATTTCAATGTTTTCGTAAGTTGAATATTCTGCTTTCAAGTTCCTTCCATAAGCACTATTTCTCCAGTTTCCGACGATGACTAATTTTTGAGCTGGAATTTGAGAGAAGACTTTCAAAATCAAATGCAGGTTATTTTCAGGCTCAATTCTAGCTACTTTAAAAGCATATTCGCCCGCTAAAAAAGGATATTTTTCAAGGTCTTTTGATTGGATATCCACGCTAAAAGTATGGTCAGCACCATATTCAATCAAATTTCCTTCGATGTTATATCGAATCTTCACATATTCTTTCAAAATTCGATTATCGGTCACGATTTCATCTGCATATTTACAAGCGATTTGTTCACTGAACAGCAAGAATTTTTTAGCGAACCAATTCCATTTTTGGCGTCGCCATTCTAATCCGTCAATGTTTACAATGATTTTCTTTTTCGAAAATATTTTGATGAAAGGCAAAAATATACAACCAGAAACGCCAAGAATCAATAAAATGTCTGAATTTCTTAGCGCATGAATCATCGACAATAAATCATAAAGAATACTTTGTAAACCATTTGCTTTCAATGGAATGTAATGCAGTTTTGCACCATTCCAAGTCGGAATTCTTTCTTCTTCCGAATAGCTTTTTTCACTACAATAAACGGTGATGTCTAATTTTTTATTCAAATTTTTTACGAGATAGTGGGCCAAGGTTTCAAACCCTCCATATTTTGCGGGTACACCTACTGTTCCGATAACTGCTAATTTTGGTAATATAGAATTCATAGTTTTTATGTTTAAATTTTTTTATTCCCACATTCCAATTAAGTGGCGCTTTGTCTCCATTTCTTTAATGGCTGTTAAGTTTTGTGAAAACTGAACTAAACCAATGAAAACCAACAATAATCCAGCAATTAAAATTAGAGAAATAGATAGTATTTTATTCGTTAAATATGAATTGATTAAAAAGATAACAAGCATATTGACTATGAAAAGCACTCGGACTATCCATGCATGACTTTTGCCCATTCCTTGAAGAATATGATGGATATGAGAGCGGTCAGCGGTAAAAGGAGATTGACCTTTCAAAATGCGATAAGTGAACACTCTAAGTAAATCAAAAACAGGAATAACAATCAAACTCAATGCAATCAACAAGGGGGAAGCTGCGCTGTTAGAAGGGGTGATATTTATATACTTCATAAAGAAGGCGGACATAATTAATCCCAAAAACATAGAACCGTTATCTCCCATGAAAATGTCCGCTTTTCCAAAGTTATATCTTAAAAACCCCAGAAGTACGCCGACCATAACTGCTGACATGAAAGCCCATTCAAAAAGTCCATTTTGCCAAAATAATATTCCAAATCCGACGGATGCCGTCAATACCAAACTTCCCGCTAAACCATTGACTCCGTCTATTAGGTTAAATGCATTAATTATAAATGTGGTTGTAATAACTGTCAAAATGAAACTGAACACAGTCGGAATTTCACCTAACCCGAAAAGCCCATAAAAACCTTCGACTCTAAATCCCGCATAATATAAAAGGCACCCGATTGCGATTTGCCAAATGAATTTTGTGGAAGAACTCGTTCCGATTAAGTCATCTTGAATTCCGACCATTAACAGGAGGATGCCTCCTATTAATAAGTATCGAATTTCCGCTAAGAAACTCAATTCTCCTAAGCCAAGAATAACTAACCAAAAACTAACGAAAAAACCAATACCTCCTAAAGCAGGAATTGGTTTGCTGTGTGTTTTTCGGTGATTAGGTATGTCAAATAACTGCTTTTGCTTCGCAATTTTCAAAATTGGAGGTATCAAAAAGAAAGTAATTCCGAATGCCAAGGTTAGTGCGCCTATGATTAATTTTATATTCATTTTCTTAGTTGTTTACTTAAGTTTAGAACATGTATTTAAAGCCCTGTTATAAAAGTAGGGGGAGAAAAGTATTGTGGTAGGTTGTTTTCGATAATTGGTTCTTTTTAGGGTTTTATTGGTAAAAGATGGCAGAATTTGGGGGGAATGGAGTCTTGGGAATATCTAGTGCAACAACCCTTAAATAAATACCTACTTAATTTGAGAAGTAAGAAAATTCTAAGATTTTTGAGCTTCCTAAAATATAGTGTGCCTCGCCTTAGGCGAGGCGGGTGAGGTTATTGAGGGGTGAAAACGGTTTTTGTTTTAGATAGGTAGTTATTTTCGGGCCACACCACTAGGTAGATAGCTTACCATATATAAGTATCTGGACACAAATAATCGAACATCTAAAAAGTATCTTTTTTCGTTATTTTCCTCTAAAAAATACTTCAATAAAGGGATTATTTAAGAATTTTTTAGAGAAAACTAACGAAAAAATCTGACTCCTTTGATTGTTCGATTATTTATGTCTAGTTACTTACGTATGAATTATGCACCGATATTTTCAAAAAAAAATCTGCGTTTTAATTTCATTTTTATTTTAGTGTGTCATTTCCAACTTCCTAAGAAAAAATTCTAAATCGATATGCTTTTTTCATTCCTTTAAAAAACTGTTTCGAAATGATGTCACCTTCTTAAATTTCAAAACCACTCTCTTTTTGGAAATTGGTAAAATATGCCCTTTGAACGGTTTCGTTTTGAGGGTAATTAGTGATTCTAAAAGCCAAAAATGACTGGTTTATTGAAATTTTAATCACTTAAAGGTATTCTGGTTTCAGTTATTTCAATCTAATTACAATATTCAGTTAAACTTATAATTAGTTAATAATCAACTAGTTATTCTTCTTATTACTCTGCTTCTCTCATCTTTCATTTTAAACAAAAAACCCGTCTAAATTGCTCGAAAATTCAAAATATGCTCACAATCAACCAAAAAAATGGCAAAACCTTCTGAAAAACGAAAATGAACCGCAGCAACCTTTTGTGCCTGTAACTTGCAACAGAATTCAATTAATAACTTATTTAATTCTTTTCATTAAAACGATTTACTATTTTCCATAGAAATCAAAAAACATCAAAAAATGTTAGACTTAAATCACAAATCAATCATAGTAACAGGTGGCACTGGCTCTTTCGGAAAAATGTTCATCCAAACGGTTTTAACCCGCTTTCCAAAAGTAAAAAAATTGATTGTTTACTCACGAGATGAGTTAAAACAATTCGAAATGCAACAACAATTTTCCCCTGCTGAATATCCTGCTATGCGTTATTTTATTGGTAATGTAAGAGACGGTGAAAGATTAAGAAGAGCTAGCGAGAATATTGATATCATTGTACATGCGGCGGCGATGAAACAAGTGCCTGCGGCAGAATACAATCCTTTCGAGTGTATTAAAACAAATGTATTGGGTGCTCAAAATATCGTAGATGCAGCAATGACAAATAATGTAAATTGTGTAGTTGCTCTTTCAACTGATAAAGCTGCCGCGCCGGTTAATTTATATGGTGCGACAAAGTTATGCTCAGATAAACTTTTTGTAGCAGCGAATAATGCGAAAGGAGATCGAGATTTACGTTTTTCAGTTGTTCGATACGGAAATGTAATTGGTTCAAGAGGCTCTGTAATTCCATTCTTTATGAAAAAACGAAAAGAGGGCGAATTACCAATCACCCACGCTGAAATGACTCGATTTAATATTTCTTTAGAGGCTGCAGTAGAAATGGTTTTGTTCGCAATTGAAAATTCAATCGGTGGTGAGATTTTCATTCCTAAATTACCTTCTTACAGAATCCAAGATGTAGCGACGGCAGTTTGTCCTTATTGTACTCAAAAAATCGTGGGTATTCGCCCAGGGGAAAAATTACATGAGGAAATGATTACGCCATCCGATTCTTTTTATACCCTTGAATTGAAAGATTACTTCGTGATTTGTCCAAATAATCTGGCTTATACAGGTATAAACCTAAACCACTTCGTCCAGCATTATAACGGGAAAAAAGTACCACTCGGTTTTAGTTACAATTCTGGTGACAATACAGATTGGTTGACGGTCGATGATTTGAGAGGTCTGATTGTAAAGCATGTTGATGCTGATTTTAAAGTTCGAAAATTAGTAATGTCCCTTAACTAAGTAAAAACGATTTAATAAGTTGGACCATAATGCGCCGTAATTTTTTCTTCTAAAGAATTCAAAAAATCGTTGCATAGCCTTCGTTACGGAACTATTTTTTGTGTTTTTCAGAAGGGAAAAGGACAAGCATAATGGCCCAAGTTATTGAATCGTTTTTACTAAGACCTAAACAAATGTTGCTAAATGGCGGACTTAGTATTTCAACGTTACTAAAATCAGCTACCTACTTTTTTAAAACAAAAAAAATAAAGCAAATGCACAATATTCCATACAGTCGCCAGCACATTACTCAAGAAGACATTCAGGCAGTAATTAAGACCTTACAATCAGACTGGTTGACACAGGGACCAACGGTTGGGGCTTTTGAAAATGAATTTGCAAAATACATTGGTTCAAAATATGCAGTGACCGTTTCAAATGGAACGGCTGCCCTTCATTTGGCTGCTTTGGCTCTTGATTTGAAAGCAGGTCAAAAAGTCATTACAACACCAATTACATTCGCAGCTTCTTCTAATTGTGTTCATTATTGCGGTGCAGAAACGGCCTTCGCAGATATTGATCCTGAAACGGCATTATTGGACATTGAAAAAGTTCGCGACTTAATTGAAACTCATCCAAAAGGGACTTTCGCAGGTATCATTCCAGTCGATTTCGCGGGTTACCCTATTGACATGGAAGCTTTCCGAAATTTGGCAGATGAGCATGGACTTTGGATTATCGAAGATGCATGTCATGCACCAGGCGGCTCATTCATTGACAGCAAAGGAGTTAAGCAAAATTGCGGAAACGGAGCTTACGCAGATTTAGGAATTTTTTCCTTCCACCCTGTCAAGCATATTGCCTGTGGCGAGGGTGGAATGATTACAACGAACAATCGAGAATTATACGAGAAATTATTGCTCTTGCGCATGCATGGTATTACTAAGAATCAAGATTTACTTTTTGAAAATCATGGAGGTTGGTATTACGAAATGCAAATGTTGGGTTACAATTATCGTTTATCTGATTTGAATTGTGCTTTAGGACTTTCTCAATTAAGCCGAGCAAAAAAAGGTATCGAAAGAAGATTGGAAATTGCAAAAGTCTATGATGAAGCATTCCGCTTTTCTTCTCTTGAAAAAATTATTCCAACAGAAGATATCAACCATGCTTACCACTTGTATGTGATTCAAACGAGTCAAAGAAAAGCCCTCTACCAATATTTAAAATCCGTAGGCATCCACGCACAAGTGCATTACATTCCTGTTCATTTAATGCCATTTTATAAAAACTTAGGCTGGCAAAAAGGAATATTACCACACGCTGAAGCCTACTATGAAAGATGCCTTAGTTTACCAATGTATCCTTCTTTACTTTTCTCTGAACAAAATTTTGTAATCGAACAAATAAAAAATTTTTATCATGAGACGTCTAGCAATTATCCCCGCACGCGGTGGAAGCAAAAGAATTCCAAGAAAGAATATTCGGGAGTTTATGGGTAAGCCCATAATTGCCTATGCAATTGAAAAAGCACTTGGTTCTGACCTTTTTGATGAAGTAATGGTGAGTACAGATGATGATGAAATCGCGGCAATAGCCGAACAATATGGAGCTCACGTTCCAATTTTAAGAAGCAAAAAAAATGCTTCTGACCATGCAACAACGGCGGATGTTTTATTAGAAGTATTGATGTTTTATAAAGCAAAAGGGGTCTTTTTTGAATATGCTTGTTGCATTTATCCAACCGCTCCTTTGATTCATGTTTCGAATTTAGAAGAGGCTTATGACAAATTGAAAACAGAAAATTTAGACGCTGTAATTCCAGTTGTTGAATTTGATTATCCGATTCAAAGAGCCTTCAAAATTCAGAACGATAAATTAAATATGATTGCGTCAAAACACAAAAATACTCGATCACAAGATTTAGAATCTTGTTATCATGATTGCGGTCAATTTTACTGGTTTAATTCCGCTCGATTATTCAAAAACAAAACACTTTTCACAGACAATACAGGCGCAATCGTCATCAATTCAATGGAAGTTCAAGACATTGATATAGAATCAGATTGGCAACTCGCTGAATTAAAATATCAACTAATATTAAATAAAAATGAATACAAGAATCTTGTTTCGGTGTGATGGAAATAATAAAATGGGGCTTGGACATATTATCCGTTCTTTGGCACTTGCGAGAATGTTAAAGCCCCATTTTGAATGTCATTTTGCAATTCAAAACCCGCCTAAAAATCTTTTATCTCAAATCAAAGGATATGCTGACGGATTGATTGAATTACCAAAATCAGATTCGATTCTTGAAGAAGCGAAACATTTGTGTAAAGAACATTTGACCAGTAAAGAAATTGTCGTGTTGGATGGGTATCATTTCGATACGGAATATCAAAAAATCATAAAAAAAAGTGGTTGTCAAATGGTTTGTATTGATGACATTCATGACAAACATTTTTTAGCGGATGCGATAATTAACCATTCAGGAGGTATTCAAAAAGAACAATATTCGGCGGAAGATTATACTAAGTTTTACCTGGGGTTGGATTTTGTTTTATTGCGAAAACCTTTTCTAAAAGCTGCTCAAAATCGCTTCCAACCGAATGCACATCCAATTGCTTTTGTATGTCTCGGCGGCGCTGACCCAAAAAATGATACGGTTCAGGTTTTACGAAGATTAGAAGCAGCAAGTCGCACCAAACAATGTTATGTTGTCATCGGCGGCGCGTATAAATATCGTGCAGAATTAGAAAATTTTATTTCAAAAAGCACCTTACAAGTAACCATTTTAGAAAATATTTGTGCAACTCGAATGATTGATGTTATGCGGCTTTGCTCCTTGGCAATTACTTCTCCAAGTACTATTGCTATTGAATATCTATCCATTGGTGGTGAATTATATCTCTATCAAACGGCAGATAACCAAGTAGGTTTATTCAATTATTTAATTAGAAGCCAAATGGCTTTTGAATTCAAAAAAATAGCGATAATATCCCCCGATAAGCGCGCTTTAGCCCTTAAGAAACAAATAGGAGAATTAGACGGAAAAAGTGCAGAGAGACTGATGAATATATTTAGAGAATTGGAAAAAAAACTACATTATAAAATTCGCCGAGCGCACATAGGTGATATGATGACCTTTTTCAATTGGGTCAATGATACCCAAACTAGAAAACAATCATTTTCTCAAAAAACTATCTCTCTAAAAGAGCATAAAGAATGGTTCTCGAATAAGATATTCTCTGCGCAATGTTATCTATATATTTTAGAATTCAAAGGTATTCCTGTCGGGCAGATTCGATTTGATTTGGAAGAACAAACCGTTTTGAGTTATTCAGTTGCCTCCAAATTTAGAGGAAGAGGTTTTGGGACTTATTTACTCGAAAAAGGCATCGAACGCATTCAAAAAGATAGTGAATTGACACAGCCAATTATCGGTTATGTCAAAAAAGAAAATATTGCCTCTAATAAAACTTTCACACGCTTAGGTTTTAAGAAAAAAGAAGCAGGAACTGTTAGTAATACTTTCGTTTATTCATCACACTAACGGAAGGAAGATGTGATAGGTAGCCTACCGTTTATTCGGTGGATTGAAAGCATTTTTTTTAATAAAAAATCTCCACTTCGTTCAATAAAAATAATCATGAAAGATATCAAAATAGGCAATAAATCAATTGGAAATAATCAAAAACCATTCATCATCGCAGAGATGTCTGGCAATCATAATCAATCGCTAGAAAGAGCTTTAGAAATCGTCGATGCGGCTGCGGCTGCTGGTGCTGATGCTTTGAAACTTCAAACTTACACAGCAGACACTATGACCGTAAAAGGTGCATTGACTATTCAAGATAAAAACTCCCTTTGGGAAGGGCAAGAATTGTACGAACTCTATCAAAAAGCGCACACTCCATGGGAATGGCATAAAGCAATTTTTGATCGTGCTCAAGAGCATGGAATGGTCGCTTTTAGTTCTCCTTTTGATGCTTCAGCAGTCGATTTTTTGGAGACATTGGATGTGCCTGCTTACAAAATCGCTTCTTTTGAAAATACTGACCATCCTTTATTAAAAAAAGTCGCCCAAACGGGCAAACCCGTTATCATGTCAACAGGTGTGGCGACTTTGGCAGACATCGATGAGGCCGTTCGAGTTTTGCGAGAGAATGGATGTGAAGAGTTGATTTTGTTGAAGTGTACAAGTACTTATCCTGCTTCCCCTGACACTTGTAATTTAATGACGATTCCGCATTTGGCGAATATGTTTGAAGATACTTTGGTAGGACTTTCTGACCATACGATGGGCATTGGCGCTTCGATTGCGGCGGTTGCTTTAGGCGCATGTGTTATCGAAAAACACTTCACTTTGAGCCGTGCAGATGGTGGTGTGGATAGCGCTTTTTCTTTGGAACCTCATGAATTGAAATCATTGTGTATTGAATCTGAAAGAGCTGCTCAAGCACTTGGAAAAGTAAAATATGGCATTCAGAAAGTGGAAAAAAATAGCAAACAATTCAAGCGTTCCGTTTATGTCGTAAAAGATGTAAAACCTGGCGAGTTTTTCAATGCTGAAAATTTGAGAGTCATCCGACCAGGGAAAGGGTTAGCGCCTAAATATTTTGAAACATTGATTGGGAAAAAAGCCAATTCGACCATTAAAGCGGGTACGCCGTTAACTTGGGCACTGGTTTAACTCATTTGATTGAGTGGTTGGAGTATTTTAAAACTGCCTACTACTTAAATCGAGGATGAAACTATTAATCTCAATTCCTTATCAAAAATAATTACCTAATGAATATACAAATACAAATACAAAACAAAAAATGGTCTCCTGAAAATATGATAATTTACTCAAAAAAAGGCTCAATATATCTTCATTATGAAATAGATTCTATTGATTATTTTTTCGAAAACCAACGATTTTTATTTCTGATTGACACGAATTTAAGTAAAGATAAAGAGACCATAATTTGTCACAAACTCGCAAAATTGAACGACCTTGATGTAAAAGAAATCTCTAAGATTTTTAATGGTAATTATTTCATGTTCGCAATTGATAAAAGGGATGCTCAAGTTCACCTATTGAGAGATGTTTCAGGTGTAAAAACAGGTTATTTCACTCAAACCGAAAATGGATTAATCATTGGGTCAATCATGCATGACGTCGCCAGAAAAAGAGATAATGTAACTTATAATAAAGAGGCGATTGGACAGCTTTTGTATTCCAATTATTTATTAAATGGATTTACGATTTATGAAGAAATTGAAGAAGTGAAAATGGGACAATGTTTGACTTTTGATTTTAAATTAGACATAGCTGAAATTAATTTTGAAACAATTAAACTAGCCCAAAAGGACAATGATTTAAGCCCAGAAGAAAACTTCCAAAAACTGCGGAAGGAAACTCAAAAAGCACATCAAGGATATATCTGTAAAGATAATCAAGTCTTCCTTTCCGGTGGTTTAGATTCCATCGCCATGTTGGTCGCTTTAGATGATTTGGAAGAACGAAAAAATATAAATACGCTCTCTTTTCGAGTGAAAGATACAAATCAAGATGAGACCGTTTATGCGCAAAGCATTGCTCAATATTTGACTATTAATAATGAAATAAAAGAGGTTGATGCCAATGATATTGAGAATGTCAAAAACTTTGAAGAGCGCATTTTGAAGATGAATAATCCATATTTTGGAATGTGGATTTTTGGCAATTTTGATGGCACACCTGACCAAATGTTTTATGCAGGTCAAGATACTCGATTGCATACGCCTGCTTTGAATGAAGTGGACAAATTAGCGTTCAATCTTTTGAAATTTCAAAAGGCTTGGTGGATGAAATATTTGGCGCAACCTGCCGCAAAAACTGCTCGGTTTTTGATGGAAAAATTAGGTTGGCACAAAAAGGGCGGAATGATTTTAGGTAATCTTTACAAAGCTACACACATTTTTGATTTAAAGAAATACGTCCAAAAATTTTACCTCAAATTGGATAAAGAAGAAATGGCTAAAAAGGGCATCCCAACCGATTATTACAATCAATTCCAGAAGCATTTTGACTTTGATTTGGATAAAATTGAAACACCAAGAGCTTTGTATAATAAATTGGTTGAATTGAAATGGCAAGAGCAATACACTTTTGATATGCGTTATTTACAGGATGTTGCGCGAGTGAATAATACGTATATCGCCATGCCGTTTTATGATAAAAAACTGGCAGAATATTCTTCTTCCATTCCTTTTGATTTAGCAACAAAAGCCATGAAAGGTCGATCTCGATTCGGTAAAACGAGTCGAATTATTTACAAATATGTTTTGCGTCAGGCCTTCCGTGACAAACTCAATGATTTGGTTTTTTACCGAGCAAAAGCGGTATCTGAAACGCTTCATCAATTATTTAATGGGGCATTGGGCGCGAAAGTCCGAATGTTATTGAGAGATGATTTAAAAGCACAAGATTCCTTTATCAAATCATTCAAATTGGAAAATTATGTAAAGCGATTTTTGAATAAATCGACTTTCAAAATGAGTGATTATGACCTACTCGCAAGGGTGTATTATATCGCAACTTTGATAGTTTATCATAAGCAGGTTTTGGGAAGAAAGAAGTAAATGTTTCTGAATTCTCCACAGTTCAAACCGTGGGTTGAAAAGGTCGAATCTTTCCAGGTTTCAAAAAATCTGGAAGAATTTATAGATATTAGTAAAAACGATTCAATAACTTGGGCCATTATGCTTGTCCTTTTCCCTTCTAAAAAACACAAAAAATAGTTCCGTAACGAAGGCTATGCAACGATTTTTTGAATT
>JBLHWU010000136.1:0-18203 GCA_047629355.1 Saprospiraceae bacterium | reverse complement strand
TTGATAAAACAACTCTGACGGACTTGATATATTAGTACCTTTTGTAAGAAAAAATTATCTAAAGTATTCAATATCAATATTTTATGAAAAATTGACAGACGCCAATTTAAGCCATGTCTATGGAAAAATCGCTGCTTCTGCTGTTTTCTTGGCTAACTTTTAACTTTTAACTTTTAACTTTTAACTCGCATAGTTTTTTTTACTCAAAAAAAGGAATAGCTCTACTTGCTGGCGATAAGCTTTCCATAGATTTTAGTTAACAACGAATCTACTCGTCAGTATCTTTAAATGCGTCACATAGTTACACTAAATTTGTGTGAATACCTATCCTGTCTAACTTAGCATTTTTGTTCTATTACTCTTTGTAGGTTGCCCCGCTCGCGCTCACAACAACCTATGGTTGCTTAGTGTGCTAAAGTTAGATTTATCGCTCGTTGTTTAGCCATTGTATCGATAATCCTCTTACCGTATCTTAACAACCCCCGTCACCCCATTCAATTCCAACAAGCCACCATCCGCATTACTAATCTCCACTGCCGTAGGCGACCCCGTAAATTGAATATATGACTTATCGCCAGACTGTCCAATCACATCAAAGCAAACTTGATAGAGACTTGACCCATCAGGCATCGTAACGCTCCGCAAATTTTGGTCGTACCAACTGAAGGCTAAAATGCCTTTATCTGCGCTGTTTTGACCAAAATTTTGAGCAGTTAATCCTGCCAATCCAAATTTTCGCAATTCTTTGAATCTTAGGGCTTTGGTATTCCATTTCATGGTGTATTGCATGGATAGGATTTGGTTGAAATCACGGGTTGTGACGTCAATGCAAATTTCGCTGCCAGGGTTTGCCGTTTTGGTGGAAGCTGTTAAAGTTAAGGTATTATTGAGGGTGTTTTTTTGCGAAGGCAGTAAAGTAAAAGACGCAAAAAATAGGACAATTGCAATTAAAGTAATCGGATATTTCATAGGATATTAATCTTTTTAAAATGGAATTATTGACTTTTGAAAACTGATTTTTAAACAGTCAAAATTGATTTCAAATGTAAAAATATCAAAAAGTGTACCTCGAACGAAATTGTGCAGGAATATTAACGAAACATTGACGGAAAAGGAAGATTTATGGAACGGAGAAAAATGAAACCGTCTTCTATCCAGTCGAGTGTATTGCGCGCTACCTGCGGCAGCGCGGCTGGTTTTTTGAGGAGGAGTAATGACTTTACAAAAATCATTCCTCCTCCTCAAAATCCTCTTGTTATTACGAGGAAAACAATTTGATGTTGTCCTTAACCGCATGAAGTCATTTATTGTCATCAGCACTTGTTTTATCAAAACGCTGATGATATTTGTTGCACCCGAACTTTTACCGGACGGTAGCAATTCGTAAAACAGCTAAAACACGGAAACGTATAAATGAAGTTCCATTCGAGGTCACCAACCAAAGTCGCGAGCTGGAAATTGTGCCCAAGGAACGGTGAAAAAATAACTTCCCCAACTCTTCTGTATTTATTTTGCCCTTACTTTTTACTTTTGAAACAGTCATTATGTATAGATAACTTCTATTTCAAAAGCAAAAACTAAGACCAAAATAAACGAGGATAGTTGGGGAACTTATTCTTTTATTGTTACTTATGAGCAGCTTTGGAACCTCGGTTTGGAGACATTAGAAGATAAATTCCATCGAATTTGAAGATTTGATAGTACTATGACAGATTAAAAAGGCACATCAATTAATTTTGCGTCTAGGTATCTGTAACTAAATTTTTAGCAGCCGCCCTACCAAATTTTATGGTTCAACACTACCAAATATTATCAATAACGCATCGCCAAACGAGTTTGGAAAATATCGGACAATTCGTCATCCCTGACGCAGAGGGTGAAGTATTGCGTGGCCGTTTGGAACATTTGAAATCGTCATTTGGTCTAAAAGAGTTGTTTTATTTAGCAACTTGTAACCGCGTGATGTATGTTGTGTATTCCGATAAAATCTTAGAGGAAATGTTTCGGCGAGCATTTTTTCAAGAAGTAAATCCATTGATTAACTACGACTTAATTGGTAGTGAAATCAAGCATTTTCAAGGTGATGATGCCTTGCAACATCTATTGCAAGTGTCCGCATCGGTTGATTCAATGGTCGTTGGAGAGCGAGAAATTTTACGACAATTGCGAGAATCTTATGATCGCTGTGCCGAATGGAAATTGACGGGAGACAACTTGCGACTGATGTTCCGATTGGCAATAGAATCAGGCAAAGAAGTATATGCGCAGACGAAAATTGGCGAAAAACCAGTGTCGATAGTTTCCTTGGCGATACAAAAATTACGGCAAGCGCACTTGCCAAAAGATGCTCGAATTGTGATGGTCGGTGCAGGGCAAACGAATAGATTGGTTGCCAAGTTTTTGAAGAAAATGAGCTTTCCCAATATCACGATTTTTAATCGAACTTTGGCTAAAGCAAAGCAAGTCGCGAGTATTATGGACGCAGAGGCGCATCCCTTATCTAACTTACCAAAGTATACGGGTGGTTTTGATTGTTTGATTGTGTGTACTGGTTCTACGAAATCAATTATTTCGTCAGAATTGTACCAGCATTTATTGCAAGGCGATACGGAAGAAAAATTAGTGATTGATTTATCGATTCCCTACAATGTAAATGAAGATGTGGTAAAGAATTTCCCTGTCAAATACATTGAAATCGAAGGGTTGAAGGCATTGGCGCACGAGAATCATAATTTTAGAAAATTAGAAATCACGAAAGCGAATAAGCTGATTGACCAGCAATTGTTGAAATTTAAGGAAACTTATCAGCACCGCCAAATTGCTCGCGCAATGTCGCGGGTGCCTGCCGAGATTAAGGCGGTCAAGCAGAAAGCACTCAACGAAGTCTTTCAAGATGATCTCGCTAACTTAGACGCCGATACTCGTCAATTGTTTGAAACAATGATGGACTATATGGAAAAGAAATGTATCGGAATTCCGATGCGGGCAGCGAAGGAGGCAGTGCTTTAACGGTTGACGGAGATTCAGCGCATTTTTAATTTTCGGATAATAAAAAAAGCCGATAGCATTTCAATCTTGCTATCGGCTTTTTCATTTACTGCTACGCCTCCGTCTACCGTCCGTCTTCTACCTTCAAATAATCCTCTTCACCTTCGTTTTTTCAGAAAGAATCAAATCTTTTTTCAAATTCAATAGATTAATACCTGGTGTTTTTCCTACCTCAAAACTACCGATTTCTTTGTCGAAACCTAATGCTTTTGCGCCATTCAACGTCGCCCATTCGAGCATCATTTCAAAAGGAATATAAGATTGAAATTGCGCGATAGTTTTCATCTCTTCAAGCACGCTGAGTTGCCAATTAGAAGTTAAACTATCCGTACCAATCGTCATACGCGCTTGATTGTCAAGAAAATGTTGATAGTTTGGCAATCTGTTTTCAATGTATAAGTTGGCATTCGGACAGGTTACCCAATAAATATTTTTACTCCAAGCATGTGCTTTTTGAATATCCACAGGCGTTGTCATGGTATTGTGGACAAAAAGCGTGCGGTGCTTTGGATTCATATGCTCGATGGCGTAATGAATTGAGGTTTTTTTAGTGGGTTGAAAGGCGTCAATACTAATTTTAAAAGCTTCATAGAATTTTAAGAAATCGCCCGTTTTAGATAGAAAAAAATTGTCCTCATGCACTGTTTCTTGATTGTGAATGCTAATCGTGCAGTCATCGTTGTTTTCGTGGACATTTTTTAATAGAGAAAATAAATTTTTAGAAACGGTGTACGGTGCGTGAGGTACAGCACTTTTGCGATTGCCATTTTGATTACTTTGCCCATTGTAAACGATGGAATAGTCATTGAATGTTTTCTGCGCCCAATCTTCTTGTAAAAAATCGAACATTTCTATAAAAGTATAATAGCGAATTGGGCTGTCAGATTTGGTATCGGCAGTATCCAGTTTATTGGAAATATCGCCGACGGCAACGATTCCATTTTTATACATATCACGGTCGCCTTTTTGAATCGCTTTTTGAATATCTTTTGGCGAAACATCGCGGTGATTGACCACTGTTTTTAAAAACGGCAATAAACCCGTACCCGTCGGTGCAGCACCCAACATGTGCGACAATTCGAGGTGGCAATGCGTATTGACAAAGCCTGGTACAAGCACGCCTGAATATATTTCCAAATCGGCGTCCGCATGTTGGTCGCGGTGGTCCGTTTTTACAATTTTTCCGTGGTGATCAACGGTAATTACGCCGTTTTGAATTGGGGCATCACTTACTGGGAAAACGCAATCGGCAGATATTTTTCGCATTGGTTGACAGTCTAAATTGGTTAGAATCGCTTTTGCTTACCGCTAAAAGTTATTAAGGAATGAGGAAAAAATAAATTACCCACGAATGTCAATTTATTTTTTTACCGTTACTTAGTAAAAACGATTCAATAACTTGGGCCATTATGCTTGTCCTTTTCCCTTCTAAAAAACACGAAAAATAGTTCCGTAACGAAGGCTATGCAACGATTTTTTGAATTCTTTAGAAGAAAAAATTACGGCGCATTATGGTCCAACTTATTAAATCGTTTTTACTTAGTAACGCGTGGTGAAATTTTTAGACAAGATTTTTTCGATAGTTTTTCTTTGAAAAATCTTGAATAGCAGGCGTTATTGAAGATTTTTTTAAAGGAAAAATACCGGGAAAAGATGGTTAGAAAATCACCAACTTATTTTTTCGTCGTTATTAAAAGCTTGAAGGTAAGAAATTATTAAAAAAAAATAGAAAAGAAAAAAGCCCAGGAACGCAAATCACATTTAAATGTGTGGGGATAGAAATAAGGATTTGAGTAGATTTTAGGTTTTTTTGTACAAAAAATCTGATTTTACTCAAATATAATAGTTTCTGGCAAGGTTAAGACTTACCTGCGCTCCTGGTCAGAAAAAAGTGTTTCAGGTATGAGAGACAACCTCATTTTTTAAAAAAAATAAGAACAACTCTTTTTGGGTGTTAACCAAAAAGAGGTTATTTTTGTAACTACTCAGGTGGTTTTTAATTTATTTTTAATTAAAAATAGTTAAAATAATGTCTTTTAAGTTACGGAAATGTTAAAAAAATGGTTTTTTGTCAAAAAAATGACAAATATTATTTTAAACAAAACTATAAATAACTGATAATCAATAAATTAAAGTAATTGAGCAGTTACTTATTTTTTGTTGTTCATGGAAAATGAATAGTTATTCTTCTAACTGCCCTAATAATTAACTGTAGCTTGAAAATAAATGATGGAGTTTTCTGCGTTTTGCAGGTGACATTTTTTTGAAGGACTAACTTTTTATTGTGTATAAATGTTAAATCTTATAAAGATATTAGTACAAAGATAAGAAATATCTTATTAAATTTTAATTTAATGTAAATAAAGCAAAACTTTTTTCTCTAAACTTCAAATTCTGTTATTTTTGATTTTTATATGATAATTGACCGATAAATTAATCTCAACTTTGCCCTCTAAAAATAGCAAAAATGCCAACAAAAGAGCAGATTACCGAGTATTTTAAGAAATTGCAAGATAATATTTGTCAATCCTTAGAAATAGCTGATGGAAAAGGCACATTCAAGGAAGACCGATGGGAACGAGACGGCGGCGGCGGCGGTCGGTCACGGGTGATAGAAGGGCAGGTGATTGAGAAAGGAGGTGTAAATTGGTCAGCCGTGCATGGTGATTTGCCAGAGAAGATATTGACTGCTTTGAATTTGCCGAAAGCTGATTTTTTTGCCACAGGCGTATCTATTGTACTGCATCCGCACAACCCGAATATACCGATTATTCATATGAATGTTCGTTATTTTGAAATGAGTAATGGGACTTGTTGGTTTGGTGGAGGGATTGATTTGACGCCGCATTATGTGGACGAAACGGATGCTCAATTTTTTCACAATAGTTTAAAAATGGCCTGCGATAACCATCAGTTAGATTATTATCCTAAATTTAAAAACTGGGCAGACGATTATTTTTATATTAAGCATCGACAGGAAACGCGGGGTATCGGTGGTATTTTCTTTGACCGATTGCAAGAAACTGACGATATTTCTAAACAAAAACGATTTGAATTCATACAGGAAGTGGGGGAATCGTTTGTGCCGATTTACACCCATTTAATGGCAAAAAATAAGGATTTGCTGTTTACGGAGAAGGAGAAGGATTGGCAGTTTATGCGGCGTGGTCGGTATGTGGAGTTTAATTTGGTATGGGATAAAGGCACAAAATTTGGACTGGATACCAATGGGCGTACTGAATCCATTTTGATGAGTATGCCGCCGATGGCGCGTTGGGTTTATAATTTTAAACCGGAAAAAAATAGCCGTGAAGCCCAAACATTAGATTTACTAAAAAAAGGGATTGCTTGGGCTGGAAATAATGAATAATGCTTGCTTGCTGTAATTCTTCATTTTTAATTTATTTTTGATGATTATTCAATTAGAAAAAGACATTCAACAAGGCGATTTAAACAATTTGGAAAGCCAGTTGGATGCAATAAAGTATAAGACCAATCGAGTGACCACACAATTTGGTGATTACATTATTGGCGTTGGTAAAAAAGAATTTGATATCCGTGCTATTGGTACGTTGGATGGCATTCGCGACATTCACCGAGTGAGTGATGCCTATAAACTGGTGAGTAAAAAGTGGAAGGTGGACAATACTGTGATTGACCTTGGCGATGAGGTGAAAATAGGAGATGGTCACTTTGCTTTAATGGCTGGTCCCTGCTCGATTGAGTCAGAAGAACAGGTTGCCAAAACCATTGAACACTTAGTTGAGAATAATGTAAAAATTATGCGCGGTGGAGTCTATAAGCCTCGAAGCTCGCCGTATGCTTTCCGTGGTTTAGGGCAAGATGGACTTAAAATGTGGTACAATCAGACACGACCTGCGGGCATCAAAATCGTAACGGAAGTGATGATGACGGAGCAGATTGAACCGATGCTGCCTTATGTAGATGTTTTTCAAGTAGGTGCACGAAATGCGCAAAATTTCAACCTCTTAGACGCGCTTGGAAAGGTTGATAAACCTGTACTTTTGAAACGGAGCATGAGCGGCACGATTGATGAACTATTGCAATCGGCGGAATATATCTTTTCTAATGGAAATGAGCGAATCATGCTTTGTGAACGAGGTATTCGAACTTACGAAAATGCTTATCGAAATTGCATGGATATCAACGCGATTGCCATGTTGAAGGAAAAAACACATTTGCCTGTTATCGCTGACCCGTCGCATGGAATTGGTGTTCGGAAATTTGTGGAAAATATCGCGCTTGCAAGCATTATGGGCGGCGCAGATGGAGCTATTTTTGAAGTGCATGAAACGCCAGAAAAAGCATTTTCGGATGGACAACAAACCCTTAATTTTCAAGAATCGCGGAAGTTGATTGCGGATTTGGAAAAGACTTATGCGTTTCGGGAATCGTTATAAAGAGATATTTTATCTATATTTTTGATAAACTTTATTTATTTTTGAAAGTTTTACTAATCTATTTTCATTCAAAAAGGAAAAAATTGCATTTTTGCGGTCTAAGAAACGCAAAATAAATAAATTCAGACTCTTCGCCGTCTCTTTTGGACTTATTTTTTACTTTGAAAGTGCTCATTATATCAACATAAATAGCAGTTCCAAAGTAAAAACTAAATCCAAAATAAACTACTGAATAATCTAAGCTTATTTACTTAGAACGGTAAAATAATAAGTCCGCCATCTGGCAACATTTATTTTGGTCTTAGTTTTTACTTTTTAAATAGGAGTTATCTCTACATAATGATTGTTTTAAAAGTGGAAAATAAGGGCAAAAGAAATACTTGATAGATGGCGGAGTTATTTTTTTACCGTTACTTAGTGTTTCTAAAAATTGTTGCTATTTAAATTCTGGCAACAAACAGCCCAACCAAATAAGACCTCAATTTTCATTAAAAACAGAAAGTTCAGAAAAGTCAAATGGCTGTTTTGAATAAAAAATAATCAAAAAGAATTATGGCTGAAGTAATCAGAATGCCCCGAATGAGTGACACAATGGAGGAAGGCAACATCGTCGGATGGATGAAAAATGTTGGCGATGCTATTGAATCCGGTGATTTGTTGGCAGAAATTGAAACGGATAAGGCGACCATGGAATTTGAAAGTCTTTGGGATGGACATTTGTTGCATATTGCGGTGAAAGAAGGTGCAGTACCTGTCGAATCTGTCATTGCAGTGATTGGGGAAGAAGGCGAAGATTGGGAAGCAGCTATTGCAGCGGAAGAAGGCGATAAAAATGCCGCTTCTAATGGAGAAGCAGCAAAAGAAGAAGTGAAAGCTCCAGAAGCGGAAGTAGAAGTGGTAGCAGAAGCTGTCCCCGTAGCAGCAAATGATGAAGGCGACCGTGTAAAAGCATCTCCTTTGGCGCGAAGTATGGCGAAAGAATCAGGCGTAGATATTACTAAAGTATCGGCAAGTGGTCCACAGGGTCGAGTGATTAAAAAAGATGTAGAAGACTTCTTGAAAAATGGTACTGCATCTGCGCCAGCACCTGCAACTTTTGCTGCTCCAGCACCTGCCGCACCAGAAGCAGCAACTGAACCAGCAGCATCTGCGAAGCCAAGTGTACCAGTATTTAATTTTGCAGGGGACGGTGATGCTTATACCGATGAGCCATTGTCACAGATGCGAAAAGTGATTGCACGACGATTGGGTGAGAGCAAGTTTTCTGCGCCACATTTCTATTTGACCGTAGAAATTAATATGGGCAAAGTGATGAAACTGCGCACCCGCTTGAATGAAATTGCACCTACGAAAATATCTTTCAACGACTTAGTTGTTAAATCAGCAGCAGTGGCATTGCGTGAGCATCCAGCGATTAATTCTTCGTGGATGGGTGATAAAATTCGACAAAATCAAAATATCAATGTTGGGGTTGCAGTAGCAGTACCAGATGGTTTGTTAGTGCCGGTTATCCGTTTTGCAGATATGAAAACGTTATCTCAAATCAACGTTGAAGTACGTCACTTAGCGGGTAAAGCGAAAAATAAAAAATTGCAGCCGCAAGAAATGTCAGGCAATACTTTTACAATTTCTAATTTAGGAATGTTTGGTATTGAAGAATTTACTGCCATCATCAATACACCAGATTCGTGCATCATGGCAGTGGGTGGTATCATTGACAAAGCAATTATTAATAAAAAAGGCAAAGTGAAGCCAGGCAAAATGATGAAAGTCACCTTGTCTTGCGACCACCGAGTCGTTGATGGCGCGAGTGGGGCTAAGTTTTTAAATACTTTCAAAGGTATTTTGGAAGACCCGATTCGTCTATTGGTATAAAATGTGTTTAGGTGTTAATGTGTTTGTGTGTTCAAGTTGACTGGAACGTGAACACATAAATACATTAACACTCCAACACAAACAATCATGCAAAAAGAGCGAAAAAGCAAGCATTTCTTAGCTAAACCTAGCTATCCGGGCGGTCCCAAAGCCCTCAAGGTATTTATTTCAGAAAATATAAAATATCCTACCGAAGCCTTAGCAGCAAAGATTGAAGGCTCTGTTACCTTAAAATATTCGATGGATAATAAAGGGAAAGTAATCAGTGCGCGAGTCATTTCTGGTTTGAGTCATGGCTGTAATGAGGAAGCGATTCGTTTGGTGAAATTATTAAAATTTACGGAAGCGCGGAATAGGGGCGTGCGGGCGATTTTTCATAAAGATGTAACGATTCATTTTCGGTTGCCAAAGGAAAAGGCGACGGTGAAAATTCCAATTATGGAGCCTACGGAAATGGTAGTTCCGCCGAAGCAAGAAGCCCAAGATATTCAGTATGTAGTGACGACTTCGAAGCCTAAAAGTGAGGAAAAGGCAGCGGATAAGAAAGATAAGGATAAAGGAGGGTACAGTTATACGATTGATATGTAATTGAAAAGAATGCTAACTATTTTCACCATTTTTTAGAGCTGTTTACGATAAAAATGGTGAGATGGTATTCAAAATAATAACAATGTATTTTATTCAGAAACTTCACCTACGTCTAATTTAATCTCCATTTTTTTGTCAACTAAAGTCTGCCCTTTTCTAAAGGTTTCATACTTGGTAGTTGCCGGAAAAACATAGATATTTTCTAACTCAGGAAAGCCAATCCAGCAAGATTTTACGCCTTTTTCAAAATAATGATGTCCTTCAACAGTAACTCCGATTGTGCTTGAGTCGGCGACAGAATTTCGACAGCACAAAGCATTGTCCCTTGTACTTTAATTTGGTCTTTGTCGCATCATACTTTTTAAAAAATCTCAAAAAAATAGCCTTCAGTCAGTCCCCAACCAAAGGCTATTTTTATAAAATAACAGCCAGTTTTCAGACACAACCACTCCGTGAGCCGTATGCCGTCAACCGTGCGCCGTCTCTATACTCTTTCAATAATCATTGCAGAAGCACCGCCGCCACCATTACAAAGCGTCGCCAAACCAACAGATCCTTTTTTCTGATGCAAAACGTTATTCAACGTCGTCACAATCCGCGCCCCCGATGCCCCTAACGGGTGACCAATCGAACAACCACCACCATAAATATTGACTTTCTCTTCATCAATATTCAACATTTTATTAAACGCCAATGGTACAACTGCAAACGCTTCGTTGACTTCAAAATAATCAATATCGTTCATCGTCATCCCCGCACGTTTCAAGGCTAAAGGAGCTGCCAAAGTCGGTGCGGTTGTGAAAAATTCTGGAGAATGCGCTGCATCCGCAAACGAAACGATTTTTGCAATCGGCGTCAAACCTAATTCTTTTACTTTTGCTGCACTTGCCAAAATCAAAGCACTCGCGCCATCATTCAACGTGGACGCATTCGCCGCTGTCACTGTTCCATCTTTATTAAAAGCTGGTCGAAGCGTTGAAATTTTATCGAAACGTACTTTTTTGTACTCCTCATCTTCGCTCACCACGATTGGGTCTTTGCGTCGCTGCGGTACGCTCACTGGTACGATTTCTTCTTTGAAAACACCTGATTCCGTCGCTGCCGCCGCCGCCTTATAAGACCGAATGGTATAACGGTCTTGCTCTTCCCGAGAAATATCATATTTCGCCGCCGTCGTGTCGCCACTCATGCCCATTGCCGTGTTACTGTAAGCATCGCGCAAGCCATCATACGCCAAACCATCAATTAAATTAATGTCGCCATATTTGCTGCCCCAACGTGCTTTGGTGTTGTAATACGGAATGTTTGACATGCTTTCCATACCGCCTGCAACCAATAAATCGCCGTAGCCTAGCATGATACTTTGTGCCGCAAACATGATGGCTTTCATGCCCGATGCACAAACTTTATTCACCGTCGTACACGGTACATTTTCTTCCAAGCCTGCGCCTAATGCCGCTTGTCGCGCTGGTGCTTGCCCCAAACCTGCGGAACAAACATTTCCAAAAAATACCTCCTCAACGTGCGATGCTTCCACACCCACTTTTTCCAAGGCGCCTTTGATGGCCGTGCTACCCAATTGGATGGCAGATAAACTGGCAAATGCTCCGCCAAAACTTCCTTGTGGTGTACGGACAGCGGATACGATAAATACTTCTTTCATAATTTGATTTATTTTTTAGGTCTAAAATTGCCTACTTTATTTCAAAATGAGCGCAAAAATAAGGAATTTGTAGGTTTTTGAGCGCACTTATTTAAGTAACTCGGATTTTCAATCCGAGAAGGAGTCTTTTCGAGTTTCTAACCCGAAATATAGGGCATCTCAATGCTTTGTGATTTTTGCTGCGACTGGTTTCGGGTTAGAAATCCGAAAAGACCGCTGCTCGGATTGAAAATCCGAGTTATTTGAATTGTTTTTTTAAAATAAGTACTAAAAAACGTCCGCCTCTTTACATTTTTCCTACATATCAAAAAAAAATCCGTTGCTTTACACTTTCCTAAAAAACAATTTGCAACGTATATCTTTTACATAGTCTTTAGTGATTAGTCTTTGGTCTTTAAAAATACCAAAACTAAATACTAAAGATTAACAACCAAAGACAAATTATGGCAGACCATCATTATAAGAAATCAGATCTTAAAGATTTTGGAAAAATTACTGATTTTCAAGAAAATTTAGGCAAGAAATTCTTCGATTATTACGGTGAAGTCTTCAAAGAAGGCGCATTGACTAAGCGGGAAAAACAGTTGATTGCTTTAGCCGTTGCTCATTCGGAAGCTTGTCCTTATTGCATTGATGCTTACACTTCATCGTGTTTGGAATCAGGCTGTGATGAAGAACAAATGATGGAAGCTGTCCACGTTGCCGCTGCTATCAAAAGTGGTGTAACGCTCGTCAATTCGGTCCAAATGATGAATCAAGTAAAGAAATTGACAATGTAATATTGGGTATTGGGTATTGGGTATTGGGTGCTGGGTTGCACTTAGCCCAGTACCCAATACCCAGTACCTAATACCTTTAACAAATGGCTATCAAGCAAAAAAGTAAGTCCTTGTCCGCACGGGGGAGTGATTTTTCAGATTCATTTTTTCAATTGCAAGTGCTGAACGGGCAAGAGATTGTCGATGCAAAATTTCCAAAATTCGCGGATAAAGCGGCTAACTTGGGCTACAAACCTTTGCGCTCGACAGAATTAGAAATTTTCCAATTGAACATTGGTAAATTGTGTAACCAAACTTGCGCACACTGCCACGTCGATGCGGGTCCTGATAAGAAGCGCGAGAATATGGACAAAGCAACCTTGCAAAAATGTTTGGATGTTATCGCTGCGATTCCGTCTATCACAACAGTGGATATTACAGGCGGTGCGCCAGAGATGAATCCGCATTTTCGGTGGTTTGTGGAGGAAGTTTCGGCATTGGGTAAGCAGGTGATTGACCGGTGTAATTTGACCATTATCATGGCAAATAAGAAGTACCACGATATGCCGCAGTTTTTAGCGAAACACAAAGTAAAAGTGGTCTCTTCCCTTCCTTATTTCTCAAAATCTCGAACGGATAGTCAGCGGGGTGACGGCGTTTTTGAAGACTCTATTAAAGCTTTGAAATTATTGAACGATGTGGGTTATGGAAAAGAAGGCACTGGACTGATTATGGACTTGGTTTACAATCCTTCGGGTGCATTTTTACCTGGAAATCAGGCAGAGTTGGAAGCAGAATTTAAGCGTCAACTCAAGCGCCGGTACGACATTGAATTTAATATGTTGTATGCTATTACGAACTTACCAGTAAGTCGATTTTTGGATTACTTAATTGAGTCTGAAAATTACGAAGAGTACATGCAAAAGCTCGTCGATGCTTATAATCCAGATACGGTCGAAAGCTTGATGTGTCGCAATACAATTTCCGTGAGTTGGGATGGTTATTTGTACGATTGTGATTTTAATCAAATGTTGGATTTGAAAGTTTCGAGCCAAAAATCGCAGCATTTAGATGATTTTGATGTGGAAGCACTGAGCAATCGGGCGATTGTTTTGAATCAACATTGCTATGGCTGTACAGCGGGTGCGGGGTCAAGTTGTGGTGGAGAGATTTCGTAAATATTGAGAAGTCAGAAGTCAGACCGCTTTGCTGTCAGAAAGTCCAGTAATCTGATATTTGTCTTCTGATTGCAAAGCGGTGTTATAAATCTCAAATTAAGTAGGTAATTATTTTAGGGTCATTGCAACAGTCTGAATTTCCAATATTTACAAATGTCATTCACTATTCAAAAAAAAAGTACATTTTCCATATACTTCTCTTCCATTCATGCGTTATTATTTTATTATTTTATTATTTAAAAAAATACGTTTTGATGAAATTATTCCCACTTTTTCTATTGGCTTTTAGCATGACTTTCGTGGCTTGTAGCGATGACGACAGTGTAGAAGCAAATTCTATCGCTATTGAAATTCAGTCTCCAACGGAAGGCAAAGAAGTCTCTCTTTCTGCAGGTGACCACCTGCACAATATCATTATTATCGAATCTACTGGAGCAATGCACCAAATCGAATACATGATTTATCCAACGGGTGACCGCGATAATCCGATTATCATTTTGACTGACCACGGAAATGGCAACGAGTCAGAGGTTCGACAATTTCCAGAAGCACCGAATTCTATCAAATTTGCAGATTATCCTGCATTAGTACTTGGTAGCTATGTGATGGAAATCAAAGCTTGTGGCGAACACATGTGCCAAGGTGAAACGATTGTGACGGAGACGCGCAACTTTACTATCGTTGACTAATTTAATCTAAAAATAAGGCTTTTATGCTTTATTTTTCAAAAAATACTTTCCTGTTCATTGTTTCAGGAAAATGTTTTTTTTATGTTCAAATTTTTAGTAGTGTCCGATTAAAGTAGGGTGAATTTTAATTGAGTTGAATTGACAATCAGGATTTTATAGATTTCAATTGTGATTTACTATAATTCTATCGCATGAAAGTATTACACACACGGAGTCTTTTAGAACGATAAATCACTATTCAAATTTGTATCTATCTGATTTCCAATAAAAGGGCTTTTAATTTTACCCTACTTTAATCGTACACTACCAAATTTTTCAAATAAACATTTATCTTATTGGTTCTTTGAGAAGTCCCGTGATTTCATGCAGGTAAGTAGCTGGACACAATTAATTTAATAAATTTATGGAGTAAGATTTTTTTGTTAGTTTTCTTTTAAAAATACTTGAATAGTCCCTCTATTGAAGTATTTTTAAAAGGAAAATAACGGAAAAAGATACTTCATTAAATGTTAGATTAATTATGTCTAGCTACTTATGGGGCTGAATCAAAAGGTAAATTAACGGGCGGAGGTTTTTTATTTGAAAGTTTTCTCCGATACCTCTCCGAATAAATTAGCCTCTTGGCGACCTTTCGATACCGTCCCAATACTTTTTATAGGATTTGTCAAAGAGCTATTTTATTTAAAGATACGTGAATATTCTCGGTTCCTGCCTTTTTTAGAAATGATAAAAAAATCGACTTCTATTTTTATTTTCCCCATAAAAAAATCCTAAAAACACATTGTAAAACTGCGAAATTTAGTCTAAATTACTGCCATAAATTTCCATTCTATAGAAAATGCCCTTTTTTCAAAAATTTGATACTACATATTAAATGAAAAACAAACTGCTATTTACTAAACTAACCTGCCTGTTTCTACTTTTTAACGTCATTTTGATGGCTCAGGAAGTGGACGACGCTACGATTCGGCAACGTATCAACAATTATAAAGAAGATCTTCGTGGTCCCTTTCAAATCATCAAATGGTTCTGTGATGATGGGTCAATTATTGGCGCGCGGGAAGATTGCCCCGAACCTGGTGGCGTGCAACATGCTTTGCGCAAGCCAGAAGTTCGACAATTAGATAGAACCAATCACATTTTTTTTGGTCAGATTTTAACAGGTATGAGTCGCAATAGCTTTTGGGATGCAGACAATAACCACTCACAGGCGAAGCAGTACTCATTGGAACAATATTTACGCGCTATCGACGATGGTTGGATTTTGCGGAAAGCACAGTTTTATCGCGGTGCATTTCAGATTGAGGATGAAAAAGAATGGGGACAAGAATTTTTGATGTGGTTGGTCAGGCAAGACGTCAGTTTGGAGCAAGATTTCTTTTTGATGCGACAAATGGTAAAGGATATTCCACATGAAAATGATAATGATTTGGCGCAGCGAATTCGAGCAATATCGAAGTATATTGCTGAAGAATATCCATCATTTGAAGACATTCGAGTGAAGATTCATGGACAGCCGAGTGCAGCTGATTTTCGAGTAGTTACGCGTTTTGAAAAGGAAAATTTAAGTAAATTAGATTCTAATTTGCAAAGTAAGATAACGGAGTTAAAGACGAATTTAGAAATATTTTATCAGCCCGTTGATTTATCAGCTTTGCGCAAAGGTTTTAAATATTTAAATGAAAAATATAGCATTCGACAATCCTTAGAAAACTATGTCGATAATTTTGAAAATGTAGAAAATGGGACAAGCCGAGTTATGGCAACTGCAGAATTATTGTACGAAATTCGACAAGAAATAAATTCGGTCACTTGGCAAAAAGGTCGCTTGGCATTGATGGACATTTCACTGGCATTGGAAGGTGTTTTTTTTAAAGAAATTCAAAGTTGGAACCCTCAAACGGCAGCCGGAATGCTGGATAAAATTTGCTATTCAGGTATGGCTGCGACTGGAACGGGCTTTATAGAGAATTGGGAATGGAACGAACTGGTCACGGATTTATCAACACCAAATGTCGAAGAAGTACCACTTTCTTATTTAAATAACAGCCTGGGCCGTGCCCGAAATATGGTTGAATGGGGAACGAATATGCCGCACGCGATTTATCAAGATGTGGTGGAATTGTATGAAGGTTTTGAGCCGAAAGTATTGGGGTTTTATGATGATAGAATTCGAGGTTCGGTACTGTTGAGTTTGGGAAATACGGTTGGGCAGTTTGGTGATTTTGTCGCAAAGGAATCTAACTTTTCCAATCAATTGATGGACGTCAGCAATGCGGGCAATGCGCGAGGTTTGAACCCTGGTTATGCGATGGGTGAATTGGTTGTAGTAAGTGGTTCGCCGGAGTCCGTTGAAGTTGAAAATAGTAAGATTTACATCTTTAATCGTCCGCCTGCTGATTTGAAACCGCTAGCCGGGATTGCTACGGTGACAGAAGGAAATATGGTCTCTCACGTTCAGTTATTAGCGCGAAATTTAGCCATTCCAAACGCTGTTATTTCTGGTGATAATTTAGACGATTTAAAAAGGTATGCGGGTCAAAAAGTGTTTTATGCGGTTTCAAATAGAGGAACCGTTTTGATGAAATTGGCGGTGGATATGACCGATATTGAAAAAGAATTATTTTCTAAAAAAGAGCGAAATACCGAACGCATTACCGTGCCGATTGATAAAATTGATTTCTCGCAAAAGAATGTTGTGAACATGGCGGACATTAATTCGACGGCTTCGGGCGTGATTTGTGGGCCAAAAGCGGCGAATCTGGGGCAACTCAAACAGCTTTTCCCCGAGAATGTGGTTGAAGGTTTAGTTATCCCATTCGGCGTTTTTAGAGCGCATTTAAATCAAAATGTCACCGTTCATGATTTTTCTTATTGGACAATGTTGGATGACATTTTTGCGGAAGCGAAACGGATGGAAGACGCGGGTAAATCAGCGGATGAAGTAGAAGATTTTCAACTTTGTGAATTGGACAATATGCGTTATGCGATTAGTCAAATTAAGTTGATGCCGAAGTTGGTGAGAGAATTGAAAGTAGGTTTTAAGGACGTTTTTGGTAATAAAATAGGACGTGTTCCCGTGTTTTTGCGGAGCGATACGAATATGGAAGATTTGGAAGATTTTACGGGTGCGGGACTGAATTTGACTAAGTTTAATGTTGTTGATGAGGCTAAAATTATTGAAGGAATTAAAGAAGTTTGGGCATCCCCGTATAAAGAACGGAGCTTCAAATGGCGACAACGGTATCTCAATAATCCTGAAAATGTCTTCCCGTCAATTTTGATAATTCCGAGTGTAGACGTTGACAATTCGGGCGTTTTGATTACAAAAGGAATTACGACGGGTAGCGATATTGATTTGACTATTGCGTTTAGTCGTGGTGCAGGTGGCGCGGTGGATGGACAGGCGGCGGAGTCGTATTTGCTTAAAGGAACGGGCGAAGATTTGTTATTGAGTCCAGCGCGAGAGGCTTTGCACCGACGCTTGCCAGTGACGGGCGGGTCGATGTTTGAGGCGGCAACTTATGAGGAACCAATTTTAAATAAGTTTAATTTATACGACCTAAAAATCATGGCGCGAGACGTTCAGAAAAAGATGAAAGATTCACCAGGCGTGACGAGTGATGGACCATGGGATATAGAATTAGGTTTTAAAGATGATAAAATTTGGTTGTTTCAAATTCGACCATTTGTGGAGAATAAACGGGCGACGAGTTCGGTATATTTGGAGTCTATTTCACCGAAAGTGGAGGAAGGGAAAATGGTTTCATTGAAATAGGTTTTTTTAAAAAAAAATAAACAAATAATGAGCGTAAGTTATTATCAACTAATGTACTCTAAATCTGAAGAGAAATTTGAACGGGTCAGTGATAGAGAAAGTAACTTTATTTATTTCGCGTTCCTAAAGGGAGTTTGAGGGATAAAAGTGGTTTGCAAAACTGCTTTTATCCCTCAAAACCCCACTCGCGCTGCCGCAGGCAGCG
>JBLHWU010000135.1:0-18238 GCA_047629355.1 Saprospiraceae bacterium | reverse complement strand
CTTACGATTTTCTCGCTGCTCAAACTTAAAAAACCTTCGTTTACACAGTAACAAATCACTTTTTCAATAAATGGTGGTGCACATTTGTTACACTACCAACGTATTTTAAAACATTGAATTTTTATTATTGAAATTCATCTCAGTTTTTATTGTAAATTTGCGCCAAAAACGCAAAATACATGACCCACCGACACTTCCTTATTCACAAACCCTTTGGGATGCTCAGCCAATTTATCAACAGTAAAAAACGGAAGAAAACCGTGTTGGGTGAGCTGCATGATTTCCCAGCAAAAACAATGGCTATTGGGCGTTTAGATGTTGATTCAGAAGGACTTTTACTGTTGACGACGAATGGCAAAGTGAGCAGTTTGATTACGGGTCGAAAAGTCGAAAAGGAGTATTATGTGCAAGTAGATGGTGAGATTGATGAAGCGGCAGTGGAACGCTTAAAAACAGGAGTTGAAATCACAGTTAAAGGACGACCAGAACGATATTTGACCTTGCCTTGCAACGCTTTTCGGCTACCTGAACCACCCAATTTCCCGCCGCGTACGAAGCCGATTCGTGGGCATCATCATGGACCGACGAGTTGGGTTTCAATTACATTAAAAGAAGGGAAAAACCGACAAATTCGGAAGATGACGGCGGCAGTTGGATTTCCTACTTTACGGCTTTTTCGAGTACGAATTGGCGATGTTAAATTGGGAGAAATGCAAGCAGGCAAAGTAATAGAAACGCCTTTTTTTGACATTGATTTTGGGAAAGAATCTATGAATAACGATTTGGATTTAAAAATTGCCTTTACCGACATTGATGGAACATTGCTGAATAAGGAACGAGAAATTTCAGAGAATTTAAAAAAAGCAGTGGATAATATTTCTAATAAAAATATTCCATTTATTCTGATTTCTTCGCGGATGCCAAATGCGATGCGACACTTACAAAACAACCTAAATATCAATGACTTACCACTTATTTGTTACAATGGAGGCTTAGTTTTACTAGATGGAAAAAGTATTCATTCGACCGAAATTTCAGTTGAAGCTATTGAAACTATTGCTGGTTTGAATGCAGATAAAAAATTTCACATCAGCTTGTACAATCACGATGATTGGTATGTCGAAAGCATGGATTTTTGGGCAAAACGAGAACAACACAATACAAAGGTAACACCTACCGTTCAGCCAATTGAAATGGTTTTAAAAGAATGGAAAACAGCTAAAAAAGGAGCGCACAAAATTATGTGCATGGGTGATAAAGAGGAGTTGGATAAGGTGGTAGCTGTTTTAAAAGAACATTTTTCGGATAGCCTACATTTGTATCGTTCGAAAGATACTTATTTGGAAATTGCAAATAAAGAAATTTCAAAATTAACAGGAATTCAAGTCTTGCTTGCCGCTAAATATCCAGATTTAAGCTTGGACAATTGTATTGCTTTTGGCGATAATTACAATGATATTGAAATGCTGGAAGCCGTAAAAATTGGTGTCGCGGTACAAAATGCGAAGGCGGAAGTTTTAGAAAGTGTAGATGTAGTGACAGACTCGAATCATGAGGATGGAGTGGCGAAAGCGATTTCGTTGTATTTTTAGGCTTACGTAACGGTAAAAAATAACTCCGCCATCTATCAAGTATTTCTTTTGCCCTTATTTTTTACTTTTGAAACAGTCATTATGTATAGATAACTTCTATTTCAAAAGCAAATACCTCTTATCATTTCGACCGAAGTGGAGAAAAAGACCAAAATAAACGAGGATAGTTGGGGAACTTATTCTTTCACCGTTACTAAGTATGCCACAAACTTATAGTTTGCGCTCGTCACGTAAAGTAGTGACAAAATCTGCTGATTTCCGGAGACGCAAACTACAAGTTTGCGGTGCACTCAATATAAATGATTTTCAATAAAAGCTACACAGCGTCGCAATCCTTACATTTTATTTATAGCAAAGACCTTAGTAAAGGTGTATTTTTGCGCTTTCTCGGGAAGTGACAATTTTAAGAAAGTCAAATAACCCGTCATCATTTTAAAATCAAATTAATGAAAAATTTTTTACTCGTATTAACTTGCTGTGTTTTTGGGATTGCGGCAATGAACGCGCAAGAAGAATCTAAATTTCCAAAATTGGATAAAAGTCCAATGGATGCGGCGCACTATCCACGTACTTCTGCTTGGGCAAATTACATGGAAGGAGATGATAAAGTTGAGCGTCAAATCAAGGTTTTGTACTGCCGTCCAATGAAAAAAGAGCGTACTATTTTTGGCGAATTGGTACCTTACGGTAAAGAGTGGCGTTTGGGTGCGAATGAGGCGACAGAAGTGACGTTTTACCAAGCAGTAGAAATCGGTGGAACAGTTGTGAATCAAGGTACTTACACCATGTTTGCAGATGTGAATGAGACGGAATGGACGATTAAAATTTCAACGCAACGATTTATTGCAGGAACTAAAGACCGAGATAAATCAAAGGACATTGCGATGGCTAAAATTGCAGTAAACAAAGTAGCAAAAAGCCGCGAAGAGTTCACAATTGGTTTCCAAAAAATCAATGATGGCTTGGTACATATGGTATTTGCGTGGGACAAAACTCAGGCTGCTTTGCCTGTCAATTTGAACCCAACTTTCTTGTCAGAAGCGGACAAAAGCACAATGGATTTGGCACAATATCCAGATGATTCTCGTTTTCATAACTTTTTGAAACCAGAAGAATTGGCGGCAAATCAAGCAAAAGTACGCGTAGTTTATAGCCGTCCAAAACGCAACGACCGAGTAGTGTTTGGTGAGTTGTTGAAATATGGTGAAGTATGGCGTTTGGGTGCAAATGAAACGACAGAAATTACGTTTTTTGAGCCTGTAACAATTGGTGGGAAAGACGTGCCTGCAGGTACGTACGGTATCATCGCAACGCCAACGAAAGACAATTGGGAAGTGGTATTTCATACTGATATTCCAAGTTGGGGAACGTATAATCACGATGCCAAAAAGAATGTCGCAACCATCAATCTTCCGACACAGAAAACAAGTGAAATGGTAGAATATTTATCTTTCTTTTATGATAAGAAATCAGATAAAGAAGTGCATTTAATTATTGCTTGGGAAGAAACCATGGTGGCAGTTCCAGTGATTTTCAAGTAAGCGAAAGACGTTTAATTGAACGATTATTTTAGATAAAAAGGTTTGAAGACACTTGTTGTTTTCAAACCTTTTTTAGTTAAAAACTGATGCTACGCACTGCAGATTCATTTTCGGTTCTTTGACCTAATTTATTTTAATGGAAAAAGTATTGAAAAACAGTTAAGCACAAAATACAGTTTGAGCGATAGTAAGTTTATTTTGTTTAGGCTTTTCAATACTTTTGGAGCGTTAAGGAACGCGAAATAAATAACTATAAATTCTTGGCTCATACGAGTAGGCGAGAATATTTTACTCTCATTTTTCACTTTCAAAATGCTCATTATGTCAACATAAATTGAACTTTCAAAGAAAAAACTAGGAACAAAACTGCGCTCTCAAGAATGTCATTTTATTTATTTCGCGTTCCTGACACGAAATAAAATCTGATTTTTTATTTCTTTTTATCAAAAAAAAATCAAATAGCTATTCAGGTCTATTTTTAATAAATTGCTATATATCCCTTTCAGCTTTATCTTTTGACAATATTTACGATAAAAAAGTTAAAATATTTTTTGATTTAACTTTTTGATTTTCAATTATTTATACATAAAAATAAAATATTTTGATTTTGAGGACAATTTTTAAAAAACCAATTGCATAACTTTACGTTCTGTTATTGTATCAAAATAAAAACAAGGTCTAAATTAATGTCTACTATCTAATGTTTTGTAGTCATTGTAACTGTGAAATAATAAGTGGAATATTAGAAGTCCATATTTCTTGTAAATCTACTTTTACAAGCAAATTCTGTATTTGCTCAAAATAACAAAGTTACTTTTATATTTTGAGTAATTAACCATTTCATTTTTCGCGATTGCTTACTTTTTTTTAGGTGTAATTGTGCATACTGCACACAGCACTTAGACCAATAGGTAAGATTGCGCCAATATACTTCGTCGAAGTAGCACAATAGCTTTCGGCTCAATAATGCTTTTATGTCAATAGCAAATTATAGAATATGGGTTTCTCTCGCGACTGTATTAGTGATTTCACTATCAGTTGCTTTGCCGTCTGTTGTAGAACTTTACGGTGGTTACTCGTCTATTTTGCTTATTTTATTCTTGGGAATCCCTCACGGTGCTACAGATTATATCTTATTCAGACATATTAATGGAGGCAATAATAAAAAATTATTAACTCAATTCTTTTGTAGCTATTTTTTGCTAATGGGGCTTTTTGGACTTGTTTGGTGGATGCTGCCCAGTTTAGCTTTAATGATATTCTTGGCAATTTCGATTTACCATTTTGGGCAGTCAGAATGGCACTATTTAAAGGTAGATAAAGTATCGAGAAAATTGCTTTATTGCTCTTGGGGTGCATTCGCGCTATTTACTCCTTTACTATGGAATTATGAGGAAACTGCTTTTATTGTTGAAAATATTATTGACATTAAAATATTACTATCGACTGAATATCAGATTTTTATACCTGTATTATTAATAGCTTTCATTGTAATCCAAACTTTAGTTTTAGCTTGTCGGAAGAAAATATCTCGACGAAAATTAGCGGAAGGATGGGGAGCATTACTTTTATTAACAGTGCTATTTTATTGTACATCTTTGATGGTGGGTTTTGCTATTTATTTTGTTTTTTGGCATTCAATCGATTCTATAAAGGACCAATTTACTCAATTGCGGGAAACGCATTCTGAATATACCTTTGGAAGTTATTTAAAGCAAGTTATCCCCTTCACGCTTGTGGCATTCGGAGGCATTGGGTTCTTTACTTGGTTCTCCCCCGCTGTGTTGATGTCTGGTGCTTGGATTGGTCAGTTTTTTGTTCTGATTTCCGTAGTTACGCTGCCGCATAGTCTGTTGATGGATTCTTTTTTAGAACCAAAAACCTATAATATAACAATGACTAAACATAGATATAAAAAACAAAGTCGTGAGGCGAATAGATTTAGCGACTTAAAGAATTTTCTAGAAAGCGATTTTAGTAGGAAACTGAAATCAGTATTTGGAAATGTCTGACCAACTTTAATCAATATTAAAGATTTTTTTTACTAATTAATTAAAACGAAAAAATGGAAGTTTTCACACAATTTCAGCCAATGTTCTTGGCTTCACTCAAGTCAGGAGACTATGTAGGTTTCACTTTCTTCTTGGGTTCAATGGCTATGATGGCCGCTACTGTTTTCTTTTTCATGCAATACTTCAATGTCGAAGGTAAATGGCGTGATTCGATGTTGATTGCAGGACTAATTACCTTCATCGCAGCAGTTCACTACTTCTACATGCGTGATTTTTGGGCAGAAACTGGAACGTCACCTACAGAATTCCGCTACATTGACTGGCTACTTACGGTACCATTGATGTGTGTAGAATTCTATTTGATACTTCGAGCGGTAGGTGCAAAAACAAGCTTGCTATGGAAGATGATTTTTTACTCCGTATGGATGCTGGTTGCAGGATTTTTAGGAGAGACTGTATTTCGTGACAGCAGTGTTATGTGGGGTTTTATTTCTACCATTGGATATGCTGGTATCGTCTATGAAGTATGGATAGGTTCTGCCTCTAAATTAGCAAAAAATTCTAACGACCCACGGTTACAGAAAGCTGTTCGTGCATTAGCTTGGTTCTTGTTAGTAGGTTGGGCAATTTACCCAATCGGTTACATGACTATTCCAGGTGGTTGGTTAGATGGTATTTTGTCAAACGAATTCTTGGATATCGCTTACAATATCGGTGATGCCATTAATAAAATCGGTTTCGGTTTAGTTATTTATTCTTTGGCAGTAAGCGATCCAAAAGCTCCTTCCCAGATTGCATAAAACTAATATTTAACGGACTTTTAAACAAAATTTGTCCGTGAAAGATGTTTTGTTTTGATACACAAAATGAGCAAGTAGAGAGGCCTCTTCGAAATGTCGAAGGGGCCTCCTTTTTTTTACAAAAAATCATTTTATAGTGTCTCACTATGCAAAGAATAGCACAGAAAACACCTTAAATCTTAATAATTTTTATTCCTTTTCCCTTGTTGTCATTCAAAAACCGCATGACAATTTTCTTCACTTCTGGATTACTTGGATAGGGCTTTATCAAATCTTTCATCTCCTCTACACCACCAGAAATCTCGTCTAAATCAGCATAACCGAAACCCATATACTCCCCTTCTTCTACTAAAATAACCGTACTTTCACCTGGCGTTCTTCCTTTGTCAATTAAAAAAAAGTCATCCTCAAAAATGATCGAGATTCGTTCAATTGCCTCCTCCACTCGTTCATTATAATCTTCTGCCGATTCAAAACCAGCACAGCCGCCGTAGCATTTCTTCAAATGGTAATCAAAACACGGGCCAGCACTATTTTCCAAACCACAAAAAATTGGACATAAAGCGTAATTGCGTACCACATTAATCATGCGTCCCTTCGCGCGTTTGAGGCTCGGAAATTCAGCGACTACATTCAGCACTTTCCGACGTTTAGCAGTGGGTTTTTCGATGTCGAGACAGAGGAATCCATTTTCATCCTCGTAGCTATAAATGACGACAGGAAAGTCGCGCATCTTTTGAGCCCGGTTAATGAAAGGACGAACACGTTTAATTTCGTAAGATTCGTGAAGAAGGGCCACCAATTCACTGCCCGTGATTTCACAGGAAATATCGTGAACGTACTGCTGTAACTTGCTCGCTTTCTCCGATTTTTTAGAAAAATGCTGCGCGACTCGTTTTTTTATATTGATACTTTTACCAATATAAACAACATCACCAAAAACGTCATACATATAATAAATGCCGCAAGCTTCGGGCAATGCGTGAATTTTTTCTAAACTCAAATTCTTAGGCAAAAGCGCTTCTTTCATCCCTAAATTCACCATATCGGACATCTCCTCCACCGATTGGTCGATGCCCATTATTTTTTCAAACAACTCAACCGTTGCCATCGTATCTGCCATCGCGCGGTGACGGTCGTTGACTTTTATTTTGAAATGCTTGATTAAATTTTCTAAACTATAAGACCGCAATCCTGGAAAGGCTTTTCGGGACAGACGCACGGTACAAAGTTGTTTTCGAGTATAGGTAAAACCCAATTTCCGAAACTCTTCTACCACAAAACTATAATCAAAACGGACATTGTGCGCCACAAAAACCGCTCCTTCCGTCATCTCCACAATCTTCTTAGCGACCTCAAAAAACTTGGGCGCATCTTGCACCATTTCCTGTGAAATCCCCGTCAATCGCGTGATGTTGTAAGGAATCGGTGACTCTGGATTTATTAACGTTTCGTAGCTGTCAATCACTTTTTGCCCATCGTGTAGGACGATGGCAATTTCCGTGATTTTGCTGCGGGCTGCGCTGCCTCCTGTGGTTTCGATGTCTATTATTGCGTAGGTTTTGCTCAATTTTTCTTAGTATATTGATTAATTAGTTTATTCATGGGGTGCAGTGGTTTAATTAGTTTTGAAATAGGTATAAAATATATACCGTGTAAAAAAAGTTTTGTTAATTTTTAAAAGGCGCATCGTGCCGACACCGTTTGTAGCAGAATTAAGATTATATTTTCAAAATGGCATCACCACGACAGCAATGAAACTATCCGTGCCGCCGCGATGCGGCTTTGAAAACATCATTTATCCATGGCTACAAACAGTACCGAGGCGATGCCTCTATAATTGCAAAAAATTACTTTATAGTGCAATCGAGTTGCTTTGATAAAAAAAATCTACTTTCACCCAAACTTACCTCGAACCAATACACCGATTTACAAATATACCAATACACCATTTATTTATGATCACAAAATTAAATCTTTTCGTTGCAATTATCACTATTTTTCAAACTTTAAATTTTGGTTGCAATCAAAAAACAACCGCAACTGCTAAAAATGAAGTAGTAGAAGTCATTGAAAATGAGGAGATTACTATTAAAAAACCTATTTTAGAAAATAAAACTGTTCTTGTCGGTGCAGCACAATTTGAAAAATACGAAAACTGGATTGCGGATAAAAACCTGGCTTTATTAGTCAATCAAACCTCTACGGTAGGAAACGCGCACCTCGTCGATACCCTACTCCATCGCGGTGCAACCATCAAAACTATTTTCGCTCCAGAACATGGCTTTCGCGGTACAGCAGATGCAGGCGAAAAGATATTGGATGGGAAGGATACGAAGACTGGATTGCCCGTAATTTCTCTTTATGGAAAAAATAAAAAACCGACGGCAGCGCAATTGCAAGGCATTGATATAGTCGTGTTTGACATTCAAGATGTGGGAGCGCGATTTTATACCTATATAAGTAGTATGAGTTATGTAATGGAAGCCTGTGCGGAGCAAAATATTCCGTTTTTAGTGCTGGATAGACCGAATCCGAATGGACATTATGTGGATGGACCAGTGTTGGAAAAAGGCTTTGAATCCTTTGTGGGTTTACATCAAGTATCCGTGGTGCATGGGATGACGGTGGCGGAATATGCGCAGATGGTGAACGCAGAAAATTGGCTAAAAAATGGCGTAAAATGCGACTTAAAAATAGTGCCTTGCCAAAATTATGACCACACCGTTTATTATAAATTGCCTACCAAACCGTCCCCAAATTTACCGAATATGCCATCCATTTATTTATATCCATCCTTGTGCTTTTTTGAAGGAACTTCGGTAAGTGTCGGGCGAGGAACAAATTTACAATTTCAAGTCGTTGGCGCGCCTGATTTTGCAGAAGGGACGTATTCATTTACTCCAAAACCAATGCCTGGTGCAAAATATCCAAAACACGACGGCGTACTTTGTAAAGGTTGGAATTTATCAGAATACACGAAGGGTGAACTAAAAATTAACTGCCTGAATATCAGATTTTTACATAAATTTTACCAGGATTATAAAGATAAAAATAATTTCTTTTTGAAAAATAATTTCTTAAATAAACTGGCAGGCAATTCAACCTTAAAAAAGCAATTGCAAACAGGAAAAACAGTGGAAGAAATTCGGGCTTCTTGGCAACCTCGATTGTCGGAATTTAAGGCAATGCGGAAGCAGTATTTGCTATATGCAGATTTTGAATAGTTTTTTATTAAGATTTTGCTTAACTTTGAGATGTAGCGGCGACTTTAATCGCCATGCTGCAAAACTAATTTCTCTAATTTATTACTCGTCAGCTTGGCAACCAAAATAGCCGCTACATTCAGCATGAAAAAAATCATCTACATCCTTATCTTCAGCTTATTCGCTTGCTATGCAGGCGCGCAAAGCCCCTTGGATGTAAGGTTGTATTTAAAAATAGAAAATCAAACACTGGACGCTGCATTGGTTCAATTATTAGAAAATGAAGAAGTCAGCTTATCCTTCAGCAACAGCCTGATTCCAAAAGATTGGCAAGTTACCGTCGATTTTAAAAATGCTCGTTTAGAAGAAATTTTGGATGGTTTGTTATTGGGGACAGACTTAAATTATCAGGTTTTTGATGATGAAATTGTACTGACCAAAATAGGATTATCTAAAAGAAAAATTACAATCAGTGGTTTTGTTGAAGACCGTGAATCAGGGGAATACATTGTCGGTGCAAACGTCTTTGCACCCGATATTTTGAAGGGAACAACAACCAATGAATATGGCTTTTACAGTTTCGATTTACCAAGTAAAGAATTAAAAATTGTCTGCTCTTTTTTAGGCTATGAACGCGAAATGCAAACGCTAAATTTGACCAATAACCTACGCTTGGATTTTAGTTTAAAAACAACTTATTTATCAGAAATAGTGGTCGTACCCGCGCGAGATTCTTTCTTTTTAAAATCATCAGAACTGGGCGTCGATATCGTAAATATGCACGAAGCAGCCATTTTATCAGGTTTGGGTGGAGAAACGGATGTAATACGGGTGATTCACACCTTACCAGGCGTTCAGACCGGAGCAGATGGCTTTGGCAATATTTCCGTACGAGGAGGAAATGGCGACCAAAATTTGTTCTTATTGGATGGGGTACCGATATACAATTCGACGCATGCGGTAGGTCTTTTTTCGGTCTATAATTCAAGCGCGATTCGGAGTGCTAGATTTTATAAGGGCGTCTTTCCAGCTAAATTTGGCGGGCGGATTTCTTCCGTTTTGGACGTACAAACACGGGAAGGCAATCGGAAAAAGAATTTGATAGAACTGGAGATGGGATTGACTTCTGGAAAACTGACAGTAGAAGGTCCAATTAAAAGCGAAAACACTTCTTTTTTCATTTCAGGGCGGCGCACGTTTTTTGATTTCTACTCTGTTCCTATCACTTCACGTCAGCGAAAAAAAGATGGGATTGATGGTTTTATTAGTTACTTATTTTTTGATTTAAACGCCAAAATTAACCACCGTTTTTCGGATAAAGACCGTATTTATTTGAGCTTTTATAAAGGTGGCGATAGTTTTTTAGATGAAAAGGACCAAACAAATATACAAGGCGATACCCTCGTTTTTTTTGGTGAAAAAGACCGTGTAGATTGGGGTAATACGGTATCGGCATTTCGTTGGAATCACATTTTTAATAGCAAGCTGTTTAGTAATACAACGCTTACTTTTACTCAATTTTTCTACGACTCTGAAACGCTGGTCAATGTCAGTGGAGTTTATGACAATGATGTTTTATTTCGAGATATTTTATTTTATAAATACCAATCAAATAACCTTGATTTAGCCGCAAAAATTGACTTTGATTATCGACTCAATGAACGCAATCAAATTAATTTTGGCGCAAGCCTCACCCAACATAAATTTCAGCCCGGCGTAGTTTCTTACGATGAAGCAATGATATTTGATTCAATTAATATTTCAAATATTGATGAAATAAATAAGGTGGCGCAAAAATCGACAGAATACGACTTTTATATCCAAGATGAAATCAGAATTTCTCGACAATTACGAGCCAATTTAGGTTTACGGCTAACGGCTTTAAATATTGATAATTACTGGCACGTCACGCCTCAGCCCCGGGTAATTCTTGACTTTTTTCCTGAAAACAAAGTTTCCTTTCATCTTGCAGGCGGATTGCATACACAAAACATTCACCTGCTCAATACCTCCTCGTTTGGCTTACCAAAAGACCTCTGGGTGAGTGCAACCAAACGCCGAAAACCGCAGCAATCTTGGCAAAGTATCGTTGGAGTGGATTGGATGATACAAAGAGGAATTTCTTTTGGAATTGAGGGATATTATAAGAATTTTAAAAACATCTTTACCTTTCCAGAAGTCTTGTTGGATGAGGTAAATTCGGTCAATTGGCAAGGAAAAGTCTCAGAGGGTACAGGGAAAGCGTATGGTGTCGAATTTTTATTGAAAAAAGAGACTGGAAAAACGACGGGCTGGCTGAGTTACACGCTTGGCAAATCAACGCGAATTTTTGAAGATGAAATCAATCGTGGGGAAGAATTTCCGATTAGATTAGACCGTCGCCACGTTATCAATTTGCAACTGGCACATCAAGTAAATAAAAAATGGAGTCTGTCAATGAGCTGGGTTTATGGTTCTGGATCAGCGTTTACCTTGCCTACCCGAGAGTATATTTTAACAATTTTGCCCACGACGAATAATCCTGAAATTTTGCAAGTCCCCGTACGCGATATTGAGCAGAAAAATGGTAGCCGATTGCCTGATTATCACCGCTTGGATTTGTCCGGAAAGTACTCCTTCACCAAAGGTGCAATTAAACATACCATTAAGATAGGTACATTTAATACCTACAATCGCCGCAACCCAATCTACCGCGTCAATCGCGACCGACTTGCCGATGATGGTTCGATAGAAACGGACTTTATTCAAGTGACACTGCTTCCCGTTTTTCCGTCTTTGCGATACACTGTTTTGTTTTATTAAATTAGAAAATACTGTATATTTCTCCTTTTCATAGCAAATAACACCATTTTTTTTGCCAGTAATGAGACATTTGTCAAATAAAACACATACCTTGTCGAGTCATTATACCACTCCCTATATTTTCATAAAGGAAAATTAGAATTTATGACTCGTTATTTTTACACCCTATTGTGTTCTGGACTCGCTATTTTTGTTCTCAATTCTTGTGAGCAAGTATTGGAAGCTGATATTGGTAGTGTAGAAAATCAATTGGTGATGGTCAGTAATTTTTCAGCTGATAACCAATTAGAAGTAGTGGTGACCAGTACCAAAATAATTGCGGATAATACAGATGAAACGAAGGTAGTGACCAATGCTATTGTACGAATTTATCAAGGAACTAATCTCTTAGAGGAATTGATATTAAAAATGCCTGCATTAGATAGTGATTTTCCACCTACTTATGTTTCCTTAGATTTTGTACCAGAAGTTGGAAGTGTTTATACTTTAACCGCCTCTGCTCCAGGATATGAGAGCATTTCTGCGTCTAATATTATTCCTAAAGGCACAGCAGTTGGTAATATTGGATTCAATAATACACTTGATATAAAAAACGAAGAGCTTGCGGATGTGAATTTTAGCATCGACCTGAATTTTCAAGATGACCCGACCGAAAATAACTATTATCATATCTTATTTTATCAGCAACTATTAGGATATCGAATTGATGTAAAACCGAATGGAGACTTTGACACCATTTCTACACAAACTTCAGAGTTAGCAGAGTTAGACCTGCAAGTGCTTGGGAATGATATACCATTTACCCGATTTCTTGGTGAACAAAGTCTGTTGATAAAAGACGATAGTTTTGATGGGGAAGAAGTAAATCTTACGGTAGAAGGAAATTTTAGTTTTAATATTGAAAAACACCTTTTAGGAAATTTCTCGGTAGAAATTCGAACCGTTTCGGAAGCATACTACTTATATTATACTACCCTATCTAATCAAAGTCAAGTAGATACTGGAGCGACAGGAGATTCTCTACCCCAAGATGATGTACCAGTCTTTGACAATGTCCAAGGTGGTACCGGAATCTTTGCTGGGTATAGTAGCAATACAACCTTTTTTATAATAAATCCTTAAGTAACGGTGAAAAAATAAATCATTAGACTTTATGAATGGCGACTCTGGATAATTCGCAAATTATTGATTATCAATTATTTGCAATTCTAAAAAAGCTACTCATTCATAAAGTCTATTAACTATCATGATTTATATTGGACTTTTTCTCCACTTCGGTCGAAATGACAAAAGATGTTTACTTTTCAAACAAGAATTATCTCTACATAATGACTGTTTCAAAAGTGGAAAATAAGGGAAAAAATATAGAAGAGTTGCAAAAAATTAAGTCAATCTTTTATAAAAAAGTCAAAAAGGGTGCTAAGAATTATTTCTTAGCACCCTTTTTTTATTAAAAAATAGCTTTTGTATTGTTTGAGATGATAAAATGGTTTTTAGAATAAAATTTCAATTACAAGGTAAATGACCTTTTGATTTGAAATGAATACTATGTAAAGTTAATGATAAGCAAATATTAATTTGAAAGGTGAAATTTGTACCGCACCTAACAATTCTCTAATTCAGTCGAATCTTCTACATTTTTGATAAAAAATAAAAAGAAATTGCAATCGGATAGGGGGGGACGATTTATTTCGTGTCTCTATAGATGTAAATGCGAAAGAAAAAATTGGACAATAGACGAAAGAATAACACTCTAATACTTACAACTTCCAGATGAAACACCCAATTATTCGCGACATTAACTTACTTATACTAAACATTTGATTTATGACTATCTCGACTAATACTACATTTCTATCCCAGTTTCCATTATTTGAAGCGCTGAATGACGAAGAAAAAGAGAAATTGTTCAGAATGGCAGAATTGAAAAAGAAGCCAAAGTATAGTTTCATTTATCATCCTGACGAACCTTCTGATGCTATATACTTTTTAATTAAAGGTGCGGTCAAAATTGGTACACATTCCACGGACGGAAAGGAAGTCATTAAATCATTAATTCATCCAATGGCAATGTTTGGTGAATTGGGCTTGATTGGCGAACAAAAGCGGCAGGACTTTGCACAAGCACTGAAAGAGGAAGTTCATTTGTATGCTGTAAAGGTTGATGATTTCAAGCGCTTAATGCGAAACAATTATGCTTTGTGTGATACCGTTATGTCCTTGTTTGGTAGCCGATTAATGCGAGCAGAAAGTAAATTAGAGTCGTTAATATTCAAAGATGCCCGAACTCGTATCGTTGATTTTATCAAAGATTCTGTAGCAGCACGTGGTCGTCGAGTAGGTTTTGAAATGTTATTGAAGCACCAATTGACGCACCAAGACATCGCTAACATCACTTGTACATCTCGTCAGACCGTAACATTAGTGTTGAATGAGTTGAAAAAATCAGATTTGATTTATTTCAATCGTGGTAAAATTTTGGTTCGAGATATGGCGAGCTTATCGTAGAAAATTAAATTTTAAGTTAATAAAAGGTTTTTCTCATAGTGTGTTTAGGAGTGCGAAATAAATAAAGTTAGATTCTTGAGAGAAAGGTTTTGTTCTCCCTTTTTGCTTTGAAAGTTCGATTTATGTTAATATATTGAGCATTTTTAAAGTGAAAAATGAGGGCAAAATATCCTCTCAAGAGTCTGAGTTTATTTAATTCGCATTCCTTAATAAAGAAAGACAGTTCTTCGGGGCTGTCTTTCTTTATTTTAAAATCATAAGATTTTCGAGCTTCTCAAAAAACAATGCGCGCTACCCCAGGTAGCGTGGGTGGGCTTTAAGGGGCTAAAGCAGTTTTTATAAACCTAATTTTGTTCCTCAAACGCCCTTTGAAAACAAGATAAGAAACTTTTACCGCATCAAAATTCGCCAATTCTTCGGATAATAATTATTAATTCTACTTTTCAAAACCTTCACCCACCCGAGTTTTAAACCATGATAAGTAATTATTTGCCAGCCAATTAAACCAGATTTAGCCTCCATTTTTTCTTTCCTTAAAAACTGCAAGGCCGTCTCTTTATCCACTTCCCAAGTCGGTAGTTCCTGATTAATAATATCGCTCAAAGCCAACTCTTGCGACGGTACAAAATCATCCCGTTTAAACGTTCCAATGTCAATACCAAATGCTTTTTTACTCAATGCTGCGTCAACCTTTTGGTATTTTTCAATCAAACTTTTCGGCAACGCCAACACCGAATCACCGGGTGCCGTAAAGAAAGCAAAATCGCCGGGCTGCTCAACCCATTTAGCAATCAAACCAAGGTGTCGTGCCGATATTTTTTCAATATTTTTAAAAGAATAATTATTCGTTTTTTTAGCCTTCTTTTGCTTTTTATATTTTTTAGAATAATCTTCCGTCACTTCAATTTCTGTTGTTCCATTCTTTTGAAAAATAGCTAAATAAAAGCCCTCCCCTTTCGTTCTATGAGGATAAAATTGATACCCAAGTTCCTTTTCCGTAATGCCCCAGTCGGTTGGAATATCTAATTTAAATTCTTGATAATCAAAATTTTCCGTCAGCCACTTTGCATTGCCAATATTTTCAAAATCATTATAAGTGCAAGTCGAGAAAATTAAGTAACCGCCTGCTTTAACCAAGTTCGCAGCTTCTGCCAGAATGCGTTTTGACCGCCCAGTACAAAGCTCCACATTTTGCGGCGACCATTCCTTCCTTGCATTTTTATCCTTCCGAAACAGCCCTTCCCCCGAACAGGGCGCATCTACCAAAACGACATCAAAGAAGTCATTCAATGCAGCAAAATCCTTGCTGTCATGATTGGTCACAGCGATATTTGGAAAACCCCATTTGGCGAGATTTTGCTGCAAAACATTGTACCGACTCCGAATCACTTCATTTGCCACCAACAAACTTTCATCATTCATTTCTGACAACAACACCGTACTTTTACCACCAGGCGCAGCACATAAATCCAGGACCGTCAATGCTTTATCATCGGTATTAATTTGCCGCATCACTTCTCCAACAAACATCGACGAAGCTTCCTGCACATAGTACGCCCCCGCATGAAAGGTAGGGTCAAGCGTAAAACTCGGTCGCTCTTTCAAATAAAAGCCGTTACCATTGCTCCATTTTACTGTCTCTAAATCAGCAGTCGCTACCATCATTTTTCTATCATTAAAACGAATGGAAACAGGAACGTCAGCTTGCAACGCTTTTTCAAAATCAGGGAATGCACCGCCAAGTTGGGCTTGCATATTTTTTTTAAAATCAATAGGTAAATTCATTTAGAAGACATTGTTTTTTAAGGAAATTGGTACTAAATAAGGTACCCATTATGACAAAGTATTTTTTTATTTGAGAAATTTAAAAAAAGCGAGCATAACTGATTATTTGAGCCTTCTTTAAGTAGGTGACCTTAAATAATCGACACTTTTCGACAGGACTATTTTCCGTTTAAAAAACTTAAAAACGCCTTCAATAGAAGTACTATTAAAGGATTTTTTAAATTTCTTAAACAAAAAATATCCTCTGTCAAAAGTGTCGATTATTTAGGGGCACTTACTTAGGTTTCTTAAATGGAAAAAGAACGAGTCAGAGTAGGTAGATTATTTTTCACCAATGCCCTAAAGTAAAATATTGTTACCAACTCACTCCTGCACCACCGCCGCCAGAAGAGCCACCGCCCCAAGAACCGCCACCGCCGCCGCCACCAGCGCTGAAACCACCGCCACCACTGCTTCGCTGCTTCCTCGGTATCGTTCTCTCGACATTTTTTTTGTAGCCACAATTCTTACATTCATGGATAATTTCTGCGGTGCCTGAACTGCTATAAGTCGCTGACTCCACAACTAACGTATGCGCATGAAAGTACGTTTTAAAATTACATTTAACACAAAGTTTGTACTTAGAAAAACGGTCAGCATACCGTAAAATTAGTAAATCGTCGCCATCTTCATCCACCCAAACATCGTAGTCGACCGAACCAATTTCTTCCTCTATAACCTGCCCTTGTTCCAAAAAATCATCCTCTTCTGCTTCCGATAATTTGCGCATCGGATTGCCATTTTTTTTGCTAAAACGCTCGTGGTTACGCAGTTTTTTCAACAAATTACCAATGAGAAAATAAGCTAAAATATACGGTATTGGAAACGGGATGGCAAACCACCAGCCATGAATCGGGCGAATACTCTTATATTTATCATACAAATCTTCCTTGTTCATCATCGTCAGTAAAATCCAAATAATAAGTCCCAAATGAAACATTAAATTGACAATAATATAAACATACAAGGGCGAAAAACTACTACTGCTGTCGTCATAAATACGCTCGTTGTGCTGAAATTCTGCGACGGTCTCTGGATTTTCGAGGATTTCTTGAATCTTGACCAAGGTAGCTGCGATACCTGAACCGTAGTTGCCCAATTTATAATGTGGCACTAATTCCTGCATGCCCACACGGTAGCAGATGGCGTCGGGCAACACTGCTTCTGTTCCAAAGCCCGTTTCAAACTCCGTCCGCCGCTGGTCCATGACGGTTAGAATCAGGAGTCCATTATCTGAATTTTTCTGTCCTATTCCCCATTTATTGAACAAAGCAGTCGAGAATTCTTTTGGATTTTCTTCTCCAATCGACGGTAACATCACAACCGCTACTTGTGCCCCCGAAACCTTTTCAATGCTGCCAATAATAACGTTAATTTTATAGACATCGTCCGTTGACAAATAGCTTTGTGGGTCGCTAATAAAGCCACCAGCGAAACCTGATTTCGGATCAGGAATAGTTTCGATGGTATAGCTTTGCGCAAAGCTCGTAATACTTGAAAAAAGGAGAAGAACTATTCCTAAAAAACGAATATTTTTGAGTATTGTCATTCTTAATTTTGAAATCTTAATTTTGAATTTTGAAATCTGCCAAACGTCCCATTCTTCAGGTAGCAACAGTAGTACAAACACCAACATCCCTCGATACATCACATGCGACAAATCCCAGATGCCTTCCTGCAATCCGTGTCCAAATGCAACAATCAGCAGTACCAATCCAACGGCATAAAGCACCCAATTTCGGAATAATCCGATGATTAATAACAATCCGCCAATCAATTCGACGTAAGTGGTAAAATAGGCGGCAAACAGCACTAAAAACTCCGGCAATATGGCTTCATAAGGCATAAACATATTTTCATACATCCCATTGATGGTGAATTTAAAAACCTTGGCGTAGCCTTGCATAAACAAGATTAAGCCGAGAAGAACACGGATGGTAAAAATGGCAATTT
>JBLHWU010000134.1:0-18293 GCA_047629355.1 Saprospiraceae bacterium | reverse complement strand
CTCATCTATTTGGCTCGCTATCTCCTTGAAAAACTGATTGTGCCAACCAGAAAGATCTTCTAATTTTGTCAATTTAGAACCACTCATTTGCTGACTATAGCTGTCAAACAAATTCAACGGAGTCGAAATCCTACTTTTTTTATATATAAATCGGGTACTTGATTATTCCTCAAGATACGAAATCTTATTCTGTTATTTCAATGAACTTTTGATAAAGTTGGTTTTTAGAGTGGACTCATACGTTATTCCACGAGATTTGTCAAAAAAATAAAAAACTGACCATTTATGCATTTAAATCCAACCAAATCTCTTGAAAAATTGGCGGCAATTGATGAAAAATTCCTCCCACCATTCTGCCACGGCAGCATGTCTGCGGAAGTCTATAAACCTGAAAAAGTAGATTTACAACAGCCGCACGAACAAGATGAAATTTACGTTGTCATTGCAGGAACAGATATATTTTTTAATAATGGGAAACGGACTGAATTTGCGCCAGGTGATTTACTTTTCGTAGCAGCAGATAAAGAGCATCGTTTTGAGAACTTTACAGATGATTTTTCTGCTTGGGTCATTTTTTATGGGTCAAAAGGTGGAGAAAATAAGGATTAAAATGCAAAAGTCAATGTCATCGCCAAATGATGAACGATAAATATATAATGAGATATATTTGTATTTAGTTGATTATTAAATAAATACACAACTTTGTTTTTAGTTATTCATCATTTGGCGATGACATTTAAAAGTAGGAGTTACTTTGAAAGTAACTCCTACTTTTAACGCTAACCAACTGTGAGTCGAAAACCGTGCGCCGTCTACAGGTCTTCCAAATCATCCACAATATCTTCCATCACACTTTTCATCTTGGATTGCTTGACATTTCGCCCTTCCATTTCTACCACAAATCGCGAATCAACAAATACCACCAATTCATATTGATTTCGGTAGACCTTATACTTTTCAATTGCTTTATGCCCTTTAATTTCAATCATTCGCTCAAAATTCCCTTTAGAATCTTCTTTTTCTGATTCAAAACTTGCCATATTCGTAAACTTGGACGCCAATTTTCCAACACTGCCAATATCCACAATTGTTACCGTTACTCGTTCATCATCTTCCTGATAAGTCGCCTCCGCTTGCGATACATTGAAACCAAACATGCCCGATTTTTCCGAAGAATTCGCTGTTTGGTCTAAACCCGCAATTCGATTGGGTAGCGCTTCTTTTAATTCTTTAGCAGAAACAACTTCAATTTTATCACCATTTTTATCCTTAATATCAATCTCGATACCTTTCAATTCATTGCCCAATTCTTCGAGCGAATTTTTCAATTCATTTAATGCTTTTTCAACATCTTTCTTTCCCTCAATTTTTATATCCATAGATTCTCCATCCCCATCGCCTATCTTTATAGAAATAGAATTATCGTCTTTTTCTTCCTCCTTTGGGTCTGAAAAACACGACGTTAGGAACAAAGAGGACATCAAAATTAAAGCAAATACCTGAAATTGATTTTTCATAAAAATGATTTTGGTTTAAAGAGTAGCATATAAAACCTACTCCCTATTTTAATAACAACTGTGGACAATGTGCTATAATTTGTCAAAAAAAAGCAATTTCAATCGTCAAAAAAGGGCTTTTATTCGATAAAAAAACCATTCTGTCGGTATGAAAAGTAAAATAACAGCCAATATTTTAGATATTTGTCCCCGGAAAATCAGTCAAGAAAAGTATATTTCAAAATTACTTGGAGTAACATTTTTGATTACTTTTATATACTAATTGAACTTTAGTAAGGGTAAAATAATAAGTCCGCCAACTAACAACGTTTATTTTGTTCTTTTTCTCCACTTCGGTCGAAATGACAAAAGATGTTTACTTTTTAAATAGGAATTATCTCTACATAATGACTGTTTCAAAAGTGGAAAATAAGGACAAAAGAAATACTTGGTAAGTAACGCGTAGTAATTAATCGGGTAAAATTTTTAGACAAGATTTTTTCGATAGTTTTTCTTTAAAAATTCTTGAATAGCCAGTGTTATTGAAGACATTTTTAAGGGAAAAATAGCGGAAAAAGATGTTTATAAAATTACCTGATTAATTACTACGCGTTACTTAGTTGGCGGAGTTATTTTTTTACCGTTACTTAGTACCATGTAAGGAATAAAATTTTCTCAAATCCTGAAGGGATTAAATATGAATAGCCACGGATAAAATCTGTGGTGTTAAATTTCACGCCGCCCGCAACCTTGAAAGGGAGTTGAATGCCAAGTAGCTCTATTCAATCCCTTCAGGATTATTGTGCTTCATTAATGTCCCCAGAATTGCATTCGGGGTTATTCATATTCATCCGCTTCGCGGATAAGACAGTTGAGTGATTTTATTGTTACACAATACTTAGTAACGATAAAAAATAACTCCGCCATTTAGACAGGGCAAATTTCCCTCATTTTTCACTTGAAATCAGTCAAAGTATCAACAATTATCCTTCTTTCAAGTAAAAACTGAGAAAAATTATCCACTGTCTAACTTATCGGACTTATTATTTTATCGTTACTTAACTACACATTTTTTTAATGAAGCAACTTTTTCTCCTAATATATGGCATCACTTTGCAGTTTTTCTGCATTGGACAAGCCCTTAACAATACTCCACTTGCCTCGGCAGTTAGTGATACAGGCGAAGCTTTTTTCACGGTCACTCGAACCGCTGAAATTATTAATCTGGATGGCAATCTGTCAGAAGCAGCTTGGACTTTAGGCAAACCTGCTAAAGATTTTCACCAATTTTTCCCTTCCGATTCTATTCAAGCCCAACAAAAAACAGAGATTCACATGGTCTATGATGACCAATATCTCTACGTCGGTATCAAGTGTTATTCTATTGGCGAAAATTATATCGTCCCCTCCCTCCGCCGCGACTATCGGGCAGGCGGCAATGACAATATCAGCTTACTTTTCGATACTTTCGACGACAAAACCAACGCATTCTTATTTGGTATTAATCCCTTCGGAGTTCGGCGGGAAGCGTTGATTTCAAATGGTGGCTCAGAACTGAAAGATTTTGCACCGTCTTGGGACAATAAATGGCAAGGAGAAGCCCAAATTCACGACGGATATTGGTCGGCAGAAATGGCAATTCCTTTTAAAACTTTGCGCTTTGAAAAAGGTACGAAACTATGGCGATTTAATTGCTATCGCTTTGATACACAAGGAAATGAACAAAGTGTCTGGCAAGGCATCCCCAACAATCAATGGATTTTCAATCTCGCTTTCAGTGGGAAAATGAGGTGGGATGAACCGTTGCAAAAAGCGGGCACAAATTTCGTGGTTATTCCTTATGTTTCTGCCAATACAAGCCAAGATTTTGAGGTTGTGGATTCCAAACCCAACAATAATTTTGAAGCAGGTGTCGATGCCAAAATTGCCGTTTCTTCAGGTTTAAATTTAGACTTAACCGTCAATCCTGATTTCTCGCAAGTAGAAGTAGATAGACAGGTGACAGACCTTTCTCGTTTTGAAATTTTCTTTCCAGAACGCAGACAGTTTTTTCTCGAAAATGCAGATTTATTTAGCAGTTTTGGAAAAAGTCGAGTTAATCCTTTTTTCTCCAGAAGAATTGGCATTGCGCAAGATACTGCGGACAATAATATTTCAAGTCGAATTCTGTATGGTGCGCGATTAAGTGGTAAATTAAATGAAAATTGGCGTATCGGTTTGCTCAATATGCAGACGGCTAAAGATGAAGACAACGAAGTTCCAGCCTTTAACTATACTGTTGCGACGCTCCAACGAAAAGTCTTTAATCGCTCCAATATCGGATTAATTTTTGTCAATAAAGATGCTACTTCTGACCTCGAAAATGACAATTATGCACCCTACAATAGAGTGTTGGCCATTGACTATAATATTGCCAATGCTGATAATTCTTGGGAGGGTAAAATTTATTACCAACAAGCATTTACACCAGAAGACGTTGATGAGAAATATGCGCATGGTGTTGAATTGACTTATAAAAAGAAAGCTTATTCAGTAGAATGGCTGCATCAATTGGTTGGTGAAAATTACGATGCAGAAGTCGGATTTGTGCCTCGGAAAGATTTTTTCAGAATCAAGCCTCAGGTACGTACTTACTTTTATCCAACGGCTGGATTACTCACGCAACATGGATTTGGTGCAGAGTTTGAAATGTTTTTTCAGCCAGGTTTGGATATTGGAAAAACAGACCAAGCGATTAAGTTATTTTGGGATTTTCAGATGAGAAATACCGCCCGTGGTCGAATTACGTTACAACAAGAATATACTTACCTATTTAAAGATTTTGACCCGACTAAAATTCAATCCGATAGCACTGCCCTACTTTTTACAGGAACAGACTACAATTATTTTAGCTTTGTTGGTAGCTTTAATTCTGACCGCCGCAAGCTGATTTCTTTTAGAGCAGTACCAAGGATTGGTCAGTTTTACGATGGCTTTAGAGCAGGTATGAATACTAATATTTCCATGCGCTTACAGCCTCGCGCAAATATTTCTCTGCAATTGAGTTATAATTATTTAAAATTGGATGCTCCCTTTGAACCCGTATCTCTTTTTCTAATTGGTCCTCGATTTGACCTGACTTTTTCTAAACAACTTTTCTTAACTGCCTTTTTTCAATACAACAATCAGATTGATAACTTCAATGTCAATGCGCGACTCCAATGGCGTTTTGCGCCGGTCTCTGATATGTTTTTGGTTTATACCGATAATTATGGCACGGATATTTGGGGTAAAAAAAATCGGGCTTTGGTTTTTAAAGTTACGTACTGGTTGAATTTATAATTGCTTCAAAATTAAAGCCGCTCGTCCTACATTTTTAGAAAAAAAAAAGCCAATTTTGCGGCCATCAATTATTTAGACTAGCTACTCAAATAGAAACAGTCATTTGAAATTATTTTATCCGCTATTTTCCTTCAAAAAATCATCCAATAAAGGGACTATTCAATATTTTTTTGAAGAAAACTATCGAAAAAACCTAAATTTCAACTAACCATTTCTATTTGAGTAGCTAGTTTATTCTAAAAAATTTCCGATATGATTCTCTTTTTTGGAAACACTTCAAGCAAGATATTTACCGTTCAAATCAGCAAAAATTTGCCTGCTGAAGACCTTCTAAAAATCACTTGGCTATTCGGCAACCAACCCCAAATTGATTCCAAAAAAATCGAAGGGTACTACGTTGGGCCACGAGCTGCGATGATTACGCCGTGGAGTACCAATGCCGTGGAAATCACGCAAAACATGGCGATTACGGGCATTCAGCGCATTGAGGAATTCCATGCGACCGAGGAACATAGCACCGACTATGACCCCATGTTGTCTCAAAAATACCACACCCTAAATCAAGAAATTTTTACTATTAATATCGAACCAGAAAGCATTCAAGCTATTGAGGATATTGCTGCATACAATGAGGCGGAAGGATTGGCTTTGAATGGAGAAGAAATCGGTTATTTAGAAAATTTAGCTAAAAAGCTGGGTCGAAAACTCACGGATTCCGAAGTTTTTGGTTTTTCACAAGTGAATAGTGAACACTGTCGCCATAAAATTTTCAATGGCACCTTTGTGATTGATGGTGAAGAAAAACCGACTTCCCTTTTCAAATTAATTAAAAAAACAGCCGCTGAAAATCCTAATGGAATTGTTTCGGCTTATAAAGATAATGTCGCTTTTGTGAAAGGCCCAACGGTCACACAATTTGCACCAAAGTCTGCTGACAAACCTGATTTTTATCAAAAGAAACCATTTGAATCGGTTATTTCTTTGAAAGCAGAAACGCATAACTTCCCGACTACTGTTGAGCCGTTTAATGGTGCAGCTACCGGTGCTGGTGGGGAAATTCGCGACCGTTTGGCAGGTGGAAGAGGTTCGATTCCCTTGGCAGGAACGGCCGTTTATATGACGTCTTATTCTCGTTTGAAAGAAAATCGACCTTGGGAAAAAGCGATGAAAGAGCGCGATTGGTTGTATCAAACACCAATGAATATTTTGATAAAAGCCTCGAATGGTGCCTCAGATTTTGGGAATAAATTCGGACAGCCGTTGATTGTTGGTTCTGTTTTGACGTTTGAACATGAGGAAAATGCGCGGCTGTTAGGTTTTGATAAAGTATTGATGCAAGCGGGCGGAATTGGCTACGGCAAAGCTGACCAAGCATTGAAAGATAGCCCAACAGTAGGCGATAAAATCGTTATTTTGGGTGGCGATAATTATAGAATTGGAATGGGTGGCGCAGCAGTTTCGTCAGCAGATACTGGCGAATTTAGCACAGGCATCGAATTAAATGCAGTACAACGTTCCAATCCAGAAATGCAAAAACGAGCAGCCAACGCAATCCGTGGCATGGTCGAAAGCGAAGAAAATCTCATCGTTTCTATCCACGACCATGGCGCAGGCGGTCACTTGAATTGCCTTTCTGAATTGGTCGAAGATACGGGTGGAAAAATCGAACTCGATAACCTCCCAGTCGGTGACCCAACCTTGTCTGCTAAAGAAATTATCGGTAACGAATCTCAAGAACGAATGGGCTTGGTCATCGCACCAAAAAACATGGAAACTCTCCGTAAAATTGCAGAACGGGAACGTGCCCCAATGTACGAAGTCGGTGATGTGACGGGCGACCATCGTTTTACGTTTGAGTCGGTAACTACTGGTGAGAAACCAATGGATTTAGCCCTTTCCGACATGTTTGGTAGCTCTCCGAAAACCATCATGACCGATAAAACGATAAATAGAAAATATAAAGAAATTTCCTATTCTGTCACCAATATTGATACCTATATAAAACAAGTGTTGCGCCTAGAAGCAGTTGCTTGTAAAGATTGGTTGACGAATAAAGTTGACCGTTGCGTCGGTGGTTTAGTAGCCAAACAACAATGTACTGGTCCTTTGCAGTTGCCTTTGAACAATTGCGGCGTGATGGCTTTGGATTTTGAAGGCAAAGAAGGCATCGCGACTTCTATCGGGCACTCGCCGTTGAGTGGTTTGATTGACCCAAAAGCGGGTGCGAAAAATGCCATTACGGAATCGTTATCCAATATCATTTGGGCACCATTGAAAGATGGAATCCAATCGCTTTCCTTGTCTGCCAACTGGATGTGGCCTTGTAAAAATGAAGGAGAAGATGCGCGTTTGTACGCCGCAGTTGAAGCGATTTCTGATTTTTCGATTGCACTCGGCATCAATGTTCCGACCGGGAAAGATTCCTTGTCGATGAAGCAAAAATATCCAGATAAGGAAGTGATTGCGCCGGGCACAGTTGTGATTTCGGCAGCAGGAAATTGCTCGGATATTACACGGATAGTTGAGCCAGTTTTGCAAAAAGACGGTGGTGCAATTTATTATATTAATTTATCGCAAGACGATTATCATTTAGGTGGTTCTTCGTTTGCGCAAACGCAGAATCGAATTGGAAAAACTGCCCCGAATGTATTGGATGCCAAGCATTTAGCGACTGCATTTGATGCGATGCAAGAACTGATTAAAGCAGATAAAATTGTAGCGGGTCACGATATTTCAGCAGGTGGATTCTTGACGACTTTATTGGAACTATGTTTTTCAGACAATGATTTAGCTGCCAATATTGACCTTTCTGAAATTGGTGAAACAGATACCATTCGATTGCTTTTTTCTGAAAATTGTGGCATCGTTTTTCAAGCAGCCGACGATTCTATTGAAACTACTTTAAAAGAGAAAAACGTTCCTTTTTATAAAATTGGAAACGTCGCAACTGGAAATATTTTAACTCTAAAAAATAAAAAGGAGACACATCAATTCGATATTCCAAAATTACGGGATGTTTGGTTTGAAACCTCTTACCTTTTAGATAAAAAACAAACGGCGAATAATCTTGCTGCCGTTCGTTTTAATAATTATAAAAAACAGCCTTTACAGTTTAATTTCCCAAAACAGTTCACTGGAAAACGACCTGCTTTGGACTTATCCAAGCCTCGACCAAAAGCCGCTATTCTTCGCGAAAAAGGCAGTAACTCTGAACGAGAAATGGCACATGCCATGTACCTCGCAGGATTTGATGTGAAAGATGTGCATACAACTGATTTGATTGCTGGTCGCGAAACGTTGGAAGATATTCAATTCATCGGTGCAGTTGGTGGCTTTTCAAATTCAGACGTTTTAGGTTCGGCAAAAGGCTGGGCAGGCGCATTGATGTATAATGAAAAAGCACGAACAGCGATTGAGAATTTCTTCAAACGCGACGACGTTTTATCAGTTGGTATTTGCAACGGTTGTCAACTATTTTTGGAATTAGGGTTACTGAACCCCAACCATGATGTGAAGCCAAAAATGGATTATAATGATTCCAAAAAGCACGAAAGTGGTTTTACTTCCGTCCACATTCAAGAAAATAATTCGGTAATGCTATCGAGTCTGGCGGGTAGCCAATTGGGGGTTTGGATTTCGCATGGTGAAGGCAAGTTTGCAATGCCAAAAGCAGAAAATGAGTATCAAATTGTCGCTAAATACGGCTACGAAGGCTATCCAGCAAATCCGAATGGAAGTGACTTTAATACGGCAATGATGTGTAGCGCAGATGGTCGTCATTTGGCAACAATGCCGCATATTGAACGAAGTATTTTTCAGTGGAATTGGGCAAATTACCCGAAAGGACGACGAGACGAAATTAGTCCTTGGATTGAAGCATTTGTGAACGCTCGGAACTGGATTGTTCGTAAAAAATGATGAACTATGAATGATGAATCTGGCAAATTCATCATTCATAGTTCATAGTTCATCATTCCATATTGTTCTTCATTAAGCGAAGCAGCACCCCATTCGACCAACCAAACCCATCTTGCACCGGATATTCACCGCCGCCACCTTCGAGACTCGCATCTTGTACATTGTATTTTTCCACCATTTTTCCTGTATTTTTATATACCTTTTTATTGAGGTTAATCCAGCGATTTTGAATCATATTTGCCAATTCATTTTGACCATAATTGTGTAAGCCTTGAATGCTTATCCACTGCAATGGTGCCCAGCCATTCGGCGCATCCCATTGCTGACCCGTATTGTGAACGGTTGAGTTAAGTCCACCTGGACGAAGAAAGCTTTCTTGGATATTCTTAGCAACAGTTTCTGCCTGTTCAGGAGTCGCAATTTTGAAAAACAAGGGGTACATCGTTGCTAAAGAAGGTACGTAAGTCGGTTCGCCGACGGTGAAATCAAAGTCCATAAATAAGCCACTTGCCGCAAAATAATGGTAACGCAAAATTGCCGTTTTTCTATCAGCAGCTTTTTTGTTATAAAAGGCAGTTTTATCCGCGTTATTACTCAATTCATAACCTTTTGCAATGGTCATTTCGAGGTTGTATAACAACGAATTCAAATCTGCTGGTAGAATATCCGTCGTATGAATCGTAGACAAATCATCTATCTTTCTCAACCAACGACTGCTGTAGTCCCAGCCGGATTCCGCCCCTGCGCGAAGGTCACGATAGACTTCTTTTAAAGGACGACCACTTTTTTCGGCAGTCTCTACATCTTCCCGATAAGATTCTTCTCGTGGCCCGTCAAAATTGTCCCAATACCGATTCAAAATAAAGCCATCGGAAAGACGAACGACCCGTTTGTGCGTGCGATTCGTTTCTGATAATTTATCTGCGCCATCCATCCAAAAATTGTATTCTTTTTCCAGTTGAGGTAAGTATTTTTTATAAATATCATCGCCTTTCATTTCCGCTAAAACACCAACCATGCAAGCATAAAACGGTGGCTGCGAGCGTCCCAAAAAGTAGGTTCGATTGCCATTTGGAATAAAGCCAATTTCGTCAATTAAATAAGAGAAATTATCGACCATATTTTCAATCATCTCCGCCTTTCCTGCTGCTTGCAAACCCAACATGGTAAAGTAACTATCCCAGTAGTAAATTTCACCGAAACGTCCGCCAGGAACGATATAAGGCTTGGGTAATGGAATCAATGTACCTCTTTCCGCTTGTTTGGGTGTCCGTGTGAGTACGGGCCAGAGGGAATTGATGTGTTCCTGCACTGATTTGGTGGTATCACTGATGAAACCAGATGCGTATTTTTTAGGGGTTTCAAAATTTTCTAATACGAAGGCTCTTAGATGAAATTCAGCCTGCATTTTGGCTTTTTTATAATCAGCTAAAATATCCGTTACGTCGCGCTTTGGTGTACAGTCTACGAAAGTTTTTCCATCAGGAAACACCTCTGCCATTTGAACATCTACTAAGAAATCACCGTATACGTCAATTGGTGTTTTGAAATTGGACGTAGTAATTGTTTCCGTCGTTATTTCCTTAACTTTTTCTGGTGCGTTTTGACAGGCTGACAATAAGCTGATTACTAAAATAGCTAATAGTGTATTTTTCATTATTTTATTTTTACTACTGTTTAAAACAGGGTGATTTTGAAAATCACCCTGTTTTTTTTAAGTGCTTATTTCCGATAAATAATCCCAATTGAAGGTGAGAAACCGAGTACTTGATGATACGCCGAAGCAAAATCTAAAAAGAAATTCTCTTTTATATTAAGTCCTAAACCGAAGGTCAGGGAAGTCGGATTACTTTGAATGCCAACGCGCAAATCAAGTGCTTCCAAAAAGCCGTATTCTATCCCCATTTTAAAACGAGAGTCATACTCCAAGTCTTGCTCAATTTCAGCAGCAACGACTAAATTATCAGCGGGCGTATAAGCTGCGCCAATTTTGAAAATAGTTGGAAGATTGTCTTCCAAGTTCACGCTTGACCGAATCGGGTTATATATATGTGTCCCAAATCGCAATTCTTTCGACAATTCAAACTGCAAACCCAGTTCAAATGTAACCACGCCTTTATTTCCATATTCTTCAATACTCGTATTTAAGTAGTCTATCTGAGCGCCGACAGACACTTTTTCAGAAAACTTTCGAGCGTAAGCTACACCGATTTTTTGCTCATTGTAAGCAGAAAAGCCAAAGTAATTAATGGCTAAGCCAAATGTTCCAGAATTAGTCGGTAAAGCAAAAATACCCGAAAAACTGTTCAAATCAGCAATTAAAAAACGTTGTTCAGCAAAAATACCTGCTTGAATTCCTTCCAAATTTGCCAATGCCGCTTGATTGGCTAAACCACCATTCAAATCATCAAATGCGACGGAAGCATTACCCATTGCTGTGCCCCGTGCGCCTGCATTTGGTGGTGCACCATTTTGTGAAAATAATGGAATGCAAAGGAAAAAAGAGACGGTAATCAGCAATAATTTCACGGTAATATTTTTTATGAGCGACTTGTTTTTTCAATAAAAACAGCCTTTTTTGAATTAGTAATGAGGGAAAAATAAATTGACATTCTTGGGTAATTTATTCAATTCGCATTTCTTAGGAATGCAAAATAAATAAATAAATGTAGTTTATTGAGAGGGCGATTTTGTTCTCCCTTTTTACTTTGAAAGTGCAATTTATGTTGATATAATGAGCATTTTTAAAGTAAAAAGGGAGGGAAAAATATCCGCTCAAAAGTTTGAGTTTATTTTTTTCACATTCCTTAGGGATGAAGGTAAAAGATTTTTAAAAAATAATGCAACAATCAATAAAGTTTCCTTGTTAAGAATTCTACTATGTTAACCCTATGTAAATTTTTAATTAAAATAATGTGTCTTAAATTGGGATTAAAAGTTAATTTTATGTAAATTTGTTGAACAATATTTGTAGAAAGTAAAACGACGAGGAAATGAAGAATTTAATTTTATGTTTAATTTTAATAATCAATGTAGCTCATGCACAGTCTAATGTGGCTTTTTTAGATGCGCCAAAGACAGAAAATTCTTTTGTTAAATTTGAGGTAAGAAAGGAAGCGAATAAATCATTTGAATTAGTTGGTGGTATGATTTTCATCGAAGCGAATGTAAATGGAAAGGTTGGTAACTTTATCTTAGATACTGGTGCACCGGGTGTAATTTTGAATCATAAACCGGTTAAAAAATCGGAGAATTTAGTCGCAGGAGGCATTAATGGCACTTTAGAAATTGGCGAAGTTGCCATTAATAAATTTGAATGGGGCATCATCAATTTATCCAATTTTACAGGCTATGCTTTGGACATTAGCCACTTAGAAGAATCGTTTGACCGAAAGATTGCTGGGCTGATTGGTTTTGACGTTTTAGCAGACTTTGAATTGTTGTTTGATTATGAAAAACGAGAAGTGCAGATTTTGAATGCGCGAAGAAATAGTTTACATAAAAATAACCAACCACTGCAAAAAATTTCTTTTCAAAAGCAAGGACACCTACCCGTCATTAAAGCTAAAATTGGGAAAAAGACTTACCGTTTTGGAGTTGATACAGGCGCGGAAGTTAATTTATTAGATAAATCTATTTTGGCTGATTTTAATCACAACTTAGCGACTTTATTGCCTAATGAATCCATTCAAGGATTGGAAAACAATACGCAATTAGTCTCTGTGGCACAAGTTCACCATACAGAAGTTCAATCGAATGACTTTCCTGATATGAAGTATTTATTTGTTGATTTTTCGGCAGTGAATCATGACCGAGCGGAACGAATTGATGGGCTTTTGGGCTTTCCTTTTTTAGAAAGAAGTAAAGTATCTATTAATTATAAAAAACAGAAGATTTATATTTGGGAATGATTTTGCGCGATGCCTGCGGCATCGCGGATGAAGTTTTTGAGGGTGATTTTTTTTTTACAAACCCTTTTTCACCCTCAAACACCCTTTGGAACGCGAAATAAATAACTTCACATTATTCAACGAACACTACCCCCATTCGTCAAAAACCCATCACCAAATATGCGCCTGCACTCAAGTCATTTAACAGTATAGAACTATTGCCTTTTGGCACTTTTTTACGCAATAATTCCTTGCCATCCGTACCAATAATCACAATTTCTAAGTCTTCTGTATAGGCACTTTTTATCGCTAGTTCTTGACCAGGACCAACTGGATTTGGGTAAACCACAATTAGATTTTGTAACGCATTAATCGTTATGGTACGAACATCCTAATAAGTAAATTCATCATTCAAATCAACCCGCTTCAAACGATAAAAGAGGTACCCTTATACGGCGTCCGGTCAATCGTTTTATACAATTGAATGTTATTGGCATTCCCTTGACTTTCGATAAAGTCTAAGGTTTCAAAAGTCATTCCGTCCCAACTTCTTTCAATTACGAAATAGTCATTGTCCAATTCAGCAGCAGTTGCCCAGTCAATATATACTTCTTGCTTATCATTTAAAGCTACCGAAAATTGAAGCAATTGAATCGGCAAAACTGCACTTTCGCGCATGATGATAAATTGACTAAAACTGGAAATTCCATTCGCCGTACTAAAGGTCGAACTACCTGTATTTCCAATCGTCAACGCATCTGCATAATCCACAGAACTGCCCCAAGTTATCCCTTCATCATTGTCATTTCGTTTATACATTTTATACTCAGAAGCAACGGCATTATTTGGAACGTTTCCAATATTTTCAAAAATGATATTTTCTAAAGAAGAAAAAGTCGCGTTTGTACCATAATTATTAATTACCCAATAGCTTGGACTTGCTGTAAAATTATTGGGCAATTGGTCAGGATTTAAATCCAAACGAGAAACGACTAAATCGCCATTTGAATAAGTACCTGTTGTGGGAAATTCAAGAGACAAATCTGTATTTGTAAATGACTTAACACCCCCAGTGCTGCAATTTAAAGTAAAACTTTCGCCGCCACCAACTGGTGCAGTGGAAGTTGACCGACCAGCATTCCCTTGCAAAACCGCGTGAGAACCACCACCTGCGCGGTTAAATACCTCTCCAGATGATTCATTGAATTGATAATAATATTTGAAATTAGTGTCTCCAAGTACTTTGGTCGAATGCCGCAACTCCCGCACTTCCTGCTGCGATAATGCCCAGTCATAAAGGCTGACTTCATCCATCAACCCTCGAAATCGTCGCGCAGAACTATTCGGGTCTTGCCCAAAATAAATCGTCGCATCAAAAGTATGCGAACTGTGCGCCAAGGTCCGAACAGATGGTTTTCCATTCATATAAATCGTCGCTTCCGTCGGTGTAAAACCACCAAAGCTACATGCGTCCATTCGCCGTCGGGAACGACATGCCCACTGTTCCAATTATAGCTTCCACTACCCTGCCAATGGTATCGCAATTCATTATCTGTGCCCATATTTAAACCCGAAGTACCACTGCCTGGACGAGAAAAGACGAGTCCTGCCCAATCATTTTGGTCGCCTTCTCGTTTTATCCAAGTAGAAATGGTAAAATTATTCGTCGCAAAGTTTGGCGCAGCCATCGTCGCATATCCGGAAGAACCATCCATCGTTAAAGCCATCCCTAGTACGGTTTCTGGATTGCAATCATTTGCTACAGAAGTTAAGTCGGCAAGTGTTTTTGTGCTAGTCCCATTGCCATCATTTACCATTAATGTGACATCGAAAGTTCCAAGATTATCATAACTCACTATTGGATTTTTTTCACTTGAAAACAAAGGAGTCGCACCGGGAAATGACCAATTGTAACTCGCCCCATTCAAGGCTACGGAATGGTCATAAAACTGAATTTGGTCACCGCTACAAAGTACATTAAAATCTTCTACGGCAATTTGTGCAACCGGTGAAGACTGTTCGTAAAAATCAACCCGATAAACACTTCTATTCGAACCATTGTACAATTTTCCAGCTCCATAGTTATCTACCATTCGAGTAGAAAAAGTACTTGCTGGTAAATTATTTCCAAATAACACAAAGTCTGACATCGAGTCATTTTTATAATAAACCGTCCGTCGAGTGGCAATATAAACACCGCCGTTTGTTCCTTTTTGATGTAAAATATTGGAAATGTATTCTCCATTTAAAGCCGAACCAGAAATATTTGACCAACTGCTTCCGCCATCTGTTGATTTAAAAACTTTATTGCCATTCAATGTGCCTTGCCCAGTATAAGAAACGGTTCGCGCAGCCCATAAAACATTCGCATCTATGGCACTCACCGAAATACTGTACGGTACTGAGCCTCCAGCGGAAGGCGTCACATTTGACCAACTCACACCACTATCTGCACTCCGCCAAACCTTATCGCTACTACCAAAAGTTGCCGCATAAATAACCTTGACGTCCGACCAAGCGATACGGATTTCGCCTAATTCATTGCCGCTACCAAAATCATAAACTTGCGTAAAATTAACACCATCATCTTCCGTTTTCCAAATACCTGTCCCAACGCCTGTATAGGAAATGTTCGGATTGCGGGGGTCAAATTCAATATTGCTACTTTCACCTATAATATAGTGTGCATTCGGTTTCATAGAAAAACCAAATTCTTGAAAGTTCACATTTCGGTCACCTGATAAAATCCGTTTTCCACCATCATCATAGACAATACTATTGTCTGCAAAATTGACAAAGCCTCGAAATTGGTCAGCCCCGCGTGTAGATAATCAGTCATTTTGATAAACATTATTGTCTTTTAAAAGCGTTCCATTGTGATACGTACCGCCCAAAAGTACTTCACCATCGCTAAATCCACCACCGAATCCCCAAAAATCAGTTCCTGCAATCCCCACCATTCTTCGGTCAATCGTTGCGCCTTCATCTGTGGAATAAAATAAACCGCCATCACAAGCAATCCATAATTCACTGCCAAAATACTTGATGTCATGAATGTCTGCGTGGACATAATTCGCCTTATCTGGATGACTCCATTTGGAAAGGCAGGTAAAAGTGACGCCACCATCATTCGATACCCAATGATTGACACCACCAACGTGTACTTTATTCGCATTCGTGGGTGAGACATTCAATCCGAGGTCATAATTATATTTGTCCCTGCCACAGCAGTACCGCCCGGCTGCGGGCCACAACAATTGAATGTCCAAGTCTCGCCACCATCTGTACTTTTATACACACCGAATAGACCCGAACCGCCATTCACAACGCCTGTCGCCAAAGCATAAACAAGGTTTGGGTCAGCTGCTGTAACTGCAATTTCTACCCGTCTTTGTTCTTCACCAGAGCCAAGATTGATGTCAACACAAGTCATATTATTGCTGGCAGACCAAGTATTTGAGCCATTAATTAAGCCATTATTGCTTCCAATCGCGTCCACAACTGTTGTTCCTGTTCCATCATTGATGGGCCAGTGAGCGACTAAATCAGCATAATTTGGATGGGTATTGTCTAAGGTTTTACAACTCCAATCCTCTATTGTATTGGCAGCTAAAACACTATTGTAAATTTGAACATCCGCCACTTCCATACCAATCCCTGCTCCATAATTAAAGGTACCATCCTGTCCTAAAGCGAGCATATTGCCTGCATTAATGACATCATTTGAAATCAAATCTGTTGTTGAACTTACTAAAACGCCATCTTGATAAACGGCTTTTGTACCATCAAAATCATACGTAACGGTCAAATGATGCCAAACGCCATCGTTAATCGTGCTGCCATTCAAATCAATGCGACTTGTACCGTCACCGATGTTGAATTTCCAAGTGCTGCCATTCGCATTTCCTGCGATAACGAAGCCTCGATTTGCTCCATTTCCCCAGTTTTTATTCGCAAAAATAGCGGGGTCAGAAAACCAAGCGTTTGATTTAACGCGCATTTCAATGGAAAAATCAAGCATCGCTGCGTTTCCAGGTTCGGGGTCAGTTGCAAAAGAAATATAATCACTCACCGCTGCACCTTTATTTAAGGCATCAAAAGTAATTGAACTTGAACCGCTCATGCCCGGTCAGTCCATTGGTTTGATAATCCAAGTCAAACCACCATCTGTTGATTTATAAAATTCAGTATAGTTTGACAATTGCTTAATTGCATAGGCTTGCGAAGAATTGTTGGGTTGAAATTCTAATTCCTGCCACTCTCCACCCATTTTTTTGTCCAATTCGAGCCTCCATCAGCTGTGCGATACAATCCATCATCTGCGCAAATAAAATAAATAGAACTACTATTTGGATAAGCCACAATATCGTTCGCAGAATGAGAAGTTCCTTGAAAAATGGCATCTCCCGTTACGTTCCAAGTTGTGCCACCATCCATTGTTTTGTATAGAGAACCACCGCTGATAAATAAAACAATATTTTCATTATTCGGGTCAATTTCCATTGCTCTCACGCCGTTGATGATATAATTTCGAGTTGCCAATTCCCAAGTTACACCATTGTCTATTGATTTAAAACACCCGCAGTTGCCGTTCCTGCGTACAAGACATTGCTATTCGAAGGTGCTTTTTCGACCGTATAAACGTGAGCAGAACCTGGAGCATAACTCCGTTCCGCAGCATCCTTATCAAAATCAAATGGCCCAATACATTCCCAAGCAGAATTGGGACCACGCTGATTGTCGGCTTGTGCTTTTTTTTGCAAATAAGCGGCATCATTGAGTTTAGCATTTCTCCAAGTTGTTGCCCCTGAAAATACGCCGTTGACGTCCCGAGATAAATTTCTTAACCAGTGTTTAAAATATTGCATGTGCCCATTTTTGACAAGATCATTGGTTTCGTAATATGCTTCGTAGGCAGCGATTATAGTTTCAGAGTTGGGATTTTTAGAATAAATCATAGTTGCCCAATCCGGCAAATTAAGTTGATTTGCTCCTGCGGCTTTTTCTTGATGTTGTCCAAAAATAGAAGGAATAAAAAATAATAGCGATAGTAATACAATTGAGTATAACTTCATTTCTTGTGTGGTTGAGTTATAATGGGTGATTTTAAAAGAAGAAGAAGAAGAAGAAACAGTAATTTTTGTTTTCAACTGATTTTGTAGCGTAGAAGATGAAGAGCAAAAATATAAATAATATTAAGTAGATTAGGGATGATTGGCACTACAATGCCACTACTTTAGGCACTACAAAAGTTTTATTTTGTTATTACTGAGGATTTTAAATATTGTGTAAATGAAGTTTTCTTAAACTTAGAGAATCCTGAAAGGATTGAGTATAAATAACCAAGAATGGAATTCATGGGAAAAGTAAGGCGATTTGAAAAAATCCTGAAGGAGTTGAATATCAACGTTTTATATTCAATCCCTTCAGGATTTCTAAAATAAATTCGAGCCCCCGAATTTCATTCGGGGTTATTCATATTCATCCGCTTCACGGATTTTTTTTAGCTAGGGAGCAGGAAAAAAATAAGAACATTTTTATGAATTCTTATACTTAGTAAAAACGATTTAATAAGTTGGACCATAATGCGCCGTAATTTTTTCTTCTAAAGAATTCAAAAAATCGTTGCATAGCCTTCGTTACGGAACTATTTTTTGTGTTTTTTAGA
>JBLHWU010000133.1:0-18579 GCA_047629355.1 Saprospiraceae bacterium | reverse complement strand
AGAAGATTTGATACTCTTCACAAATATCTAAACAGCCTTTTGATTTTCAAAATCTTAGCTCTAATTCCTGATTGTCAATGAACTTTGTATGTAATTTTTTTTGAATGCTCGAAATGTGCCTGCGGCAACGCGGGAGGGGTATTAAGGGATAAACAAAAGCACCTAAACTGTAAAAGTGCACATTTGTGGCACTACCGTTGTTTTTAATCAAGGAATTGGTTTGCACCAAAAAAAACGGCACAAATCAAGAAATATTTTTTTCTAAAAATAAAAAAATAGAGAGGCTTTTGAACAGGAAAAATTGAATTTGGAAGATTTAGAATGGTGTTTTGGTACGAATGCTTTTTATTCTGCTATACTTATGATTTATAGAAGAATGTCTGAGTGACGGTTTGCATGGATTTTGATAAAACAGCTACACTGCTTTTTTTGAATTTTGAATGTATTCGGAAGGGGTCATCTCATATTGAGTTTTAAAACAATCTCGGAAATATTGGAGGTCATTAAAGCCGACTTTATAAGTCACTTCAGAAATGGTGAAGTTGTCAGTAAGCAAAAGTTCAGCAGCTCTTTTCAATCGGATGGAGCGAATAAACTCATTGGCAGATTGACCGACTAAACCTTTCATTTTTCGATATAACTGGCTTTTGCTGAAACCAATATTCTTACATATAAAGTCAATATTGAGTTTGGAATTACTAATATTTTCATCAATAATCGTTACCATCTTATTTAGAAATTTTTCATCTTTAGAGGAGATGGAAATCCTGCTTTTAGGTTTGGCATTTAGCGTAATATTACTTTTTAGAACTTGGGACTTATAATGTTGTCGCGTTTTTAAAATATTCTGAATGCGTAAATCCAGTAACTTTGGATTGAATGGCTTAGTAATGTAGTAATCCACTCCCGCGTTAAAACCTTCTTCCTTGCTCTCATCCGATGATTTTACGGTGAGCATTATAATGAAAATATGGCTGGTCTTTTCATCTTGCCGTATTTTTTGAGTCAATTCGAAGCCAGTCATTTCGGGCATCATCCAATCTGTAATAATAATGTCCGGAATATGTTTTTTTGCCAATTGAAAGGCTTGTAGTCCATTTTTTGCCTCAATAATTTGATAGTTTGTTTGTAGGTAAGTTCGTGTAAATGAGCGCAAATCAGGATTATCTTCCGCAATTAAAACGAGGGGAAGATTGCTTTCTGCGGAATCAGAAATAGGTTCTTCGGAATTAGTTTTTACATTAAAATCCTTTAACTCAATTTTAGAATCTTCACTGAGGGTGTGGTCAGGAGCAATTTCCACGATTTGATCGTCTTCCAAATGTTGCTTACCCAAAGGTAGAAAAACTTCGAAAGTAGTGCCTCTACCTTCTACGCTTTGCACTTCGATTTTTCCTTTATGGAGTTCAACTAATTGTCTGCTTAATGAAAGTCCGATGCCGGTACCCGAACTTTTCCTGTTGCTTCTAACTCGATAAAATCGTTTGAAGATATGTTCTAATTCTTCACCTGATATGCCTATTCCTGTATCTAAAATAGCTACTCTAACCTGATTTTCTTCTTTTTTTAATTTAAATTTGATGCGCCCGAATTCTGGTGTAAACTTGAAGGCATTTGAAATTAGATTAATCAAAACCTTCTCCATTTTGTCTTTTTCAACATATACATTAATAGGTTCTGTTGGGATTTCCACTTCAAAAGTGATGAATTGTTCTTCGGCATAATTATGAAAATTATCCGTTATTTCTTCTGCGAATTCCACAATGTTTACTTTGGAAGCTTTCAACTTTTCCGTGCCTGATTCTAATTTTGAAAGTGCTAGAATTTGATTAATTAAAACCAGTAAACGCTCCGAATTTCTCAGCATAATGTTCACCTGATTTTTGTTTTCGTCCTTTTCTAATCTTTTTTGAATGGCTTTTAAAGGACTAATAATTAAGGTGAGCGGCGTTTTGAATTCATGTGAAATATTAGCGAAAAACCGAGATTTCACTTTACTTAATTCTTCCATTCTTGTTCGTTCCATAGACTCAAACTTCAGTTCGCTTTTAAGTCTTTCTCGATTGATAATACTATAATAAATAACAGTTAAAAAAAATATGAATAACAGAAAATAGGTGAAATAAGCTAAATTTGTTTGATACCAAGGATAAAGAATATTCAGTTTTAAAATTGCAGGATTTGGATTCCAAACGTCATCATTATTGGAGGCTTTTATTTTAAAAACATACCTTCCCGGCGGAATATTTGAATAGGAAGCAGTAGTCATATTTTGAACACTTATCCATTCATTGTTATAATTTTCCAAAATATAGGAATAGGTATTTTTGCTAGAATGCGTATAGTTTAATGCCGCAAATTCAAAATCTAAATTATTTTGTTCTGCTTTTAATATCACCTCTCCGAGAGAAAGTTGGTATTTTAAACTGACATTGTTTTTAGCTTTTTCATTGTCATGTTGGATAGAAATATCAGTAATGAAGACATCAGGAATTAGAGGGTTATATTTGATGTTTTTTGGGTTGAAATAGTTAAACCCATTAGTGCCTCCAAAAAACAAGATGCCTTCTTTTGTCTTATAACAGGATGATTTTGTAAATTCATTTGATTGCAAGCCGTCACTAATATCATAAGTGTGAATTTCAGATTTATCAAAACTTATCGAGGCTAATCCTAAGCCTGTGCTGACCCAAAGCTTTTCGCCATCATCCAAAAGTCCATAGATAATATTGCTGGGCAACCCGTCTTTCTTTGTGATATATGTAAATTTTTCGTCTTTAGAATTATATTTTTTAAGCCCATTGCCTTCCGTACCTGCCCACAATGTATTTCGAGCGTCGATGTATAAATTAGTGATTTCATTTTGCGAAGACTGAGTTTGACCAATATCAGAAAAAGAAAAATTCTTTAAATCAACAATTTCATAGTTCTCATTTAATCGAAATCGGTCAATCCCTCTGTCCGCAGAGCCTACCCAAATTCCACCCTTACCATCCTCCACCACCGAAATAATATTTTGACTTGAAATTGAGTTAGCGTTAGCAGAGGCTTTAAATTGATAATATTTGCCTTTATCTGGGACATATAAATCAAGCCCATCTCGGTATCGGCAAATCCAAATATTTCCGCTTGGTGCCTCATAAAGCGACATGATGTCTTTTCCTAATGTTTTTGAATTTTGAGTATTAGCAACAAATTGCTTAAAGATTTGCTCGCCTTTCTCTTTTATATAAATTCCTTTACCCCATGTGCCCACCCATAATCTACCATTTTTATCATTCAGCAAAGAGACAATTGCATTACTCTCTAAGCCGGGGAAAGGAGGGTGTTGAATCTCTTTAATATTGAATTTTTCATCTCTTTTAATATAATTCAGTCCGCCGCCATCTGTTCCAACCCATAAATTTTCGTCGTCACCAGCTGCAAATGAACTAATTAGACCATAGCTTACATAAAATTTTGTATCAGAACTCGCCAGAATTTGTTGGAATTTCTGTTCTCTCGGGTTAACTTTCTTAATACCATTTTTATAAGTCCCAATCCAAACTGTACCATCCCTATCTTCAAAAATCGACCAAATCGAATTACTTTTTATATTGTATCGCCCTTGTAAGTCATATTGATATTTAGTTGCTTTCTGTTGTTTTAAATCATATAAAATCATACCTTTATTCTCCGTACCAATCCAAAGTCTTGATTGTGAATCCTCAAGAATACATTGAATAACTACACCTGAAAGATATTCATTTAAAAAGGGGTCATTTAATTTCAATTTATCAAAAATTGGATTTCCGAATGAATCTGAACTTAGCTTTAAAACCCCTCGATTTGTTCCAATCCAAATTATTCCACTTATTCCTTTATATAAACAACGAATTACATTATCACTATTTAAAAAGGGAATATTTTTCGCATTAAAAAAATTAAAAAAATCCTTCTCTGGATTATAAAAACTAAGTCCACCTCCTCGGGAAGAAATTAGAATATTTCCATTTTCATCTTCTATAATATCTGTAACATCATTTGAAGTAAAATGCCTTAATTTATCGCTTCCTTTTTTTAAACATTTCAAACCATTGCTGGCCGTTCCAATCCAGATGTTTTCGTGGCTGTCCATAAATAAGGAATTAATATGGGCATGATTTAAATTTTCAAGAATTTCTTTATATTTCGGGCTGAAAGAATGGGTTTTAATATCAAAAACAACAATACCTCCACCTAAGGTGCCTATCCAGACATTTCCTTCAGGGTCAGATAAAAAGCAGTTAGTCGTATTGTTCCGCAAGCCGTTTTGGTTATCTTGTTCAGATAAAAAATTTTTGAATTCTAAACCATTATATCGGTTGGCTCCGTGGCGAGTGGCAAACCAAAGAAAACCATTCTTATCCTGATGAATATCTGCAATTGAGTTTTGAGAAACATTTCCGGGTGGGGTGTAGAATTTTAAGTCTTGACATTGACCCGTCAAAGCACATAAAAGAATAAATGCTAATTGTAAAATTTTATATTTCACAGCCAGTCTCAATTTTTATAAAGTATTTAATTTAAAATAAGGTTTTAATCCTAAAGTTACTCATTATCTGATAAACAAATGCTCATAATTCGTACATCTGCAACATTTACCCTTCTGATTTGAATTGTTTACCATTGGTGCTCCCAAAACCTTAGCGATACTTTTGTTTCTGATAGGTTATTACAAGTTTCAGGATTTGGGGTAGCCACTAAAATTTATTCTCACACAGGTTTTTTATCAAAAAAAACGAATTATGAATTTGAAACTTAACAAGTTTAAAATCCTGATGATGTTGATTGCTGGACTATTTTCGGTTCAACTTATGGCGCAATCGCAGGTATCAGGTAATGTATCAGATGGCGATATGCCTTTGATTGGAGCGACAGTTTTTGTAAAAGGTACTTCCACAGGAACTGTTACGGACATAGATGGAACTTTTACAATTTCCGCTAATGCTGGTGATGTTTTGTCCGTTTCTTATACGGGCTTTACTACCGAAGATATAACGATTGGAGATGTAACATCTCCAGTTAATGTTGTGTTGGATTCTGGGATTGGACTAGACGAGATAGTCGTAACGGGGTATTCAGTTGATTCACGGCGAAAAACCGCGGGGTCAGTATCTACCGTTGCTGCGAGAGATTTACAAGTCTCTCCATCGGGTAACGTTGAGCAACAATTGCAAGGTCGAGTTGCAGGAGTTACGGTAATTACGAACGGACAGCCAGGTACTGCTAGCCAAGTAAGGGTGAGAGGTTTTGGAGCTTTAGGTGGAAATGCACCTCTTTATGTTGTAGATGGAGTACCGGTAGGAGACATTAATTTTCTATCTCCCGATGACATTGAGACCACAACAGTTTTGAAAGATGCTACGGCTGCCTCCATTTATGGTGCGCGTGCTGCCAGTGGAGTAATTATTTACACCACTAAAAAAGGAAAGCGAAACACCAAAGGGGTAAAAATTACTTATGATGGCATGGTGGGCGTTACGACTCCTGGTAATGGTCCAGCGGTATTGAACCCTCAAGAACAAGCAGATTGGACTTGGGCTGCGATTCGAAATGCTGCTCAACAAGAAGGACAAGATCCTGAATTTGACCACCGACAATATGGTCAAGGTTCGACTCCTGTTATCCCTGACTATCTTTTAGTAGGTGGTGCATCAGGCGTAACTGGCACTGTTAATTTGGCTGACCATGTTGACTCATATAATGTGGACCCGGAAGCTGGGCCTATTTATCAAGTGGTCAAAGCGAACCAAGCAGGTACTGACTGGTATGATGCGATTACTCGAAACGCGTTATTGGTTCGTCACAATCTTGGTTTTTCTGGTGGTGGAGAGCGAAGCCGTTTTTATGTAGGCTTAGGAATGCAAGAACAAGAAGGGATTGTTAAGCACCAGAAATTTTCTCGGTACAATATGCGAGTAAACACAGAATTTGATTTATTTCCTACTCTACGAATTGGTCAAAATGTTCAAATGACTTACCGTTCTGCCAGAGTTTTGTTAGGAGATGGTGGAGGAAGCGGATCTTCTGATGATGAAAACATCGTTTTATCAGCATCTAGAATGTCTCCAATCATTCCTGTTTATGATGAATTTGGTGGTTATGCAGGAACAGCGGCTCCAGGTTTTAATAACCCAGCGAATCCTGTGGCTGTCTTAGATGGTGCACAAAATGACCGAGCATTTGGAGTAGAGACTTTCGGTAATACTTATCTTGAGTTTGAACCAATTAAAAACTTGGTAGCTCGTACCAGTTTTGGAGGAAGGTTTCAGTCTTTCAACTCTCGTGCTTATTCAAGAAGAACTTACGAAAATCAGGAAAACAATTCTTCATTTGGTTACTCACAAAATTCAAGCGTTGTAACTTCTTGGGTTTTGACCAATACTTTGAGCTATAAAAAATCATTCGGAACTAGTACCGTTAGTCTTTTAGTTGGACAAGAAGCACTTAACACTGGTTCATCACGGAGTATGTCAGGTTCAGGTATCAATCCATTTTCTCAAAATATTGACTTTGTTGGATTATCTACAGTGGGTTCCACTGTTGTTAATGGAGGTCACACGGATGGGGTCAATTTCGCTTCCTATTTTGGAAGAGTTAATTATGACCTAAATGATAAATATATTGTATCCGCAGTGGTAAGACGTGACGGTTCTTCTCGATTCGGAGCTGAAGACCGCTATGGTGTTTTTCCTGCATTTTCTGCTGCTTGGCGTCTTTCGTCAGAAGATTTCATGAAGGATATATCTTTCATTGATGATTTGAAATTGCGTGGAGGTTATGGTATCATGGGTAACTCTAATAATGTTGATCCTAATAATCAATTTAGCCTTTTCGGTACAAGTATAGGCGCATCGAGCTATGACATTAATGGTACAAACACTAGTGCTGCGCAAGGATTTTACCGTACTCGAATTGGTAATCCTTTAGCAAAATGGGAAAAAGCAATTACTCAAAATATAGGTATTGATGCAATTCTGTTTGATGGCAAATGGGATGTTGGAGTAGAACTCTGGAGGAAAGAAACAGAAGATCTTCTGTTCCAATTACCTGTAACCGTGCAAGCTGGTGGTTTTGCGAGCGCTCCTTCTGTGAATATTGGTAAAATGGAAAATAAAGGAGTTGATATTCAGATTACACACAAAAACCGTAAAGGCGAATTGCGTTATGAAATTGGTATCGTCGGAGGTTTCTTGCAGAATAAAATCGTGGAATTAGCACCAGGTATTGACAATTTACCTAACCGAAGTAATAATTACCGTGGAATTACACCTATCCTGAATCAAGTTGGGCAACCAATTTCTGCTTTCTATGGCTATGAAGTTGAAGGCATATTTGCTAATGACGCAGAGGTTAATGGTGCTGCTGAGCAAGAAGGTGCTGCACCGGGACGTTTCCGCTTCAAGGACATCGATAGTTATGATGAAAATGGGAATCTTACAGGAGTACCGGATAATATAATTGACTTGGCAGACCGTACTACTTTAGGAAATCCAGTTCCGGATTTCACTGGAGGTTTGACCGTAAAATTGAATTATAGAAATTGGGAAATGGAGGTCTATTCTTTCGCTTCTATTGGCAATGAAATTTACAATGTCTCAAAAGTATTTACAGATTTTTACCCATTATTCCCAGGTGCGGCTATTGGCGAAAATGTGAAGGATTCTTGGACTTTTGATAATCCAACTGGAGATACTCCATTGTTTGAAAATACCTCAAACTTTAGTACAAATACCCAGTCTAATTCTTACTATGTAGAGGATGGTTCTTATTTCCGTTTGCAAAATTTAACAATCGGTTACCACTTACCAAAATCTTTATTGGGAGATTTGAAAATGTCAAAATTTAAAGTATTTGCTTCTGTAAATAACCTTTTCACCCTTACTAAATACAGTGGCTTAGACCCAAGCGTTGGTGGTGCCGCTGATACTAATTTTGGTGTTGATTTAGGAAACTATCCGATTACTCGTAGTTGGGTTTTTGGTGTTAATGTTGGGTTTTAAAAATATTTAATCATTGAATTTGTGAGTAAGTTTTATGGAAAAACATATTTACAATAGATTAAATTATCAACAATTTAGTTTTGTTTAAAATATAAAATAAAATAATGAAAAATATAAAAATACTTATTTTAACTGTCATGGTGGTAGCAATTTTTGTTACGTCTTGTAAAGACAGTTTTTTAGAGGTACCTCCTACGGGGTCGCTTAGTTCAACTGAGCTTTCCACAACAGCAGGTTTGGAAGGTACGTTGATTGGAGCATACAGTATGCTTTTGGGTCGTTCAGGCTTCTTTTCAGATGCTTCTAATTGGCTTTGGGGAAGTATTCGAGGCGGAGAAGCGAATAAAGGTACAAATGCAGGAGATCAATCTCAGGTAAATGAAATTCAGGCTTATTCTGCTCAAACCAATAACGGTTCTGTTTTTGAAAAATACAGAGCAACTTATGAGGGTGTCGCTCGTGCGAATGCTGTTTTAAAATTGGTTGCTGTTGCACAAGAGGATGTTTCGGAGCAAGACAAGACCAGAATTTCTGCGGAAGCTCGATTCTTAAGAGGACACTATTATTTTGATTTGAAAAGAAATTTCAATAATACACCTTATGTAGATGAAAATTGGGATGAGGTAGCACCTATTGGAAATGATAAAAACCTTTTCGATGCTATTGAAATAGATTTCCAATTTGCTTATGATAATTTACCGGAAACTCAAGGAGAAGCAGGTCGTGCTAACAAATGGGCCGCTGGTGCTTATTTAGGAAAAGTACTTTTATTTCAAGGAAAACATGCAGAAGCAAAAGTTATTTTTGATGCTGTAATTGCAAGTGGTGTAACTGCTAACGGTCAACCTTATGGATTGAACCCTAACTATGCAGATGCTTTCCGTTCTCCAAATGATAATAGTATGGAATCTGTTTTTGCAGTGCAAGCAGCAGCAGGAACTGGCGATATTAATAACGCAAACGCAGCTTTAGTTTTGAACTTTCCTAACGGTCCTGGTGCTCCAGGTGGCTGTTGTGGATTTTTTCAGCCAAGTTTTGAATTGGCTAATTCATTCCGAACAAATGCAAGCGGGTTGCCATTACTTGACGGTTCTTACAATGACGCTGCTAACGAATTAGCAACGGATCAGGGCATGTTGAGTGAGGATGCTTTCACCTTAGATGCAGGTAACTTAGACCCAAGATTAGACCATTCTATTGGTCGAAGAGGTATTCCTTATTTGGATTGGGGCAATCACCCTGGTTTCAACTGGATTCGGGACCAACCTTATGCAGGTCCTTATGCACCTAAAAAATTCATCTATTACCAAGCAGGTATCGGTACTGAAAACGATGGAAGTTCTTGGACTCCAGGTTATACTGCTGTAAATTATACTGTTATTCGTTTTGCAGATGTATTGTTGATGGCAGCAGAATGTGAAGCAGAATTAGGAAATCTTGATGCAGCTAAAGACTTCGTAAATATAGTGCGAGAACGTGCAAAAGCTTCTGCGCTTACGGATGTCGATGCAAATTATGTCATTGAATCCTATTCTTCATTCGCTAATCAAACGGAAGCAATAAATGCGGTTCGTTTTGAGCGAAAATTAGAGCTTTCTGGTGAAGGTCACCGTTTATATGATTTGGTACGTTGGGGAATTGCAGCAAGTGCAATAAATGATTATTTGGGATATGAAAATCCTAAATTATCTTCTCCTTTTTCAAGTGCGACCTTCGAAGCTAACAAAGATGAATATTTGCCTATTCCTCAAAATGAAATTGATTTGATAGGCGCAGATATTTTGAAACAGAATTCAGGGTATTAACATGAGTTTGAATCATTTTCATGTAAATTACATTTAACATTTCATACATTAATAAGAGGCAAGGAAGTAATTCCTTGTCTCTTTGCTTTCAAATGAGGAAATAGGAAATAAATAACCTACTGGTACAACCCTAAAATATTTACCGACCTAACTCAAAGGGAGTTTGAGGGAGTTGATAATGAACCTGAAACACAAGTGTCTATTTTGAATGAATAAACAAAAATCATGAAATACCTTATTCTAACCTTTTTTCTATTTTTTTCTATTTTTTTTTCTTGCCAAAAAGAAATAAAAAATAACAATCCAATTTGCCAAAAAGAACTCCCCAAGATATTTAAAAGTCTATCTTCGAAAGAAAGTGGAATTACGTTTTCTAATGATTTAAAAGAAGACTCCATCATCAATTATTTTACTTATCCGTATATTTATATGGGCGGTGGTGTTGCCGTTGGCGACGTGAATAATGACGGATTTTCCGATATTTATTTTACAGGAAATATGGTCAAAAATGGCTTGTTTCTAAACAAAGGTGATTTGAAATTTGAAGACATAACTGAACAAGCTAACGTAGGAAGCGATGACCGCTGGTTTACAGGAGTAACAATGGCGGACGTTAATGCCGATGGATGGTTAGATATTTATGTTAGTGTTTCTGGGAAATTTACGACCACAAAAAATCAATTGTTTATTAACCAAGGAACTTCCGAAAATGGAGTTCCAACTTTTATAGAAGAAGCAGGAAAACGTGGAATTGCCGATGCAGGGCGAAGTACTCAAAGTACTTTTTTTGATTATGATAAAGACGGTGATTTGGATTTGTATGTTGCCAATTATCCGTCCACACATTTTAAAACTCCCAATTATTCCTTCAAAATAGCAATTAATAAAAAGTCCTCTGAAAAATCCGACCGCCTTTATCGAAATGACGGTCATGGCATTTTTGAAAATGTAACGAAAGAAGCCGGACTTTTGAATTTTGGTTTATCTCTGAGCGCAACCGTTGCCGATTTTAATGAAGATGGTTGGGAAGATATTTATGTTTCGAATGATTTTGCATCGCCCGATTTCTTTTATTTTAATAATGGCGACGGCACTTTCTCCGAAAAATCAAAAGAAACAACTCAGCATACCGCCTTTTTTGGAATGGGTTCGGATGTTGGTGATTTTAATAATGATGGCTTGCCCGATTTATTGCAAGTTGATATGACTCCCGCTGATAATCGAAGAAATAAAGCCAATATGGCGAGCATGAATATTGCTGGTTTTTGGGAGGTAGTGAACCGTGGCATGCACTATCAATATATGCAGAACGCTCTTCAACTGAATAATGGAATTGGGGAAGATGGACTTCCTCATTTCAGTGAAATTTCCCGAATGACAGGTATGCCATCTACTGACTGGAGCTGGGCAGGTCTGTTTGCCGACTTAGATAATGATGGTTGGCAGGACATTTTTATCAGTAATGGCACTCGGCGAGACATTAATAATAAAGACTATTTTAATGAAATTGAAAAAGCAACTTATCAAGAAAAACAGAAACAGACCAAACTTGGTTTGACACTCAATATGCCCTCTGAAAAAGTGGATAACTATGTGTATAAAAATAACGGTGACCTCTCTTTTCAATTGGCTAACGAAGATTGGGGAATTAGTTATAAAGGTTTTTCAAATGGCGCTGCTTATGCTGATTTGGATAATGATGGCGATCTCGAAATGATTGTTAATAATATTGATGACAAGGTTTCAATTTTTGAAAATAAAACGGCTGATTTAGGTTTGGGAAATCATATTCGAATCAAGCTAAATGGCAATGACAAAAACCCACTGGGCTTAGGTACTAAGATTTTAATAAAAACGAAAAATGGCATTCAATATCGTCAGCAAACACTGACAAGAGGATTTCAATCTTCCGTTGATCCCGTTATTCATTTTGGTTTAGGCGAAATGACATTAATTGAGGAACTAACCATTCATTGGACAGACGGAAAAGAACAGACTTTGATAAATACTAAAGCAAATCAAACTCTTGAAATTGATTATAGAAATGCAAAACAAACTACGGAGCCTTTCCGTGTAAATACCTCGCAAAGTCAATGGTTTGAAGATGTTACAGAAGAATCCAAAATCGACTTTAAACATGAAGAGAATAATTTTAATGATTACCGACATGAAATTTTACTGCCACATACCTATTCCAAAAATGGACCTAGCTTAGCTGTCGGTGATGTAAATGGTGACGGATTAGATGATTTTTATGTGGGTGGTGCATTGGATGCAGTGGGCGCAATTTATCTACAAAATGCAAAAGGGAAATTTGAAAAAGGCAGTCTTTACCCTTGGGATAAGGATAGAAATAAAGAGGATATTGGCGCGACCTTTTTCGATGCAGACAGGGATGGTGATTTGGATTTGTACATCGTTAGCGGTGGAAATGAGTCCAAAAAAGGCTCTGTAAAATTGCAAGACCGATTGTACCTAAATGGTGGTAAAGGAAATTTTGAAAAAGCCGAAAATGCGCTTCCGAAAATCGGAGCAAGTGGTTCAATAGTTAAAGCGGCAGACTATGATAATGACGGCGATTTAGATTTATTTGTTGGCGGTCGAATTGTACCTCAGTCCTATCCATTACCCGCGCAAAGTTATATTTTGAGAAATGACGGTATTGAAAACGGTGCGCCAAAATTTACAGATGTTACCGAAAACCTTGCCCCTTATTTAACAGAAGCAGGGCTGGTTACGGATGCAGTTTGGGTAGATTTTAACAATGATCAAAAGTTGGATTTAGTCGTCACAGGTGAGTGGATGCCGATTACTTTTTTGATGAATACCGGGACTGAATTTGAGAATAAAACTGAGGATTTTGGTTTGGAAAAAACAACAGGTTGGTGGTATAGTATTGCCGCTGAAGATTTTGATAATGATGGCGACAAAGACCTTGTTGTTGGTAATTTAGGACTGAATTATAAATACCAAACTTCTGCTAATGAGTCATTCGACGTCTACGCAAGTGATTATGATAAAAACGGAAAACTGGACATTGTTTTAGGCTATTATGATGAAGGTGTTCAATATCCAGTTAGAGGTCGTCAATGTTCTGCTGAGCAAATTCCAGCCATAAAATATAAATATGAAGACTATAATTCTTTCGCCGATGCTTCGCTTGAAGATATCTACACTCAACAAGATTTAGCCGCAGGATTGCATTATCAAGCTTGGTCTTTTGCAAGCGTTTATGTCGAAAATAAGGGTAATGATGCATTTGAGATTCACTACTTACCGAATGAAGTCCAACTTTCCTCTATCAACGGAATTGTCGCCGAAGATTTCAATAATGATGGTCATTTAGATTTAGCAATTGCTGGAAATCTATTTGGCTCAGAAGTGGAAACAACTCGAAATGATGCCAGCTATGGAACTATTTTAAGTGGAAACGGGAAAGGTGAATTTACTCCACTTCCCTATTCAAAAAGTGGGTTCTTTCTCGGAGGTGATGTAAAGACACTAGAAAAAATTAAAACTCCGAAAGGAAGTGCTTTGCTTATTGGAAATAATGATGCGGCATTGCAGTTGATACAGTGTGTCTTTGATCCTCAAGAGCTATAACAAAAAAATGAATGCACAATTATACATTAAGGAATATGAAATGAATAAACTTACTTTTTTGAGAGGATATTTAGTCCATGTTTTTCACTTTAAGAATGCTCATTATATGCGAATTAAGAGTTTAAAAAAGAGTTTCCCAATGTCATAAGAAGTCTTAATTTTGGATTAGGGGTACGAGTAATGTTAGAACAGAAAGTGCCGTTAAGAAAATAGTTTTTAATGATTGCATCTGTTACAATTAACAGCACTTTCTGAAGAAGCTTTAACTCGTACCCTTTGATAATCAAAGAATTGTCTATCGAAATGAACGTTTGACCAGACAATAATCTTTAACTTCAACCTTCATAACTAGCTGATTTAGGAGTATAAAAAACTAATCAATTTATTCAAATTCTGATTGTATAAACTGAACCGTTTTACTATACGATAAAATATTCCATAGATATTGAAAAACAAGGGTTTAGACAATCGAATTAAAATGAATAAAGGATTGAGAGTTGTTCAAAAAAACTAAACATGGACAATCTTTTTATTATACTTTAGCCATTTACGCTTCTTCCCAAACTCACGTATCTGAAAATCAATAAGTTATAATGATAAAGACTTGTAATAGTTCGGTGAAAAGTGCAAAAGAACCAATTCCTCATTCTCGGCATCAATTGAATGCCCATCAAGTAAGACAAGGTAAAAACGGGTTCACTTTGACCTTGTGTATCGCCGATAACGGTATCGGGTTGTATCGCTGATTGATTGGCTAAGAAACCGTCCAGAATATGAATGGCTTCCCAAACGCCACAAGAAATGAAGCGACTAAACAAGGCAACATACTTGTCCGACAAATATTTATAAGCGATGCCGCCATACCCGCCATAGCGAATATGATGTGCCCCCAACAAGTTGTTTTCAATCAATTCAATGTGCGTTCCATCAACAATCATCTCCGAACCATCGCCCCAAAATCCTGTTAAATCCCAACGAGAATAGGTATTAATCACATCTCTAATGGCAGCGTCTATTTTCGTTACGGATATGTGCTGCTTATTGATTTGACGCAAAGACCGACTACTAATCAGCCTTTCGGTATGCTTCGCCATTTGGTTTGCTTCCAGATTACAGCCATATCCAAAAATGGTAAAAATGTATTTAAAAGTGGCATTATTGAGTTTGTTTTCAGAACCTGACGGTGGACCAAAGTGGCGTGTATAAGGTATCCATGTTTGTACCCGTTTGAGCAAATCCAATAAATCTCGCTGTGGCATTTTCTCTTTGACCATTGTTTCAAATCGGAGTAAGCCTTCAGGTAAGGGCTTTGCTTTCAGTTTTTTCAAATGTGGCTCGCCCTGTTCATCAATAAAGAATTGACTGTTTTCTGGATATGCTTGGTCTGCTTTTTTAGCAGCATCGACCAATTGTGTTTTTAAATGTGCAACAAAACCATTGGCAGTTGCAGGAATACCAATGCTTTCGCAATAAGTGTCTAATAAATTTTGACAATCTTCCCAAGGCAATAATTGTTGTCGATAATCAGCATATTTTTCAGAATAAGGCACATATAAATCAGCGCATTTCAAGGCATCTGCTACATGAAACAATACCGCAACTTCCAATGCTCTTCGTCTTAAAACAGGTACTCCATCTTCTTTTGCCTTGACAAAATTTAGCCATTTTTCACCCATAAAATCCAAAGTTATCTCACAAGATAAATAGTCTTTTCTTGCATTTCGATTGGCGACAATAAACGACAAGGCATTGAGCAAACCATTATCTTCACTACAAGATTTAATCCCCAACAATTCAATCAAATCAAAAATTGCAACCCGGTTACTCTTATGGAGATTCCACAACAGCGGTAAGAAATTTTTATCGTGATAGGCAGCAACTTGTTTGTATTTTTCCAGTAAATGAGCCGCTCCTCCATTGGTTTCTATCAATTGTCTGACGGAATCTCCCAATTTCTTATCTTTAGAAATTGTCAAGGTATAATCCGCCACTTTTGAAAATATGTCAAGTAATTGTTCTTCGATATGCCGACTCAACTCTTGCAAAACGGCAAGTTTTTTCTCCGCCCCAATTCTGGTTTGTCGCATTCTCCTAACAAACAAATCAGCCAACTCATCTTTGGTCGCCACCTGCTTTTGATGAATCAAGCAAACCAAATGGGTATAACGCTTTGGTGCATTCATATCCAATAAATCTTGTGTTTCGGCTTGTTCAATTTCTGCTGAAAATTGCTGGACTTTAGTGGGTGCAATGATTTCAAATAATTGAGAAGTATCCAGAATTTGTTGTAACCATTCTAATCGCTTTATCCATTTGTGCATTAGTTGTAAAGTTGGCTTATCTGGTTTCTCTTTGATTTTAGTAAAACCTGTGACAGTATTCTCTTCGGTTACTTGTAATAAGCTTTCTAAAATTAATTGTACTTCTGGCTTCAGCGTTCGATTTAATTTTTCAAATAATTCCAAATGTACCGCTTGCCGAATATGCCCAACCATTCTTGAAAGCGTACTAAACGCAGGTAATTCATAGCGTTGTTCAATCAGTTTTTCCATTGCCACATTAATTAAATCAGGCGGGTTACTCATGGTAAATGCAGCCTTTTTAACGCAAGCATGTACGATATTTTGCCCTTCTTCTGCCCAAGCCAATATTCCTAAAAAACTACGGATAGATTGATAATGGCGGTGAAATGATTTTTTATTAGTCTCGGTTCGTTCCATTAATTCGACCGTTTCATCACACCCTAATTGACTTGATAAATATTGCTAAACTGGTTTAGGAATGCTTCCAGTATTTGGAAGATATCCCAGATGTTGATGTGATTTTAACAAAGTCAGTAAGGTTAATTGTTGCGGTTCACCTCTGGTTTTTTTAGCAATAAATTGCAGTTCGGATTCGGTAGGTTGAAAGACTTTTTCCAACTCTTCTACCTTGTAGACTTTTTTAAAACGGGGATACGCCGTTTTTGTAATTGATGTCATAATTATGATAATTTAAAAGTGTCTTAAAAAGGGTTTGCCGATAGGTCGTTAAAAGTCCTTAGAAATAAGGTGTTTTAAATTCCAAATTGACTATCTTGCAAGGAGTTCTTTTTAAGACATCCTTTTACACCAATTATTAAACAGACGGATTTGATGAAAGCAGCAATCTACATTCGTGTTTCTACCGCGGAACAAAACATCGATTTACAAAAAGACGGTTTGGTTGAATATGCTCAAAGAGCAGGTTTTGAGATTATTCAAGAATATGTGGACATGGCTGTATCTGGTAGAAAAGAAGGTCGCCCACAATTGCGTCGATTAATGAAGGCGGCTCGAAATAGGGAATTCGATTGCGTTTTAGTTTGGAAATTTGACCGCTTTGCCAGAAGTGTTTCTCACTTGCTCAAAGCGCTGGAGACTTTTAACCATTTAAATATTCGATTCATTTCTGTGCAAGACCAAATTGATACGGATAGTCCAATGGGAAAGGCAATGTTTACCATCATTGGTGTGATGGCAGAATTGGAATCGTCCCTTATTAGCGAAAGAGTGAAAGCGGGTATGGCAGCAGCCAAATCAAGAGGTAAGAAAATTGGTCGTCCTCAAACACCACCGTTAGTTGTCAAGGAAATTGAGGAATTAGCAGCTAATTCTCACCTGAGTATCAACAAAATAAGAACAAAAATTAAGAATAGAGCCAGTCGGGCTGTTGTCGGGCAGATTGTAAAGAGGGTTCGAGATGCCAATTTGAGTGCTAAAATGGGGTGAAAATGAAGAAATCATTTTTTTGATTATGGTTTTGCTGTTTCTGTGACTACTTTTTACACGTAGTGCGCCCGTTCACGGGTGCTGTGATTCATTATAGATGCGTCAATTTTGGCAAATATTGACGAGAACGATGCAGTTAGCATAACCCGAAAGGGAAATGTAAACAGAGCATCTGCGTAAAGCCGATTTGCGAAAAGTCAGACATTTTCAAGATGAATCGGCAAGTTCTGACTAATATGGTTAAAGCTATACTGCCTAAAGTCCAGTTTCCAGCGTGCAAGAAAACGCCATAAAGCATACTGACTGAAACTTTATGTTCACGGATATTACAGAAATGATACGTGGTCTTGTAATAGCCAAATCAGTGAAGCATATCTTAATGAAATATGGTAAGGAAACGAACGGACAACCTAAGTTAGTCTATACGTCACAGCACAACGGAATCGGGGATGGTCTAAGGGACGAGAGTCCTATGACTACGGAGCGACCATAGTAGTCTGAGATAGGGAAAGCCTATTACATGGCGAAGGGTCGCAGGTAATCCAAACGTATTAATTAAATCAGACAAGCGAAATGCTCTCAGCTGAAGACTATTTATGCGTAGTTCAAAATCGGGGACAAAGAAGTCTCCCCTTAGAAAGAGTCTATCGCAATATGCGAAATAGAGACTTATTCTTATATGCCTATGGCAAAATTTACGCAAACAAAGGAGCGACTACATTAGGTACAGACCCAACGGACAGCATTCAAGGAATGTCACTCGCAAGAATTGACAAAATAATTGAACAACTCCGAAACGGTACTTATCAATGGAAACCGAGTCGCCGTGTTTATATTCCAAAGAAGAACGGAAAAATGCGACCATTATCTGTGCCAAATTGGTCAGACAAACTGGTGCAAGAAGTAATACGCATGATATTAGAAGCGTATTATGAGCCAAATTTTAAGGAAAGTTCGCACGGCTTCCGTCCACGTAAAAGTTGTCATACAGCATTACACCAAATTAAGCATCAATGGAAAGGCACAAAATGGTTCATTGAAGGTGACATTAAAGGATGTTTTGACAACATTAGTCACCAAACGCTTTTAGATTTATTGGGTCGAAAAATCCACGACAGCCGTTTTCTAAAACTTATTCGTGAAATGTTAAACGCTGGTTATCTTGAAGATTGGATTTATCATAAAAACCATTCAGGTACACCACAAGGAGGAGTCATTAGTCCTTTATTATCCAATATCGTATTACATGAATTGGATTGTTATGTAGAGGATTTATTAATTCCACAATACACGACGGGCAAACGAAGACGGTGCAATCCAGTATATTCAAAACTATATTGGTTAAGGCAAAAAGCAAAAAAGGAATCGAATAAGATGGAATACAAAAAGCTAACACAA
>JBLHWU010000132.1:0-18692 GCA_047629355.1 Saprospiraceae bacterium | reverse complement strand
ACCAAGCTAACTTTGCCTCCATTCCTCCATTCCTCCACTTCGCCTTACTCCAGCGGGCTACCGCCCCGCCTCCGCTTGGCTCCATTTCAGAATTACGGCGGTGCTCATGGGAAAGCTGGACGGCTAACCAATCTGACTACAGGGAACGCGCCAAGCGAAACCCAATATAGTAGTCGCGGTACGTCGGCGTGTAGGCGTAGCGATTAGCAACGCGGCAGTACTGCGGGGAGTAAAACCAACTGCCGCCGCGAAGTACACGGTAAGAGCCCGTTTTAGCACCTTGTGGATTTTGCGAAGGACTGTTTTTATAATAGTCTGAATCATACCAATCGCTGCACCATTCCCAGACATTGCCGCTCATATCGTGTAATTTTAATTCATTTGGGCTATTCAAACTACCTACGGGCACTGTTTTTTCGCGGTACACTCCAGCTATTGAATAGCTTTTTTTATAATTATCACTCCCATCAAAATTAATTTCTTTAGGGTCAACAATATTTTTTCCATTGCCAAACAACACCTTTTTACCGCCCCCTCTGGCCGCATATTCCCATTCTGCTTCGGTGGGTAGTCGGTAGTTTTTATTGGGGTATTTAGCATTGAGTTTTTTTAGGAATTCTTGTATATCTTCCCAAGACACTTTTTCAACGGGGCATTGGTCGCAATTTGTAAATGATGAAGGATTGTCTCCCATGATTTTTTCCCACTCTGCTTGCGTTACTTCGTATTTTCCAATGTAAAAATCAGATAGAGTTACGCTGTGTGCTGGTTTTTCATTACTTCCACAATCTTGCTGCTCACTGGTGCAGCCCATCTCGAAAGTACCGCCTTTGACAAAGACCATGTTGTAGCGGTTGTCGTCATTCATAAGATGATTTAGAGGGAGAATTTTAGCCGTCTCGGAGTTAGGTATTGCCTTTAGGGTCGCTTCTTTAGTGTGTTTTCCATTCGAATAAGTATCGAGGTAGCCGCGATAAGCAGCAGGAGTATCCAGTCGTTGGGCAATTTTCCAAGAGCGTTCTTCTTCCAGTTTTGCTTTTTGGTATTGGCAATTATGTCGATAGCGACCACTGGGGTATAGTGCTAAATAATAGTCGAAGGCATCTATGGTATTTTGATTTTTTGCGCTGTTGTAGGCGGCAGTTTCGAGGTCGGCGGTGGGGGCGGTGCTGCCACAATAGCCTTTTTTTACAAAGACAAAATCTCCATTTGCTTTATGGTTTTTGAAGTAGCCTGTTACGGGTTTTGGGGTAGTCACTTCTCCCAGGGCATAAGCGAGGTCTCGCATCTGTACCGTTCCATTGTTTCCACCTTCTCGGAGAGCTTGTAGAAACTGCATGGCGAAGCGGGACTCTGCGGGGGTCTTGGCATCTTTATTTCCAGAGGAGCAATAGAGCCGAGATTGATGCAACATACTCTGGTCTAAGCGGGTGAAGCAGTCTTCGCTATTGTAGGCAACTATAGATGGTCCACTCTTAGTATTGTCGCTACCAAACGCTCCACTGTGGCAGGCATCGAGCGCAACGAGGACGTGTTTGGCTTTGCACTTGGAGAGGTAAGTACCGAGTTGTTCGTAGCTGAGGTAGCTTTCATTGTATTCGTCCTGTGCCTTGCCGTCCGAGGCGACTAAGTAGCCTTTGTTGGCCCCTTTGTCATAATGTCCGTGCATGGAAAAGAAGAAAAGCACTTGGTCGTTGGGCATTAATTTTCGATTGTATTCGGCTATTTTGTCTTTGATTTCTTTTTTGCTGGGGTCGGGCATGGCTTCGCAAGTGAAATCGAAGTTGTTTTCGAGTTCCGTCATGATTTCTCGGCTTTCGGTGCGGGTTTGAGGAAGGTCTTTCCAGCCCGATTGGAAACTGCTGACGTAGAAGAAGACCGCGTAGTCTTTTCCTTTGCGGAATTCGGGCGTGTTTTTTAAGGAAAAAGAGATGCTCAAAAAGCAAAAAAATAGGAGTAAAGGGATGTGCTTGTTCATGTTGACGAGGGTTTGGTTATAAATATTAAGCGAAAGGTAAGGCTTTTTTTTAAAACAAAAAAAACAGACGTCTTGGCCACTTTGATGTTTTAAGTCTTCCCAATACCAATACCAATCCTTAATTCGGCTTGAGCTCTGTCGCAGATATTTGAAATTAGGGTACAGCTCAACAAAAGGCAAAAACCTCCCATAGAATTTTCCTTTTTTTAGAAAGGAATTACTCCCTCGGCCTTAGCCAAACTTAAATTTTGAACTTGTTTTTTCGTTAAAAATTTTAGACCTGGCATCCTCGCACAAAACCGCGAAGTCGGCCCGCATCTCGGAAACTCGCGATACTTCAGCCACGTCACAAGATTTGCGAATTGATATAATTGTCCAACGTTCCACGGCTCACTTCAAATATTTTGGCAATGGCAGTTTTGGATATTTTTTATCCATATTTTACCTTTTCGGCGGCACATTCAATAATAGCCGTTAACAAAATATTAAAAACGACTGTTTGAAAATAAAAAAAGGGTGTATTAAATCTCTTCCGAAATTCAATACACCCTTTTTATATCCTAAAAAACCAAAAACGAATCTTCAAAAATGCGTTTAAAACATTCTTAATTCTTCCTTTTAATTCTTAATTAATTACAAACTTTCATTAGCCGGACGTGCAGATTTCGCACGGTCAGAAAATGATTTCCGAGTCGTCGTTTTTTCACGCGCCTTCAAATCACCCATAGAATCCGACATAATCGGCGTTGCTACGAAGATAGAAGAGTACGTTCCTACGATGATACCAATCAACAACGCAAACGCGAAGCCTTTGATACTTCCACCACCGAAGACAAACAAAATCAACACCACAAACATCGTCGTCAAAGACGTGATGACGGTACGAGAAACTGTTGAGTTAATCGCTTTGTTGATGATTTCTTCTTTGCTTAAGCCCGTGTAGATACCCATAAATTCACGTACTCGGTCAAACACGACCACGGTATCATTAATCGAGTAACCAATCACGGTCAAAATCGCTGCGATGAATGCTTGGTCGATTTCCATTGTAAATGGCATAAAACCATGTAACAACGAGAAGATACCAAGTACCACTAAAACATCATGAAACAAAGCTGCAACCGCTCCCAAAGAGTATTGCCACTTGCTAAATCGAATGAAGATATACAAGAAAATCAACAACAACGAGAATATCGCTGCGTACAAAGAACTTGTTTTGATATCATCCGCAATCGTCGGACCTACTTTACTCGAAGCGGTGATGTGTGTACCTTTTCCGCTAGCATCACTGAATTCTGTTAAGTTGACTTTTCCACCTGCAACAGCGTTGATACCTTCGTGCAACTTACCAATTACTTGGCTTGACGCATCTTTCGCATCGCTATCAATCATGTAGCTGGTAAGGATGTTCAAAGTAGTACTACCATCAACAGATTTTACGGTTGGTGTAGAACCAAATGGTCCTGCCAATGCTTGTCGCACTGCCTCTGCATCTGGTGCGGTACCTTCCGCAAATTCTACATTATAAGAGTAACCCCCTTGGAAATCAACGCCCAAGTCGAAGCCACGCATCAACATAGAACCAACGCCCAATAAGATAATTACGGAAGAAATTACATAAGCAGTTTTTCGCTTACCCAACCAATCTATTGTCAAACCTGAAAAGGCATTTTTAGAAAATCCAGTCCAGAACGTCAAGTTATTGCCTTTACCTATCCACCAGTCGATAATTAAACGACCAACCAATACGGCAGTAAAAACAGAGCAAAATACACCCACCATCAATACGGCAGCAAATCCTTTAATTGGACCCAAACCGAAATAGTATAGAACCATTGCTACCAAAATCGTGGTAACGTTGGCATCAATAATCGCTGAATAAGAGTTGCTAAAACCATCGTGGACAGCCATGCGCAAAGACTTACCTTCTCGCAATTCTTCCCGAATACGTTCGTAAATGATTACGTTCGCATCCACCGCCATACCAATCGTTAAGATGATACCTGCAATACCTGGTACAGTTAAAACCGTTCCCAAAGATGCCAAAGCACCAAAGATGAAGAACAGATTCATAAACAACGCGATAATCGAAACGATACCCGCTGAACCATAATAAGCAATCATAAAAACCAATACCAATAACAAACCACCAACCATCGCACTGATAGAACGGCTAATATTGTCTGCACCCAAAGAAGGTCCAACAATATTATCCTGAATGATTTGTGTACCTGCTGGCAATTTACCAATCTCCAAAATGTTCGCCAAGTCACCCGCTTCCTGTGCAGTAAAATTACCAGAAATCGAAGAACGACCATCGTTAATTGGAGAGTTTACCGTCGGAGCAGAAACTACTTCGTCGTCCAATACAATCGCAATCTGACGGTTTTGGTCAGAATACGCTTCATTGGTCAATCGACTCCAAACTTGCGCACCTTTTTGATTCATGGACAAGCTAACCGCCATTTCACCCGCTTGTGCATCCAACTGCGCCGAAGCACCTGTTATCAAGTCACCCTGCAATGGAGATTCACCTGTATTTCCAACATTCAAAGCATACAAAGCATAACGCGGTGTATCATCTACGTTATCTTCTGTCAAATTGAAATTTACAGGATTTCGACCCCATAACAATCTCAAATTTGACGGCAATAAAGTCTTTACTTCTTCTTTTGCTAGGATAGCAGTTACTGCTTTTCGCTTATTTTTGTCTGCATAACCGACAGTTGCACCGCCAGTATTTGCCAAACTCAAAATATCAAAAAGAGGACCACCCGTTGCAATTGCTTCGTTATAAGTAGTGTCTACACGAGCTGCAGTTACCTCATTTCCTAGAGAATCAACTACTGCGGCAATTGTATCAATTCGAAAGATTTCTTTAGTTGCATCTGCATAAGATGGGTCTAAAGATTTCAACTTCGTGTTTACAGCATCCAATGCTTGCAAGATATTTGGAGAAGCATCATTTGTTCGAAAGACTTTCCAAAATTCTAATTTCGCAGTTGCCTGTAAGATTTTACGCGCCCGTTGTGGATTGTCAATACCTGGCAATTCAACTACAATGAGGTCACGAGCGTCATCCAAAGTTACATTTGGTTGTGCTACACCCATTTTATCAATCCGTTGTTTCAACATTTTAAATGTCAAATCAACCGTTTCATCTGCTTCTTCGCGAATCGCTCGCACGATGTCGCCGTCCGTACTTGTATTATTTAAATTGTACTTTTCTGAGAAAGAATCATTCTTTCGGAAAAGAGCATACAATGTTTTATCACCTTCTTGCTCAGACCAAGCGTCACCAAATAAAGTAACATAATCTGCTTGAGCATTTTTAAGGTTTTGAGTTGCTATATTTAACGCACTTATAAGTTTCGGGTCTTTGCTATTTGTTAGCGCTTCAATAAACGCTCGTAAATCTACTTGCAATACAACACTCATTCCTCCTTTAAGGTCAAGCCCTAAGTTGAGTTGTTGTGCTTTCAATTCTTGATAAGTATAATCCTTAATCAAGGGAATCGAAAGAATCTTCTCACTAGACATAGAGTCTAGGAATCCTGTACGGGCATTCTTATATGCCGCGCGTTCTGCTTGAGTGCCATCCTTACTGCCCATTTTTAGTGCATATTCTTCAGCGTTTTCTTCTACTGTATTCGTAGGAACGATGAAAAAATATTGCACCAAAGCGACAATAGTCATGACTACCAAGAAAAACTTAATAACACCTTTTCCTTGCATGGTAACAAAGTTTTAAAAAATAATAAAAAATGCGTTAGAAAAAAATACAGATAAGACGAGTTATAAAAATAGTGTTATATAATCGAGATATTGAAACAATGGGATATTTGAAAATAATGATAAATCCAAACGTGAAATGTCTACTTTTTATCCAAAAAATTTAATAACTAATGTCTATAATCCTCTACCTGCCAGAATTTACGAATGTACAACTATTGCCAATCTTGTTTATAATCAATTGACAATCAGCTACAAACGCCATTCAATTTTCAGTAAATAAAGACCTCTTTTAAATAGCAGCGCAAATATAGCTTTTTTGTTGAAATTAACATAGTTTTCTATATAAACGACCTACTGAGGGTAGGCAAAAAGGATTCCAATTTTTTTAAATATGTAAAAATCAAACTAATGAAAGCCAGATTCCATCCCCAGCTGTTACTTGCGCGAGCTTATTCAAATCTTCGGAAATCACGTTCCCAATCCGCCAATATCCACCCGTAGTCTGGGCATCACGCATCAAAATAATCGGTTGCCCAGAATTCGTTACTTGAATCGTTCCTATAACAAGACCGCTTGAAATTAATTCTTGCGTCGGCTGAAAATCTAACAACTTTTCGACCAACCGAATGCCCATTCGATTGTATTGTGAACTAATGTGATGGATTTTGCCAAAAAAATGGTCAATGATTGTTTTTGAAAATAGTGAAAACTCTGGTCCCGGCATTACTCGAACTCTAATTAAATCTGGAAACTTCGGTCCCAATTCCCTTGGATAAATCTTTTTTGAAAATGATAAATTGGGTTGGATTTTCAATTGACTGCCTTTTTTTAAAATACTGTCAGGCGTCAAAGTTTCAACATTTTGAGAAGCTGCACTTGCACTATTTAGCCATTTTTCAACCTGCCAATCTCCAGCAATTGCAAGGTAGGCACGGCAGCCATTTTTAGGTTTCCCAAAAGAAATAATATCACCGTCTTTTAATAAAATTGATTCATAAAGCGGCAATCGGTTTCCATTAATTCGTGCAGTCAAATCTGCTCCTGATAACGCAATAATTGCTGCTCCTTCTATTTTTAAAGCAGGACCAAATAACGTTATTTCTAAAATGGGTGCATCCGAAAGATTACCCACCAATTCATTAGCAATTTTTGCGGAAACGCTATCCATAACACCAGCAACGGGCACGCCAAATGCTTGGAAACCAATGCGTCCACCGTCTTGTACGGTAGTTAATAGTCCTGCCTTTTGGCAATGAAAAATGGTTGGTTTGGTCATGAAATTTAAGGATATTATTGACTTCATAGAATTTTTGTTAGAGGGAGTTTGAGTGCTAAAAATGGTCTTGTAAAAACCAATTTTCCTCTCCCCTCAAACTCCCCAAAATAAGACTGGAGTAGTTACCCGTTACTTAGGAAACTTTTGTTAAGGTGCTTACAATGTATTTTGCACAAGTCCTGATTCTAATGAAACCAAAAATTCCTCTTTTGAAATTGCATGAAATTGTACCTGATCACCTGCTTTCAATAAAAAAGGATTGTCCGCTTTTTCTATAAAAACAGCCAACGGCGTCTGACCAATTATTTGCCAACCTCCTGGCGCATCCGAAGGATAAATTCCCGTTTGCAAACCAGCCAATCCAACTGATCGAGCAGGTACTTTCAGCCGTGGCGTCGCTTTCCGTTTGACCGATAATTCCTTTGGTAAAACACCCAAATAGGGAAAACCAGGTAAAAAACCAAGCATGAAAACGTGGTAGGTTTGAGCCGTATGCAATGTAATGATTTTTGCAATAGAAAGTCCTGTTTGTTTGCTGACTTCAATTAAATCAGGCGCAAAATCTTCATGATAACAAACGGGGATTTTAACAATAGGAGCTATTTCTTTTTTTGGAATTTCCTGTTTAAAATTGTCTTTATATTTAGAAATAAGCTGTTTGATAATTTTTACAACGGAAGGATAATCCGTTTTTTTTAAGTCAAAACCTACCGTTAAAGAACAATACGCTGGAATACAAAATTCTATACCCGCAAATCGAGCTGCTTCGATTTGAGTGGCTAACCAAGTCACTTGATGATTGATGGCAGATGATATTTTTTGCTCAAAATTTATTAAGATTGCGCGATTGCCGTAGGGTAGAAACTTGATATTCATTTACAGTTAGTTGTTAGTTCAGAAATCATGGTGATTTTTAAAATCACCATGATTTAATTAGTAACTACTCAGGTACTTTGTATTTGACAAAGGGGTTTTAGGGGAGAGGAAAATTGGATTTTTATAAAAAAAAATCCAATTTTTCTCTCCCCTGAGCCTCCTCCCCCGCCGCCGAAGGCGGCGGGCTGGGTGTTTTTGAGGGAAGAATTTGGGCTTATTGCCCAAACTCTTCCCTCAAACTCCCCAAAATAAGACCTGAGTAGTTACTTTAATTTTAACTATGATTTTTTCTTCTCTAATACCTTTAAAATCTCCAACGCCCCCACATTATCTCCATGAATGCAAATACTCTGCGCCACAATTGGGAGTACTTTTCCACTTTCCGAAATCAGCTGTTGCTTCTGCGAAATTGACCAAATTTGTGCTACAGCTTCTTCCGCATTTTCAATAACGGCACCTGTTATAGAACGGGACATCAGCCGACCATCATCCGTATATTTTCTATCGCCAAATGCTTCGGCAATGAACGGAAACTGCCGCTCCGAAGCCATTTTTTCCATCGTACTTCCCGCCAATCCCATCAATTTCAAATTAGCGTCAATTTCATGAAGAGCTTCCATAATAATCAATGTTTCTTCCTCACTATTAGCGGCGGTATTGTACAATGCGCCATGCGGTTTTACATAACTCAATCGTCCACCAAGACTTTCCGTCATCCCTTTCACCGCAGCAACTTGATATTTTAAAATGGCTTTCAACTCCGCTTTTTCAATGGTCATTTTTCGACGTCCGAAACCTGCTAAATCAGGGTAGGAGGGATGCGCGCCAATTTTAAGCCCATATTTTACGGCTTTTTTTATTGTATTTTCAATATGTAAGGGGTCGCCACCATGAAAACCACAAGCGATATTGCAGGACTGAATAAACGGGAATAGGGCGTCGTCATTGCCAATTTTAAACTGCCCGAAACTTTCGCCCATATCGCAGTTGATGTCGATGTTGGTCATTTTTTTTAGGCAAAGCTACATTTTTGTTTACAAATTGTAATTTATTGGCAATTTCCAGACTTCAAAAGGAATTTTTTATTTGGATTTGAAAAAGTTAACTACTTTTAAACCTTCATAAAAGAGAAATTTCAGAAATCGTTGTCAAATAAAAACTAGTATGAATCAACTGTCCAAACTCTCATTATTGCTTTTTTTTTCCTTTATTTTATTTCAAAGTTGCCAAAATGAAAGCCGAGAAACGCCAGGATTAGAACCCGAAGAAGAAGAAAAAACGCCATTCGATTGGATGTACAACCAACGTGCTTATCCGCACAATCATTTTGACATGGAAGCCTATCGGTCAGCGGTTCGGCAAACGCAAATGGCGAAGCAAGCAGTTGAAAGTCGCACCGGTTATGAATGGGAATTGGCCGGTCCAATCAATGTCGGCGGGCGAATCACAGATGTAGTTTTGCATCCAACCAACGAAGACCTTATATATGTGGGAGCGTCGGTTGGCGGCATTTGGAAGTCAGAGGATAAAGGCGATACTTGGGCACCTATTTTTGAAAATCAAGCGGCTTCTTCGATTGGCGATATGGCAATTTCACCCTCGAATCCAGAAATAATGTATGTCGGGACGGGCGAAGCCAATGGTTCGGCGACTTCAGGGGCATTTTTTGGAAATGGAGTTTATAAAACCACAAATGGCGGCGATACTTGGTCACATGTTGGGCTGGAAAATTCGCAACACATTGGTCGAATGGCCATCCATCCAACGAATCCAAATCGAGCATTTGCAGCAGCAGCAGGTTCTTTATATGGTAAGAATAATGACCGTGGTTTGTATCGAACGACAGACGGCGGCACATCTTGGGAACAAGTTTTATTTATCAGTGATTCGACGAGTGTAATTGATGTGGTGATTGATAAATTTGTTCCGAATATCATGTTTGCAGCAACTTGGGAACGCGTTCGTCGTCCTTGGCAACGGTCGTATGGTGGGTCAACTTCAGGCGTTTGGCGGTCATTAGACGGTGGTGATACTTGGGAAGAAATGACGAATGGTTTGCCTTCTGATGACAATAATATTGGTCGAATTGGCTTGGCAATGGCGCAAAATCAATCGGGTTTGGTGTATGCTTCTTATACGACTAATCCAATTACGAATGTTTTTGAGGGCGTTTATCGGTCAACTAATTCTGGGGCAGCTTGGCAAAAGGTGGATGATGATTATGATGTCGAAGGTGTATTTGCTTCCTTTGGTTGGTTTTTTGGAAACATTCGAGTTTCGCCAGTAGATGACAATGAACTCTATCTGTTGGGACAAATTTTGATGAAATCAACCGACGGCGGTGTTGAATGGGAACAAATTGCGGAAAACAATCATGTGGACAACCATGGGTTGGAAATTCATCCGCAAAATCCTGATTTTATGGTGTCTGGAAATGACGGCGGTGTGTACATTTCGCAAGACGGCGGGGATTCTTGGGTGCATGTGGAGACGTTGCCGATTACGCAGTTTTATGAATGCGAAATTGATAATTCTCAACCAAATCGCATCTACGGAGGCGCACAAGACAATGGTACCGTGGTTACTTTGGATGGGGAAATTGATGAATTTCAGCGCATTGTAGGAGGTGATGGTTTTCATGTTTTGGTGAATCCAAATGACAATACTTACTCTTATGCGGAGTTTCAATTTGGTAATTTATTTCGCTCAGATAATGGTGGCAACAATTACGAATATGCTTTTGGTGGAGAGGATGGCGACCGCCACAATTGGAACACACCCGTTGTTTTTGATCCATCAAATCCGCAGACTTTATACTATGGTGCTAATAAATTATACCGAAGTACCGACCATGCATTTTCGTGGGATGTGATAAGTGGGGATTTGTCTGATGGAGAGCATCCAAGTGGAGCGACTTCGTTTGGAACGATTTCAGCAATTGCGGTTGCGCCTTCAGATTCTGATGTGATTTATGTAGGGACGGATGATGGGAATATTCAAGTTTCGACGATTGGTGGGACGATTTTTACAAATATTTCAGATGGTGTGCCAAACCGTTACATTACAGAAATTGCGGTTGACCCATTGGATGAAAATACGGTATATGCGACGCTTTCTGGTTACAGATATTTGGAGTATCAGCCACATGTTTTAAAATCAACAGATGGTGGTCAAACCTGGGAAGACATCTCTGGCAATCTTCCAGAAATTCCAGTGAACGATATCATTCTTGACCCAGATTATGCAGATACTTACTTTATTGCCAATGATTTAGGTGTTTGGTTTACGACGGATGGCGGGGAAGTTTGGGAGATTTTAGAACCTAGTTTACCGATGACGGTTGTCAATGATTTAGATTTTCATGCGGGTACACGGACGTTATTGGCAGCGACTTTTGGACGGTCGATGTTTAAAGTTGATTTAACGGATTTTGTTTCGATAACGAAGATTGATAAAGTAGCAGATTTTATTTTAAATATAAATCCTAATCCAATTTCAAACCAAGCGAATATCGAATTAGAATTGCCAAAAACGACGGAGGGCACTTTGGAACTTTTTGATATTACTGGTCGGAAAGTGGCAACAATTTTAGCGGGTAAACTTTCTGCCGGAAAACAGACAATCGTACATGATTTTTCAAATTTGACGAATGGAAAATACATTGTTCGGTTTGTGTCACAAGAGCAGATTTTGACGAAGAAAGTGGTGGTGGTGCGGTAAATGAAAATAATTTGAGTTGTTGGGAATTGTTTGAATCTCTCTCTGTGTGTAGCCTTCAGGCTACGCCAACTAATTGACAGTCAAAGGTTCAAGCCTAGCCTGAAAGCTACACACCAGAAGGTTCGAGGCTTAATGAAAATACTTAGGTTAGGGAGTAGTATAATAAACCTTAAATAACTACCTGCTTAATTTGATATTTAAGAAGCGAGAAAATTCTAAGATTTTCGAGCTTCAAAAAACTCCACCCGCCTCGCCTTCGGCGAGGCGGGTGGAGTTTTTGTGTGGCAAAAAAGGCTTTTTTAGATAGGTAGTTATTTCTGATTCATTGCAGTAGGTTATTTACTACTCTCTTATTTTGATTTTTAAATTTAGTATCATTTTAATAAAGCGTGGTAGGTTTACTGCACGTTTACTAAACCTCAAAGGTTTAGTAAACGTTACCTCGAACCATTAAAAAGATTCAAAACTTATACAATTTCAAAGGATTGAATTACCTTGCCGATAATTAATATACGTTAATGAAAAAGATACTTGTTTACTTATTGATAGGGTTTCCGATTGCTGCATTTGGACAAAATGTACCAATTGGGCAGGATACATTAGCACCAGATTTAACGCTGATTCAAAACGCGATTGAGGATTTTGTGGAAAACAGCGATGAAGAGGAGTTTGATTTTAATACGATTTTAGAAAATCTGGAAATCTTGCGCCGGCGTCCCATGAATTTGAATAAAGTGGACGAATTGGAATTGCTGGAATTTGGGTTGTTGACCAACTCGCAAGTCAATGATTTTTTGAGATACCGAGAGGGAATGGGGCAATTTATTTCTATTTATGAACTGCAATCAATTCCGAGTTTTGATGCTGCTTCAATACGTCGAATTTTGCCATTTGTGACACTTGGGGATTCGGAAGGGAAGTTCAATGCGTCGCTTGGGGAGATGATTTCAAAAGGGAACAATGACTTATTTATTAGATGGCAACGGTATTTGGAAAGACAAAAAGGATTCATCAATGACGACTTTTTGGGTGACCCAAATAAGTTGTACATTCGATATAAACACAATTATTACCAGCGGTTTAGCTTTGGCATTACGGCTGAAAAAGACAGCGGCGAAGAATTCTTTTCTGGAAGTAACAAACAGGGCTTCGATTTCTATTCTGCCCACCTTTTTCTAAAAGATTATAACAAACGCATCAAGGCAATTGCACTTGGAGACTTTTCCGTAAATTTTGGACAGGGACTGATTTTATACACTGGTTTTTCGACCGCTAAAAGTTCTTTAGTGACCAATATTAAAGCCAATTCGCGGACGTTAAAACCTTACTCTTCGGTCAATGAACTGAACTTTATGCGCGGTGTCGGTTTGACAATTGGGATAACGGATAAAATAAATTGGACGGCTTTTGCTTCTCGAAAAAAGCGGGATGCAACGGCTAATTTGAATGATGCATTGGAAGAATTGGAAGTGAGTTCCTTCGTGGTGACAGGCTTGCGACGGACTGTTGCGGAGATTGGAAAAGAGGGGGCGGTAGCACAAAATACGGTCGGTAGCCGCTTGGAATACAAAGATGATAAGTTTAAAATTGCCGTTAATGGCGTTTACAATAAATTTGGTATTCCCTTAAATGCGACGCCAAGAGTGGACAATCAATTTCGTTTTGCGGGCACTGAGTTGCTCAATGTTAGTACGGATTATACTTTTTTAATTCGCAATTTAAATTTCTTTGGGGAGACGGCGATGAGTGGAAACGGCGCGATTGCGACTTTGAATGGCTTGCTGGTTTCGTTGAATCCAAAAGTTGACTTGGCGATTTTGCAACGGAGTTTTCCGCGTAATTTTCATCACATTGATTCTCGCCCATTTTCAGATAGACGGATTACAGAAAATGAAAGTGGTGTTTACGTCGGAATGCACATTCGTCCTGCAAAAGGTTGGATGTTGTCTACTTTTTATGACGCTTGGAAGCATCCTTGGTTACGATTTGGGATTGATGCACCATCTCAAGGGGAAGAGTGGCGCGCACGGGTGGCGTATGAGGTGCGGCGGAAGTGGTCTGCGTATGTGGAGGTCCGAAAAAAGACTCGAGAACAGAACAGAAGCGATAATGAAACAGCTTTGGACGTCCTCGTACCGACGTATAAATTTCAGACTCGTTTCCATTTTTCAACCAAAGTTACAGATTGGTTGACGCTCCGGAGTCGGGTGGATTTTATTCGCGCAAAACGGCCGACTGGCTTGATTGATAAAGGATTTATGGCGTATCAAGACTTGGTTTTTAGACAGTTAAATAATCCATTTTCGTTTTCTACGCGCTTTGCCGTCTTCGATACGGATAGCTTTGCGGCAGCTTCTTATAATTATGAAAACGATGTGATTTACTTCTTTTCGATTCCAGCTTATTTCAATAAAGGCAGTCGTTTTTACTTAAATATACGATACAAAGGCATTCGAAATATGACGATTGAAGGACGGATTGCACAGACATATTTTAGCAATCAAGATTCATTTGGCAGTGGTTTGGATGAAATTTTTGGTAATAAACGGACGGAAGTGAAGGTGCAGATTAGGTATTCGTTTGGAAAGTAATTAGGCAATTACCAATAATAAATTAAACATTTTATAGTGCCCTTTTTCCATCTAAGAAACCTTGAAAAACCTTGTGTAGCCAGGCTATACGCGGTTTTTTAAAATTCCTTAGATGAAAAAATTGCTACTCTAAAATGTCCAATTTATTAATGGGAATTGCCTTACTTCACATCAAAACCTATCCGCAACCCAAAGGAAAACTGCGTAATACTCGAAAAATCATAAGTCCCACTCTCCGCATCCTGACTCGAAATTTCTGTCAAATCCTTCCAATCTACTTGCGGGAAATAGCGAAAACCAATCAAGGGGGTTAGTGTTAAATTCCGTCCAAAAGACATATCAAAACCTAGGCGAACACCCATACTATGTGTGAAATCCACTGCACCACTTTTAATAATAACATTCGGGTCGCCGCTATTTGAAATTTCAGGATGCGTAAATTCCGTCCGAAAGTGGTCGATAGCAGGGGAGAGGGAAAGGTACAATCCCTTTTTCTGATGAGGAATAGAGTAGTCGGTATTTTGGTCAGTTTTAGTTGGAAATTGAAAAAGGTAAAAGTTTAAATTGAATTGAAAACCAAAATTAAAGAGGTCAAAATTGTAAACATCCAACGTTTGATAATGGTATAAAATGGAGGTTAGTCGAGTGAATTGAATATTCGGTTGTAGTACCAAAAATTTGCTTTTGGTCGGAAAAGTATAGTCTAAACCGCCCGTCGTACCCACTTCTAAAATGTTGCGATGACCGTTGGTGATGTAATTGTCGGCAGCAATTTGCCAAGTGCGGGCATCGGAAAATTTATAGCCTAAATTGACACCAAATTGCGCAAAGGCAGGGGAGGAAACCAATAAAAACAATAATATTGAATAGAGGTATCTCATGTTCGGATTTAAATTTTGACGATGATTTTTGAACGCAGCTAAATTTACTTTGGTATATGTCTAACTAATTTTAATTTATAAAACTGAAGTAGCTCGGATTTCCAATCCGAGCAGCCGTCCTTCGGGTTTCCAACCCGAATCCCGCCAAAGAAGGAAGCATCTTTTTCTAACTTTTCTCTATGATTAGGTCGGGGTTAGAACCCCCAACGACCACTGTTCGGCTTTGAAATCCGAATTACTTGAATATTTACAATAAAAATATGTAATTTGCACCATCTATTTTTTGCCAGGATTTTAATGACATTTCAAATAACTTAACAGAGTTTAAGACAATAAATATGTTTGTAAAACCGGTTATATCCGTGTGCTTGGTACGCCATTTGTCTCTTTCATTATTGTTCTCGTTAATGTATTGTAACGGTTAACTTTATATATCTATATAGCTCAAAATTAGAGTGGCAAGCTTTGAATTTTGAACCATGAATCTAAAACTCTATGCTGAAATTTCTTAAAATATGGCTCTTTCTTTTTGTGCTCGTCTCCTGCAATCGCCGGCCAGTTGAAATCTATTCGATGGAAGAAACGACTTTTCTAAATGTTTCGACGACCGAAATTGATTCCCTTTTACAAGTTTTAACAATAGAAGAAAAGGTTGGACAGTTGATTTTATTTGAGCCTGATTTCACGAAAAAAGATTTACAACCTACTATAAATCATTTAGTTGAAGAAAATAGAGTTGGTGGGTTTTTATTGAAAAATTTACCATTACTCAAATACGCGAAAGTTTCAGATAGTTTAAAAATCGCGAGTGACTTGCCGTTGTTTTTTGCAACCGATGCACCAATTTCATTGCACAATCAGTTTTCGGATATGGCACATTTTCCAAAATTGATTTCCTTGGATGCTGTTGATTCAGTGAAGATAAAACGTGAATTAGAGCAACATTTTATTGACCAATGTAAAGGTTTGGGTATTAATTTGTGTCTTGCACCCAATTTGCAAAAAGCCGAGGCAGAAGGTTTAAATGCTGCTACCGACTATGATTTTCAGGATACTAAAATCAATCGAACTGCCATTCGGAAAATCGCGCAGTTGCAGGAAAATCACATCCTGACAATTGGTGATTCTTTCTCAGATTTGTGGTATGTTGATCGTGATTCAACCGGTTATTTGGATAGTATTTTGTTTCCATATCAAATGCCAATTGCAGCAGGTTTGGCGGGAATGATGGTTGATGAATCTATTTTTGCCATCGACACTTTTCAGCAATTGCCTACATTTTTCATTAAAAATTACCTAGATAAACAATTAGATTTCAAGGGTTTAATTGTTTCGAAGCATACGGAACGAGATTCTTTGGAAAAATTATTTCATGCAGGCACAGATTTATATATAACGCAGGATTATCAAGCAACTTTCGATTTTTTAATGGCTTTCGCCGAACAAGGTATTTTAACGAAAAAGAATCTTGATGATAAGGTTCGTAAAATTTTGCAAGCGAAAACTTGGACGAATCGCGGGCAGCTATTTTCACCCGAACAACTGGAGAAAAAACGAGTAGTTGCAGCTAAATTAATTAAAAAACGCATTACATTTGAGCTCCCTTCTAAAATGTTGATTGGTAAAAAGAAATATGCTCTAAAAGAGTATTTTAAAAATCCAGCCTGGCATTATTTGACGCGTAATTTATATGAAAAATCAATCATCGTTGCTAATAACCACGATGATTTATTGCCGTATAAAAAGATAAACGGACAAGATTTTCGAATTCTGCAATTTGGCAATGACTACTTGCGCGAGTTCGAAAAGTACTTTGGAAAATACGCTGCTTTCTCTCATAAATTATTCAAAACGGGTTGGGACGAAGATTTGGAAGCGTTAAAAATTAAATCTTATCAATATGTTACGCCAGTCCTTATTTTAGATAATATTGATTTGGAATTGGCAAAAAATGAAGCGTTTATCAATTCCATCAATGAATTATCAAAGTTGACGCCGACAACATTGATCAATTTTGGAGCGGCTGAAAACCTTGCTTTCTTTGACGAAACGGTTACTGTTATTCAAATTTTTGAATCCAATAAATTCACCGAATCACTCACTGCGCAATTGCTTTTTGGGGCAGTAGAAGGTTTTGGACGAATACCCAATACCGTATCGGAACAAATGGTTGCGGGGACATCTAATCCCATCAAAACTATCCGCATGAAATATGCGCCGCCCGAAGAAGTGGGCATTGCTAAAGCGCGACTTTCCGGCATCGAAGCATTGATTAATGGCGCAATCAAAGCCTATGCAACGCCTGGTGGTCAAGTGGTGGTTGCGAAAGAAGGCAAAATAATCTACTCCAAATCTTTTGGACACCATACTTATCAAGGGAGGCAGTCCGTTGAAAATAACGATTTATATGACCTCGCTTCCTTGACCAAGCCTGCGGCGACGACGTTGATGGGTATGAAGTTATACGAGCAAAATCGCATAAAAATTACTGACCCTATCAAAAAAATCAGTCCGCAATTTGAAGGAACGGCAGTGGGCTGGATTCGGATGCGTGACTTATTCACGCACCGTTCGGGCTTGCAATCGCATATGCCTATTGGCAGATATATTTCTCGAAAAGATACGACTCATGCCTTATGCAACAAGTATTTTTGTAAGACAAAACGGGACAGTTTTAGCATAAAAATTACAGAAGATTTATACTTTCACGAGGAGTTTCGGCAGAAAATTCAAGATGATGTTTCTAAGTTAAAAAAGGATAGACGCAGGCGTGGTTTTCGATATAGCGATGTGAATTTCAACTTGATTCAACGCATTTTGGAAGATAAATCCAATCAAAAATTAGATGCTTATGTGTATGAAAATTTCTACGAACCGATGGGTTTGCGACATATGCGTTTCAATCCATTAGAAAAGTTTTCCAAGTATCAAATTGCGCCTACGCAGAACGATATGCATTGGCGAAAGCAGATTTTACGAGGTTATGTACATGATGAAACAGCGGCTTTACTCGGTGGTGTCAGTGGCAATGCAGGTTTGTTTTCTAATGGTGAGGATATGGCTGTTTTGTTTCAAATGCTGCTTGATGACGGTGTTTATGGAGGTGTTCAATATCTCAAACCAAAGACCGTTAAATATTTTACATCGACAGGACATGGCAATCATCGGGGCTTGGGTTTTGATAAGCCTTCTTCTCGAAAAATCATACATTATGGTCGCTCTGCTTCTAAATCGACGTTTGGGCACACTGGTTTTACCGGTACTTGCGTCTGGGCTGACCCAGAACATGACTTGGTTTTTGTATTTTTAAATAACCGAATTCATCCGAATGTTCATAATAAAAATCTGAATAAACGGAAGACGCGAAGTCGCATTCATCAGGTGGTTTATGAGGCGTTGGAGACTTTTGATTATACGTTGCCGGAGTTGCATTTGGAAGGGGAGAGTGGGTAGGAAAACTACAGAATCATTTTTAAAGATTCGGTGCATCATCTTCCCGAATCTTTAAAGCCTGCAAAATATTTTTCTCAGCGAGCATCAAATACAACCAAGCTTCTCTCCATCGACTACCCAGTAAAATAATGTGAATATGCCATCCTCTTTCCCTTCTCGAACTATATCCGCTATAAATGACT
>JBLHWU010000131.1:0-18707 GCA_047629355.1 Saprospiraceae bacterium | reverse complement strand
CGTTTTTACAACTCATAAACAATGTGAATGCAAAAAAGATGAGAAAAATATTTTTCATGATTGCAATTTTTATAAGATTTAATTAAACCGGTTATTAGAAGGCAAAGGTAACAGGAATGATGGAATTATTGAGGACAAATGTTGCTTTAATAGCTCTAGGTTTTTGGAGCTAGCAATAAAATAGTCCAGAGTTTAAAAAAAAGATAATAATTGGATTATTGATAAAAAAAATATGATAACTACTTGATAGTCAAATAAAAAGGGCGGCGGTGGCATTTGTGTAATAAGGCTGAAAAAGAAAAATAAAAAGATAAAAAAGGTGTAAAAGTTTTGTTTAGTCCGATTTTTACCTAAATTGCCATCGAATAGTTGGGTAAACATATATTTGTTAACTCGTAGGAAACTTTTCAGATTTTGATTGAAAATCCAAACTAAGCCTAATACAAAATACAGGCATTAATAGCCGAATTGTTCTTTTTTGACTTTACAATTCAACTTTTATGAATTCTTAGATATCTATTTTATCGTTATAGCTTGAAAATACCAATGTGCTCATTTCTTTGATGAAAAAACTTAGGATATTTTGGATGTCCGTCAAATATAAGAAATTACTTAATTTTTTAACTAACCTTCTACAACGTGTTATACAAAGTTAAATTAAAAAACGCAGACGAGCATGTATTGCTCGATGACCATGTCTACGAGTGGTTAACTACAGACCCTTATCTTACTAAAGTTGATTTTATCAATAATTTGCGACGGCACTCTAGCGGTTGCGCGGTTTTTCAAAAAACTTGGAAAAAAGCGGACGGTGGATATAAGACTGAAACAATTTATTTACATAAGTTAATTGCGGAAAAGTACCTAGCAGACACCAAGACTAGCAAACGCAATCTGGTTGGCTGTGCCAATGGTAACAAACTGGATTGCCGCCTAGAAAATGTTGCTTACCGGTCGCGAGCAGTTGCGAGTCGGAAGCGAAAAACTAGCAGCAAAGTTGGTTATACCGGAGTTTACAAAGAAAACAACCGTTTTCGAGCGGTTATTTCCGTTAGTCGAAAAAGCGTTCACATCGGCATGTTTAGCACTGCTGAAGATGCTGCTTTGGCGTACAACAAAAAATCTCGGGAAATGTATGGAGATGACGGTAAAATCAATGTGATTCGCCGTAAATTACCAGATGGACGAATTGAAGAAATTTCTTAGAAATAACTTACAAAATTCTTCCATCGTATTTATTTTTTCGAGAATAAATAAATAATAATATAAAGCTCTGATTATAACTAATCAGAGCTTTTTTTTTCAAAAACTCTATTTTATTATCATGCAAAAAAAATATAATCAATATCTTGAAACCATGCGTAAAAAAGCGGATGTGGATTTTTCCATTGCTGTTTTAAGCTGGGATAAGGAGGTCTATTTACCAAAAAAAGGAGCGAACTTGCGTGCACAACAAGTGGCAACTTTGGAAGGGATTTCTTTTGAAATATTTTCCAATAAAGATTTTGGAAAGTTGCTGAAAGCATTAAATAAAAATAAGGCAAAACTCAAGAAAAAACAAGCTCGAAATGTCGAGTTGACCCTGAAAGATTATGAGCGAAGCCAAAAGTTAGATAAGGAATTTGTCATGCGGCGGTCGCAGACCATTTCAACAGCTTATCATGCTTGGATGGCAGCACGAGAAGCCAATGATTATGGGAGATATGAGGAAGCATTGGGCGATTTAGTAGCGATAAAACGAGAGGAAGCCCAAAAAATCGGTTTTAAAAAGCATCCATATAATGCGTTAATGGATGAATACGAGCCAGATATGACGGTAGCGAAAGTGGATGTATTATTTAAAGATGTGCGCGAGAAATTAGTGGATTTTACCGCACAATTGCGGAAACGGAAACAAGTTAATAACGACTTTTTATTCAAAAAATATCCAAAAGATAAGCAGTGGGGTTTGGGATTAGATTTGCTAAAAAACATGGGCTACGATTTTGATGCTGGTCGTCAGGATGTATCACCGCATCCATTCACCACCAGTTTTGGGACGGAAGATGTGCGGGTAACCACTCGAATTGATGAAAACGATTTGGCGAATATGGTCTGGAGTTGTATCCATGAAGGTGGTCATGCCTTGTATGAACAAGGTTTGGATGCTTCTGAATACGGTTTGCCTTGCGGAACGTTTTGTACTTTGGGGATTCATGAATCTCAATCGCGGCTTTGGGAAAATCACGTTGGGCGAAGTTTAGAATATGCACAGGCACATTTCAAGAAATTTCAACAAGTATTTTCTAAGCGTTTAGGGAAGCTTTCTGCTAAGGGGTTTTATAAGGGAGTGAATAAAGTTGCACCTAATTTCATTAGAACGGAAGCGGATGAGTTGCATTATCATTTCCACGTAATGATTCGATATGAGATTGAAAAAGGCTTGATTGATGGCTCAATTGAGGTGAAAGGCTTGGATAAGGTTTGGAATAAATACTATAAAAAATACCTCGGTGTGAAAGTACCAGATGCGAATCACGGAATTTTGCAAGATGTGCATTGGGCATTTGGAGCGTTTGGTTATTTTCCTACTTATTCTTTGGGAAGTTTTTATGCAGCTCAGTTTTTTGCGCAAGCGGAAAAGGATATTCCTAATTTGCGGAAGCAGATTTCAAAAGGGAAGAATGAGGAATTGTTGACTTGGTTGCGGGAGAAAATTCATCGGCATGGAAAATTTTATTCAGCGGAAGACTTGTGTAAAAAGGTGACGGGAGAGACTTTAAACTTCGATTATTTCATGCGGTATGCTGAGGAAAAATTTGAAGGAATTTATTGAGGTTAAAAAGTAACGCTAAGGAACGCGAATTAAATAATCTTACATTTTTGAGCGGATATTTAGTCCATATTTTTCACTTTAAAAATACTCCTTATATCAAAATAAATCGCACTTTCAAAGCAAAAAGGGAGAACAAAACCGCTCTCTCAAGAATCTAACTTTATTTATTTCGCATTCCTTATCATGAGTTCTAGGATTAACTTGAATAACTACTAAGGTTCATTAAATTTTAGAGGTGTCGGCGCGATGTGCCTTGAAAACTTAATAAAGCTTAATTCAGATGGTATTGCTTACGCTGTAAAGTAAGTTTGTTTAAAGTTTAAGAAGCGAGAGAATCGTAAGGTTTTCGAGCTTCAAAAAATACAGTGCGCATTGCCTGCGGCAATGCGGGTGTGCTTGTTAAGGGGTAAAAACGGTTTTTATAAACCGTTTTTGCCCCTTAAAATCCCCTTGTAAAAATGCAATGAAATTTACTTTATACGGTATTGCTGTGCGGTTCTTTTAAATCAAAATAACCGCAATAACCGCAATTAACGTCAAAAAAACACCAGTTAAAAATATATTAAACGCCAACCTCATCTTCTTCATTTTCTTTCCCAACCGACGTCCAACATAAAATAAATCCTTTGCCAAGTGTCGCTTTACCATCTCTGAATCTGCCAAAGATCGGTTCATGTAGCTGAAATATTCATTCGGCTTCATATCATAGAAGTTACCGAAAAAGAAGGGACTAAACTCTCCATCGGTATCATCGTCATCTCGGAATTCTTCAAAACGGCTAGGCTTCAATACTTGGGTACAGATATAAATTGTACCAAAACAAGTCGTCGCAAAAATGAGTAGCGGAACGTATAAAAACCGGTCAAAAACCATTTCCGTATTGGCAATCACCATCGGAATTATCGCGGCAATCATAATGGCATTTAGACTTAAAAGAACGTTGGCTTTGTTGTCTGCAATCGCAGTCAATTCAATGTTATTACGTTGAGTGGTTCGAATAATATTGATGACCTCTTTGGATGTCTTGGTCAATTTTTTTGTAGTTGGTTCCTTCATTTTTCGTTTTGCAAAGAAGTTATTTATTTCGCGTTCCTAAGAAATAAAAAAAATCAATTGGAATAAAAAGACGTTTTTAGAGACCCGCAACCTATTTTTAAATAACTTCTTATGGTGTAATTTGGCGCAAAGGTAGGGAATTTTAAAGGATTGTTTTTACAAAAAAAAGGAAAGCATTTCAAGATGAATGCCTTCCTTTTTTATAAAAATAGTCAATGAACGTTAATTAATCCATCACCGAAATTTTCTCTGATAACGTAAACCCTTCTCCTCGCACATTCACCAAATAAATCCCTTTTGGTAAATCATTAGCATTCCATTTTACTTGATGATACCCTGAGAGATACAGCTTATTATCAACCACTATTTTTACCAAACGACCTTGTAAATCAAGGACTTGAATGTCAATTTGGCTACGATTCGCTAAGCTAAAACCAGCGATTACTTCATCGCCCGTTGGATTTGGAAAGACAGGATACATCTTATTTTCTGGCGTCACCAAATTAAAATCACCCTCGGTTGGCGTCAGATTTTCATCAAAAACAACATCTTCATCTCCTTCTGCATACGGTACGTAAGAAATGGGTAAATAGTACATTTCATCGGTGGTCTGCTCACCCCAAGAAACGAATTGCGGTGGATTATTTGGATTCAATGGGTTCTCCGCCGTATTATCATAAGTTGCATAAGCATGAATTTGCGAACCAGACTCAGCAATCACAAATTTTCTAAACCAATAGCTTCCTTGCCAATTGAAATCCCACTCTGGTATCGAAACCAAATTGGTCGTATCGCCTTGCGGACTAATCAACAAGACCGTCCAATCTTGCCCCAATAAGTGCATGTGTGGTGCGACGCCCATGATGCTCGCCTTAATCGGCACATTGTAAATTCCGTGGAAAGTCTTCACGATATTGGCAGGGATGAAAAATGGTCCATTAGTCAGTACTCCAGAGAATGGTAGCATAACATGTTGTTCAACATATCGCTCGACGGGTTCATTTTTATAAAAAATATTGACAGAACTGGAGTCCATTTCATTGGTTGGAAACGGCGCGTAATGCATCTGAACCAATAAATCTGACTCTGCTGGCAGTAATTGTCCCAATCCGTTTTGAAAAAAACGAGGACGTTGCCCCGGCACATAAGCTGGAAATTGTTTATCAAAAACACCATTGACCCCAAAACCGCCAAAACCATCATAACCATATTCTGGGGTATTATCATCCAAAGCTTGTCCTTCGCCAGAATCATCATAAGCAACTAGTGCATGGTGTACGATTTTGGAATTGCCAGGACGAACTTCAACAGCTGCGATTTCTTTATCTTCTGTCAAGCCAGTTGGCAAAACGAAAACTCGATAATTATCAGTCATATTCCCTTGATGTTCAAAGCTTTCTGAAAAGGACAATACTAAATCCGGTGTGCCCAAAGCCGAGCCATCTGGAAAGTTTGGCACAGATGGCGCGAGATTTGGGTCCCCTTGCGGCGCTCCATCATCTGCCCAATCTGCAATCATTTGAATTTCTTCATCAGTCAAATATCGCTCTCCCAAAAATTCCGAAAATTCACGGTCAGGTTTCCACGGTGGCATGTATCGAATGCCCGTCACGTATTTAATCATCGACGCATAAGCCGCGACATCTTCATAAGATTCCAGCGCAAAAGGTGCAACTTCTCCTTGACGATGGCAAGTTGTACAATTTTCGAAAATGATGGGGGCAATGTGTTCGCTGAAGTTTATTTGGGCGTTGAGGGACTGGAAAGTTAGAAACATTCCAAGCGTGAGAATGGTGATTTGCTTTTTCATAAGTAAATTTGGTAATTTTTTAAAAAGTAAATTTACGGAAAATTTCTCAAATGTAGCGGCGACTTTAGTCGCCGCTACATTATGGACTCTACTTGGTTTTAAAAACAGCAAGAATAATGATGATAAAAAATATCACAGGAATCGCGTAATTAAGGAAAGCCCATATAATGAACCCCAACCAAAGTAGGACGAGACCAATAATAAACAGACGGTTTCGTTTCTCTGCTTTTTTCGCATCGGCTTTGCGCTTGGTGAGTTCTACTTTTCGTTCTTCCTTCTCAATTTGTGCAATCCTAAAGGACTCTTCTGCTTTTTCCTTATGCCTTTTTCGGGCAGTCAGCAATTCGCCGAGCGGCATTTTTTCTTTACCCTGAAAATCTCCTCCAAGCATGGTTGGTGGTTCATAATCAGGTTCAGTTTCTTTAATTTTTAAAATAATTTGGTCTAGCTCTGGAGCGGAAAAAGACGGTGCGCCCGTGATGCGAGAGACAAATTCATATTTATTTAAAAATAAATTATTAATTTTATAATCAAACCAATTCTCTTTTTTTTGACCATAAAAATGGGCGATTAATTCTTTTAAAAAGAAGACATCATTCGATAAGGCAAAGCAAAACTTGAAATTATAAACATAAAAACTGATGGATTTGAATTTATCATATTCATGCGTGTCTTCCATTTTTAAAAATATCATCTTTTTAAGTAAAAAATGATATAAATGGTAACCTAATGCCTGCCGAATAGGCTGTGTAAAATCTTCATTTTCAATATAATCCGCTCGTTCTAAATAACTTAGCAATTCTGACCCATTTTGTTTTAAAATAATTTCTTTCGGAGCGTCAAAATAAGTGCAATACGCTGCGAATATCCAAGTTTGAGCAGTCGTCTCACTAATTTCAAAGGCTTCTCCACATTTAATTTTTGCTTTATAAAATTCTCTATTTTCTAAATGTTCCGCAATTTGAAACATCAGTACACTAAACCGATATTGGTCTTCTTCCGCTACATTTTCATACTCAGTTGTCAGAATAGAAGAAGGATTCCATTCAAAATATCGAGCTTGACAATTTGGACAAACCACCTCGCCTTCCACCCCAAGGATAGTCGGATTATTAGAACAATGTGGACAGTTTATTTTTGCATTTTCGAGCGCAACGGGTTGGACAATATTGACAACGCACCCCGCAATATTTCGGCTGACTTTGGAGATTCCCGTCTTGATTTGACGTGGATTGTTTATGGCGTTTCTAATACTCATCTAGGGAATTCCGTGTAGTAAATTTATTGAAAATTTGAATTATTAAATAAATTTACAATATGTATCCCAGATGTGCAAGTTTTAGGTAAGATATTTAGAGGTTTGGATTTTTGGATATCTAGAAATAACAGCGTAATCAACAATTCTGAACTTCTAAATATCCAAATATCTAAACATCCAAATTGCTATTTAAAAGTCAAAATCCATCCGAACCGCCACATTCGCAGGTGCTTCCAATTGCCCTGGGCGAGAGACGTATTCTTGATTGCTAATATTTTTTCCAATCACCGCAATTTTCCAAAAATCGGTAATTTGGTAAGATGCCCGTGCGCTCAAAATCAAGTTGCCGTGGTTATTTTGTCGCCGCCATTCGCCGATAGAACCAGCCGCAATCAGCAATTCTAGGACATTGTCAATGTTGACCATTTTGCTATTGTAAATTGCACCAAAACCTATGGATAATTTCTTGCGGGTCATTTGAATGTCCATTTTTACACTGTGTTTGCTACGATACTTCAATATATTTTGACAATTCTCGAAAGTTCCACCGTCATTAATACCATTGCAAACTGAAGAGTTAATAGCATTATTCCACGCTTCTGTTCCTGATTCCGCTTCTCGGTCAAACTTTTTAAACTTAGGGTTTAAATAAGTATAACCAGCTAAGAAATCCGTTTTGATACCAAATAAATCTCCCGTTCCGACAAAGCTAATGTCCATTCCTCTAATTTCCGTATCACCAATATTTTGAGATTTAAATGCCCCTAATAAATTGCCATCGACGACATTAAATTCCATCATATCATTATATTCTGACCAGAAAAAAGCAACATCGATAAAACCATTCAGATTTGAGATTTTATAGCCTTGTTTGATACCAATTTCAGCCGTCCAACCTGTCTCTGATTTTAGGTCTAAATTAGGGTTAATATTCGTTCCTCCAAAAGAGGTTGAAATAAATTTTTCAGCAATTGTCGGGAAGCGATAACCTTGTCCCCAAGAAGCACGCAAGAAGGTGAAATCAGCGGCTTTGTAGTTTGCACCCAAGCGAAATACAGGCTTCGTTTCCGTGATTTTCCCACCAAGTAAGGTATCTATCAAGTTAATATCTGGATATTCCAAAATCTCTGGACGTATGATTTCATTGCGTTCTGCGCGCACACCGCTTGATAAATTGAGCTTGTCACCGATTTTTTTATCCAACTGCAAATATGCTGCGTAGTTGTTGGAGTTGAAATCATGGTTGCCGTACAAGGGCGCTTTTACATTGCTATGCGTCAGGACTAAACCCGTTGTCGCGACCATATTCATACCTTTGAAATTCTTTTGAAATTGATATTCCCCGTAGTATAAACGGGCGGTATTCGATTGGTCTCCTGCCGCTACATTGGTATTGCTATTTCCAGTATTGTAAAATCGACCTTTGAGGACATGTTTGTTGTCATGATTGTCAAAATAAGTGACGCTTGGGTCAATATTGAAACGAGTACTTTCTGACTCAGAACGAGTGGATTCAGAAGGTTCTCGAAGGTTTAATAAATCTTCAGATGGGTCTTCTGCCCAATAAAACCAGCTGCTGCCTTTTGTTTTGATAAGGTTAGCATTCATACTAATGTTAAAACGGTCGGTAAAACGGTAGCGAAAATTGGTATTTACACGCCCACGCTTACCATCGGCGTAACGATTGTGGCTCTTATTATCAGAATAAAAACCGCCGACAATCATATCCAATTTACCGATTTTTCGCTTATGAGATACACTCGCACCGACTTGATAAGGATGGTCATCGCCCCACCAAGCGGTTTCTTTTCGGGAAGGATTTAAAGTATAATTATAATAAGGAGAAATTTTCGTTTGTGGCTTCGATTTAGCATAAGCGGTGCGGGCATTCACGACGCCATTCAACGCTGACGAACCATAAAGAGCAGAAGCCGCACCTTTGATAACTTCAATTTGTTCTAAATTTTCAAAGGGAACATCTGACCATTGCGGTACGCCTGAATCCGCTTGTAAAAAGGGAATATCATCAATTAATAACAATACCCGACTTCCTGCACCGTACGAGAAGCCAGAACCACCGCGAATATTGGCTTGATCACCAACGAAACTAAGACCGGGCACTTTGTCCAAAACACCTTTTATACTAGTAGAATTGGTGCGTTCGAGTAAGGCAGGCTTTAAAATCTCCATCGAAACGGTAACTTCACTCAATGGTTTTTCAAATTTTCCACTGGTGACGGTTGCCGTATTTAATAATGTCGCTTCTTCAGTCAGGCTGACATCAAGTGTCTTGTTTTCACCCGCTTTCAGTTTAATAGCGACTGATTTGACTTCGTAGCCGACGTAATTGAATTCTATGATATGGTCGCCTGCAGGCAATTCTAAGCCATATCTTCCTTCCAAATCGGCGGTCGTTCCCGTTGTGCCTGATTGAACGGTGGCAGTAAAAAGCCCTTCTTCCGAAACTGCATCTTTGATGATTCCAGAAAGGCTAGCGTTTTGTGCAATAAGGTTAGCCGAACAAAAAAAGGCTAATAAAACAGTACAAAATTTAGTCATACTTGAAAAAGTTTAATTTGATATTTTATTCTAAATAGTGTATTGGTGTATTCTGAAAAAGTGCCTAAGTAGCTGAACTCAAAAATAACAATTAGATTAAAATCAACTGCTCGCGTGGAGTTGCTAAAAAATCAGGTTAACGATTTTTTACTAAAAAAAATTTTATCGGGAGTCCGTAGGATAACTTTTATCGGGAATTCTATAAATGCTCTATCTGTTTGGTTATTAGGTGTTTAAAATAGTGATATTAGCGCAGTTTGAAATGAATATATAAAAATATTTTCGTAGGGATTAGAATTTATCAGAGCAATTTTAAAAAAAAGTCGTTACTTTGCGCCGCACTTATTTTAGTAGGTGTTTTTAAATTATTTTTTATAAAACGTTTAGTATTCAATTCCCATCTTTGAGAACCTCCGCAAATTTAGAATTTTGTTTCTAAAATTCAACCATTTTTATCGTATTATCATTCATTTAACAAAGATTTTATCACATTAAAGACATCCATCTTTCAAAAGAAACTGCGGAAGCTAGCAAATATTCTATGTTTTTTTTGGACTTTTGAGTTTTAGAAGTTGTTTAAATGACTTCTAAAATATTTGGTAAAATTTGAGTAATAATATGCAATTGAATAGGGTATTTCCTCCTGTTGATGAATATTTAATTTTCAAAAGCAATAGGAAATAAGCTCAAATAAATTGTTTTTACACTAACACCTACTTATAATTAGAATAACATTTTTAATTTTTAAAAATTTCACTCATGAAGAAATTTCTTACATTACTATTAATCAATTTATTTTTTGTCGGTTTCTTGGTCGCACAATCTTGTCAGCCAGACCCGATGTTTGCGGATTCCTCAGCAGGCGTTTATCCACCGCCGTTTGATGCCGTGGAGTCGCCAGAAGGCGGCATTACTGATACTGCTTGTATTGGTTTAGCATATGAATTCAACTTCACCATCGTAGTGAGCGAGACGATTGCTTTGTTTGGTGCGACGTTCGAATTGGATTCTATTCGTATCGACGAAGTTGCAGGTTTGCCAGCAGGTTTGGGTGTACCGAATTCTCCATTTGTAATTTGTAATCCAGCAAATTGCAACTTTCCATCAAACTCTCAAGGCTGTGCTTCCATTCAAGGAACGCCAACTGGTGGAGCGAATGATGATGGACAAAGCGGTGCTGGTGATTATGATTTAGTCATTACGGGTACGGTTTATATCGTTGGATTGCCACCGCAGACGATTACATTTCCTGGTTTATTAGCACCAGGAGAATATACGTTGACGCTGGAAGAAGCAGGTGGAAATTGTACGGTTGGTACAGACAATATTTTGCAAGACAAAATTGGCATAAAAGCAATGCCTAACCCAACGACTGGTGCGACGATGATTAAGATTAATTCGGAAATTGATAGTAAAATGCAATTCACGGTTACTGACCTTTTTGGGAAAGTGATTCGTCAAGAAAGCGTGAATATCAATCTTGGTCAAAACCAGTTGGAATTGGATGCAAGCAACTTAAGCAACGGTATCTATATTTATTCCTTGTCGAATGAATTGGGTAATGTTTCTAAAAAATTGGTGGTACAGAAATAAGGTAGGGAATAAATCAGAAATAACTATCTATTTAATAGAAGGTGAGTTTGAGGGTTAAAAACGGTTTTATAAAAATGTTTTTGCCTCTAAGAAATACCACTCAACTCGTCTTTGGCGAGGTGCACTGTGCTTTTTGAAGCTTGAAAACCTTAGGATTTTCTCGCTTCTCAAATATCAAATTAAGTAGATAGTTAATTACTACGCGTTACTTATTTAAGGATTGTGGCAGTTTTCTTTATTTATCAGTCTTTGGTGCTTTACCGGTATTTGATAAAACAACCAAGGACTAATTTTCTAAAGACCTACCGAATGAAGCCTTTTTTCGAAAAACGAAGGACTTCATTTTTGATAACACTGTGAAAAACGTTCGGCACTTCGGAGTCGAACGTTTTTTTTGTTTAAAATCGAGTGATAAACGCTTACAAATACTATCTTGCGCATTAAGAAGAGATTTTGGAAAAATTCTTGTTTTATTGACTGTTTTTTAACCACGTATTGAAAATATGAGCAAATACTTTTTTATCCTTGTTACACTTTTAACGCTAATAGCTTGCAGTGATGAACCAACCAAAGTGCCTGTTGTCAAAGAAAAAACGCCGATTTTTGAGAAAAAATCAGCGCCAAAGCAAGTGACGCTTATCGCCAATATGGATCACTTACGGATGCGAGACAGCGCAGGAAAGGATGGAAAAATTATTGGTAATTTATCGACTGGAGAGATACTTATATACAATGGTGAAAAAAGTAGCTTTAATACGCCTGTCAAATTGCGGGGCTATGCTTATAATGACCCTTGGCTGAAAGTGAAAACTAAATCTGGCGAGGAAGGTTGGGTTTATGCAGGTGGTGTGAAGTTTGGAGAAGACTTGGAGAATGGTTTGGTTAAACCATTGATTAACAATCGATTGAAAGAGTTATTCGGAATAAAATTAGCGGAAGAAATTCAAGAATATAAAGCAGCTTTTACGAAAGCTAACAATAGCAAAGACTTCGCAGTTACTTACCGGAACGCGCTAAGAATGCGTGACGAATTGGTACAAACGCTGTACGACGATATCGAAGTCGTTGACCCTCAAAAGGCGGCAGATATGGATTGGTTGCAAACTGCGCTGCCTGGATTTATTAGCCAATTAGCAGCGGAAGGCACGATGTATCACTTATTTTTTTATTATGAAGATTGGGCAAAGAAGGCGCGTCGGACTTCTGGCAAGCAAGACAATGACTTTTTTGAATTGATGTATGCGATTTTTCCGATTGACCATGTCGAACATTTTTTCTCAGCCTGGTTTTTGCAGACTTGGGATTATGGCGGGCATAGTGAATTAGGAAAAGGCATTCACAATGATTTATTAGACAAAATGAATAGATTGTTGGCAGAAAGTGATTTATTTGCACCCGAAATTGAAACGCTGAAAAATGAACTGATAAATGACATCACTAACGACCAAATAACTTATTGGTATAATCAAAAGGCTATCTTGGTAGAATTAAATGCAATTTTAGCAGCCAATTATGGAATTTTGACCAACGAAGATAAAATAGCCTTGGAAACCAAAAAAAAACATTTTGAAAATCCAGCAGAGAATGGTATCAAATTAGATTTCCGTTCTGGAATGGAAGAGTAAGTAAAAACGATTTAATAAGTTGGACCATAATGCGCCGTAATTTTTTCTTCTAAAGAATTCAAAAAATCGTTGCATAGCCTTCGTTACGGAACTATTTTTTGTGTTTTTTAGAAGGGAAAAGGACAAGCATAATGACCCAAGTTATTGAATCGTTTTTACTAACGGAGTCAATCAAAATAATTAAATAAATCGAAATAATCGTATGGGTGCAATAATCGCATTATTAGCAACATTAGGCGTCGGGGCAGCAACGGTTGCCTTGGGCTATTCTATATTTAGCAATATCAAGCCAGGAAAGGGAAGAATTCAGAAAGATTTGGCAGAATTTCGAAAACTATTGCAACCGTTAATGGTAGATTTAGTACCGATGGAAGAGGGCGAAATTGAGTTGTTATCATCTGCTGCGAATGTTACAGCATCTAAAAAAAGAGTGACGCAGACTTGGCAAGGTAACTTTACGTCGATTTATCAAGAGAATATGATTGCTTTCGGCTATCGAAAATACGTGTCAAAAAGTGAAGATGCTATTTTATACGCGAAGACTGCTAACCATGAATATACGTATCGAGTACAAGGGGACGTTTGTGAAATTGCGGTCGATGATAAATTGTTAGGTAATTTTAAAAGTGATGATATTTTATATTTAGCAAAAACGAAGAAAGCATTTGCGCAGATGAATCGTTCAGGAGATTCCTTGATAGCCGTTTCTATAAATGGAAAAGAAGTCGGCAGTATTTACAAAAAAGGTGTGGTACAACAGCCCAATCCAAGGGCATTTGAACTCCTCTCAAAAATGCCAAAAGAACATCAATTAACTTTTATTAGTTTGGCAATATTTGAGTTGGTAAAGCGGCATAGTTTGAATTAATGTATAACAAACCACTATTTTATAACTAAATTTTAAAGAATAGAATATATTTTAATTTAAATACTTGATATTCAATATCATTAAATATTGTGTTTTATTTTAAATAGTTTAATGAAATGTTTATTAAGTATTGGTTGTTGGTATAATACTAATATTTAATTCTTAAAACTAAGAGTACCAGTTATTTAAGCCTGTTCGGAATTCCTACCTTGGAATAGGTATTATAAAAAGTCCTTGCCAAAAAATTATGAAATTAGAAATATTGGCAATATTTTTGTTTTTCTTTTACAGTAAAAGAGAACTATAAATACTAATTCATACGTCTTCCTATTTTTTATCTTAAGAAGAATAACAGAGTAAGAAAAAGCTGTAATCTTCATTATCTTAACTTTTCTGTTACTTCCACAAGAAAGATTACTACACACAACAAGCTTTAAACTCATCCCGTCCTGTCGGGACTAAACCATATGTTCAAAAACCGTTATTTAAATACACGACCAAAACCTTGTCTTATGATGCTAAATTTATGCTGTAGAGCAAGTAACCGTCCAATTTATTTTCCCATGAAAAGTATAGGATTTGCTTTGGTGATTGCAATGCTAACACCAATTTTTATGTTTGCTGAAGGTTCGAAAGACTTTCGCGACTATCCGGGTAAGCGCCTTTGGCTTGATACCCGTGACGACCAGCAGATGAAAGTCTACGCTGCTGAAGGAGAATTTATCAATGTCGGTGCAAGTCATGTCGGAATCTCAGACGGTTTTATTACCGTTTATCGTCCTGATGGAACGGTTGCTCAAACCTTTGATAACTCTGGTTCTTCTACTGGACTCGGAATTATCAACAACGATATCGAAGAACTTAATGGCCCCATCGGTGGAGCTACTGGCTTCAACCCTGGAGTGCTTCAAGTCGGTGCCGATGAAGAAGGTGCTTGGACGGTCGTTTTTGACTTTCCTAATTATCAAATCTCTAGTTTTGATACCTTATCAAATAACGAACCTTGGACACGAGCTAGCAATCAAGTGCTGGGCAATCGTGTTGTCTTAGCTTGGGATATTACAGTAACGCAAGGCGGTGCAGGTAACAATGGTGGAACGACGGTTGAAGGTCGGGTGTACTCAAACGAGTATATTTCTATTTTGAATAAAAATGGAAACCTTACTTCGCCTACCTTTTATCTTTTATCTCAAGATGGATCCCAATATGCAGTAAATTTTTTAGATGCGGATCCATTTAGATTTCCAATTTCCTCGAATTCTCTCGGTTTGGTGGAATCTGATCAAACTCCTATCTACAAATCTAAACAAAGAGATGATTTTACTCGGTCTGATGATCCTGCGTCTTGGACATCAGGAGAATTATATCTTTATGAACCACAAGCAGAGGATGCTGGTTCATTAATCAATCATAAAATTTTCTTTAATCTTCCTGATACGCTTATGCCGTCCTTTACTTTGACGACAGATATATTTAGAGAGAATCAACACCAGACTTGGTTATTTAGCGAATTGCAAAATTTAGTATTAGACTCTATCTTTTTCTTTGGTGTATCGCTGGTTAGTTTACCTTGTCAGACGCCATATTTCGAACTAAATGAAGGTGGTTTCTTTGTGACGAATACAACTATCGCTGGTCATGTCACAATTCGTTTAGACATTGATGAGAACGGTTCTTTTGAAGACCCTATCGATATAGCCGTTAGTGGTTTTAATGATGGTGGATTGGATTCTATTTTTTGGGATGGACTAGATGGACTTGGCAATCCATTTGGCGTACTTGGAGATACTTTTCAACTTAATTATGATGGAAAAATTCGCTTTGGTGAAATTCACATTGCCAATACAGATGTAGAGGACAATTTTGGTGGTGTTACTTTTGAGTTACTAAACGGCGGACCTGATATTCCTGCTAATTCGTTTTATTATGACCACTCCGATTTAACCGCTGTAAATGGTGCCGTTTCTGGAGGTGGAACTACCGGCAACGCATTACCTACAAGTTCTCCATTTACCTATGGAAATGGAAGCGCAATCATTCCTTCTGGCAACTTTGGAAATGATAAATATCTTGACCAATGGGTTTTTATTGACGTTGAAATTCCCCCTGGAGTATTTGATTTTCTTGTCGTAGAAGATTGTGTTTGTCCAGAAGCTTTTACTCCGATTTTATCTGTCCTTTCAAGTTCTTCTACAAGCGCTTGTGTCAATGACTCGGCAGTACTACAAGTTACTAATACCAATGGAGAATTAGGAGATTTAACCTATATTTGGCAAGGACCAAATGGTTTCTTCTTTACAGAAACTATTGGTTCAGGAGATACCAGTATGGTAAATATTACATCTGTTAATCAAGCTAGTGCAGGTGATTATATGGTGACTTCAGAAACAATGACTGGATGTGGAGATTCTATCACGGTTAGCCTTAGCATCAATCTTTTACCAGTGTTAACAATCGACCAATCTGCTTTTTCAGGTTGTGAAGGTGAAACTTTGTTAATTTCTGGAACATCTACCATTGGAGGGATTGGAGGCATTACCTATGAATTAACTGGTCCTAATTTTAATTTTACGACTACAGACCTTCCTGTCGGTGTATTCGCGATTCCTATTGTGGAATTGAATTCAACTAATGAAGGAACTTTTACGCTGACAATTACAGATGATAATGGATGCTCTAATAGTTCCATGTTTGAAGTTAGTACGGAAGAAAATCCAGTAATTACCAATATTTCTGGAGCAGGAAGTTATTGTGCAGGTCAGGACATTACTTTTAGCGGTGAAAATTCTGCTACTGGAATATCTGAAATCACCTACACTTGGTCTGGACCAAACGGCTTCTTCGATCAACAAACAACAACAAATACTACAGGACCATTCGTCGCTACTCTAACTGGTGTACTATTAATAGACATTGGCGATTATACGCTTTGCCTGACTTCTAACGAAAACTGTGGACCTATCTGCGAAACAGTAGCGGTAACGGTTACCCCTAGCTTGGAAATCATCGACATCACTGGAGATGGCAACCAATGTATCGGTCAAACCTTTACTCTAAGTGCAGGCAATAATATTACGAATGGCGTTAATGAAGTAACTTATACTTGGACGCTTCCTGATGGCTCAACTTTCGTTGGAACAGCACCCGCTGCTGGTCCATTTGATTTAGAAATAACTGACCCAACGGCTGCTGATGGCGGTAGTTATACTTTAATGTTAGTAGGTGATAATGGCTGTACGTCTAATCCAGATGCAGTGGTTGAGGTAGTGATGGATCCTACTCCTGTCTTAGCTGAAATTACGGGTGGTGGCGCATTCTGTGAAGGCAACGAAGTAACTTTGGTGACGAATAATATGATCGCAGGCGTGGGTAACTTTACAACTACTTGGACTTTGCCAAACGGCACTATCCTTGGTGGTGGTGCAGGGACTGACCCGTTCTTTTACCTGATTCCAACTTTATCTCCAGCAGATACGGGTACTTATACGGTCTCTATTTTGACGGATGAAGGTTGTGTTTCGAATACGGTTTCTACTCAAGTAACTTTGAGTATGTTGCCAATGGTAATCAACGTTTCCTCCGATACAATTATTTGTGACAACGACGAATTCATCCTTTCTGCTACCAATGCAGGCATGGATGAAATCTCTTATGTCTGGACTGGTTCGAACGGCTATACGGCTTCTGGTACAGCAGCAGGTGGCGCAATTTTCACAGAAACAATTGACCCAATCGGAACATTTGGTGGGGGTGCCTATACCTTAGTGGTGAGTGCAGGCGGCTGTGATGCTGACCCGGTCACCGTAAATATAGAAACCAGACCTAATCCTGACTTAGCACCAATTTTTGGTGGCGGCTCATATTGTGTTGGAGATAGTGTAACGCTTTATACCTTTAATACGACACCGGGCATTGACTCTATTTTCTATACTTGCATTTTACCAAATGCAGATATTGTCGTAGAATTGAGTGGTGGAACGGATACCATTTTCATTATCTTCCCAAGTATTACTATGGCAGATGCAGGAATTCTTTCTTGCGCAGCTGAATCGACGGATAGTTGTGGTTCTTCTTTGGTAACAGCCGTCATCGAAGTACAAGTAACTCCTTTGATTGAAAACATCACGCCAGACGCAACGATTTGTTCTGGTGAAAACTTGATTTTGACCGCTTCTAATGGTGCGATGGGTACAGGTGATGTCACCTATACCTGGACTGGACCGAATGGCTTTACCTTTATAGGTACAGCACCGTTTGGTGGTCCATTTCCAATTGATATTTCAAATGTTACGGTAGATAATACTGGTGAATATTGTTTAAATGTGACAACCGATGCAGGTTGCGCAGCAGACGAAATTTGTACCAACGTAACCGTTAATCTAACACCAATGTTGACACCAACTGACGGCGGTGGCGATTACTGTGAAGGAGATGATGCTACTTTAATAACTGTGAATACGGTAGTTGGCGTAGGTGACTTAACCTTCACTTGCACTGGTCCGAATGGCTTCGAAGTAACAGGAACAGTTGGTGAAAGTGAAACCATTGAATTGATTTTGGAAAACATCACAATGGATGATGCGGGTACTTATACTTGTGTTGTAACTTCTGCGGAAGGTTGTGTTTCAAATGAATCTTCTGCAACCATTGCGGTCAATGCGACTCCTGCAATTTCTGATATCAACGGTGGTGGCCCTTATTGTGAAGGTGAAACCATCAACTTGACTGCCAGTAATGATGTACAAGACGTCGGTATGATTGAGTATACCTGGACTGGACCGAATGGCTTTACCTTTACAGGTACAGCACCGTTTGGTGGTCCATTCCCAATTGATATTTCAAATGTTACGGTAGATAATACTGGTGAATATTGTTTAAATGTGACAACCGATGCAGGTTGCGCAGCAGACGAAATTTGTACTAACGTAACCGTTAATCTAACGCCAATGTTGACACCAACTGACGGCGGTGGCGATTACTGTGAAGGAGATGATGGTACTTTAATAACTGTGAATACGGTAGTTGGCGTAGGTGACTTAACCTTCACTTGCACTGGTCCGAATGGCTTCGAAGTAACAGGAACAGTTGGTGAAAGTGAAACCATTGAATTGATTTTGGAAAAC
>JBLHWU010000130.1:0-18805 GCA_047629355.1 Saprospiraceae bacterium | reverse complement strand
GTAATTTTTTCTTCTAAAGAATTCAAAAAATCGTTGCATAGCCTTCGTTACGGAACTATTTTTTGTGTTTTTTAGAAGGGAAAAGGACAAGCATAATGGCCCAAGTTATTGAATCGTTTTTACTTAAGAAGGTACATGGCCTATTCATTGTTTTTTTTCTTGTAGGGTCCAATTTGTCCATATTAAATATTATAGTTGATATGCCGTCTTTTATAAAAATGTACTTGTAAAAATAATAATTTTTGAATGTCCAAAAAAGAACTTGCCAAACAGCCACCTAAAACCCTTTATAACCAGCACTTCCCATTTCTCAAAATACTGTCTCAAAAACAAGCCTTTTACAGACACTTATTCCAGAAGATATACAAATTAAGTAAAACCGTGATTTTCATTAATTCCCAAAAATTAAGGGCTGAAAAATCAAATTTCCAGCCCTTAAATTTATAGGTACTTCCGAATTCTATCGTGTGCCGCGTGCCGACAACCAAGCACCTTTTTATATCACCCCTTGCGCAATCATCGCATCCGCCACCTTTACAAAACCCGCAATATTAGAGCCTTTCACGTAGTCGATATATTTTTCATTCACCCGACCATATTGCTCACATTGGCTATGAATATCCTTCATAATTCGTTGTAAACGTTCGTCAACTTCCTCGCGTGTCCAAGCCAATCGCAAGCTATTTTGCGACATTTCCAAACCAGAAGTTGCCACACCGCCAGCATTCGATGCTTTACCTGGTGCATACAAGATTTTCGCTTTTTGATAGACGTTAATCGCTTCATTGGTCGAAGGCATATTTGCACCTTCCGCAATCAATTTTACACCATTTTTAATCAATGTTTCCGCCTCTTCTTCGTTGATTTCATTCTGTGTTGCACTTGGGAAAGCACAATCAGCTTTGTATGCCCACGGCTGTCCGCCAGCTATGTATTTTGCACCAAACTTATCCGCATATTCTTTGATACGACCTCGACGATTGTTCTTCAAATCTTTGACAAATTCCAATTTCTCCGTTGTCAATCCTTCTTTGTCGTAGATGCAGCCGGAAGAATCAGACATGGTGTGCACACTCGCGCCCAATTCCAATAATTTTTCAACCGTATATTGCGCTACATTTCCAGAACCAGAAACCAAGCAACGCTTGCCTTCCAAGGATTCCCCGCGTGTTTTCAGCATCTCTCGTGCCATATAAACACAGCCGTAACCCGTCGCTTCTGGACGAATTAAGCTTCCGCCATAGACCAATCCTTTCCCAGTCAAAACACCCGTATGCTCGTGGCGCATTTTTTTGTATTGTCCAAACAAATAGCCAATCTCTCGTCCACCTACACCGATGTCACCCGCAGGAACATCTGTATCGGGGCCGATATGCCGCGCCAATTCGGTCATGAATCCTTGGCAAAAACGCATCACTTCATTGTCTGATTTTCCTTTTGGGTCAAAATCACTACCACCTTTTCCGCCGCCCATAGGCAAGGTCGTCAAACTGTTTTTGAAAATCTGCTCAAAACCTAAAAATTTGAGGATACTTAAATTAACAGATGGGTGAAAACGCAAGCCGCCTTTATATGGGCCAATCGCATTGTTGAATTGGACGCGGTAAGCTTTATTGACTTGAATTTTTCCGTCATCATCCATCCACGTTATGCGGAAAATAAAGCTGCGGTCAGGTTCAGTCAGCCGTTCCAACAATGCATGGTTTTGATACTTTTCATTTTTTTCAATAAAGGGTACGATAACCTCTGCAAACTCCTTTACTGCTTGGTGAAATTCGACTTCATTTGGATTGCGTTCTTTGACACTGTCCATGAATTTTTTGATACTTTTTGAAGACATATTCGATTTAATTTAGTTAGTGCTGAGGACAGGCTTTTTATCGTAAAGTTTGTGGTGGTTGATAAAAGTTCCAAAACCTTAGGAATGAGGAAAAAATAAATTGGCATTCTTAGGTAATTTCTTATAGTCTTAGTTTTTGCTTTGAAAGTGCGATTTATATTGATATAATAAGCAATCTCAAAGTAAAAAATAAGGGCAAAAGAAATAGCCAAGAATATGAATTTATTCTTTCGTCATTCCTTAGAGTTCCTACAGCTATTTATTTATTTATAGAACACACGACAAAGGTAATTGTTATTTTAAAATTAACTTGAATTTTAACCTAAACCATATTTTATTTTTAAAAACACAAGTATTTTAACTTAAATTCTGCAAAAAAGCTATTAAAAGATTATGATTCTCGATAAATTCCGTAAAAAATATAAAGTGTGCAGCGTCATAGGTACTTAATCGCACTAACGCGTATCGGATACCGATATAAAAAAAACCATATTTTTAGCTTTTCTTCAAATTTGGCAGCATTTTTAGGATATTATATAATAATACAATATTTTTTCTGAAAAAATCGTATAATTGAATGTCATCACACACCATATTTATTTCTAAAAAATTGAACACTGCATGAAAAATCTATGGTTCTGTCTCTTACTTAGCTGCTCTACAACCCTTTTTTCACAAGAGCAATTGGGACTTAAGCTCGAAAATTACGCTGGTATCAACGGTGTGACGCTCAACCCTGCGAGCAATCTCACGAATCCTCTACGAATCGATATTAACCTCATATCGTTCAACGTTTTTGTGGACAACAATTACCTATTCATCAAAAATACCAATACACTCGATTTGATTAAGAACGGGAATGGTTCAGAGTTTTATAGCGCTCCTGATTTTACCGAAAATACGATTCCTGACGATGGTTATGTAATTGATTATTTCAATGATTCTCGCAAGCGGCATGCCTCCGTTTTGGTCAATGTGATGGGTCCATCTTTCATATTTAAAATTGGAGAGCAGCATTCTGTTGGTCTTTTCACCGCAGTTCGAGGGGCGTTTAGCACGCAAGACGTCCCCAATGAATTCAGTTATTATAAATATGACCAAATTCCATTTAATGACGAGTTTAGCGTCGCCCCATTCACGGGCTCGGTGGTTGCCTGGTCTGAAATCGGCGTGAATTATGCTTATAAAATCCCTACTTACAATGGATTTTTAGGGATTGGCATCAACGCACGGTATCTTCAAGGCTATGAGGCACTTTACTTTGAAAATAACCGAACGGCAGGTTACACCAAAACAGGAAACAAGCTGTTAGCTTTTAATGGACCGAAGCTTTCTTTTGGCTATACCAATGGTAATTTGAATTTCAATGAAGATTTTAACTTGGAAAGAAACGGTAGCGGCTTTGCATTTGACATTGGTGCAAATTGGGTTTTTGGTAAAGATGACAATGATTATGTTTTAAAATTAGGTGCGTCATTAATTGATTTTGGGTATATTAAGTTTGATAAAAATTCAAGAGATTTCGAAGTGAGCTTGAATATAAAAGTAGATATTGACGGAGATGCTTACGAAAATCTCACAGAGGGTCTTGAAGTGCAAGAAACTGTCGAAATCTTTAGCACACAGACGCTCGGTAGTCCGGTGGCTGCTTTTAAAGACCGAAATTTCACAGCAAATCTTCCTGCGGCTTTGAGTTTCCAAGCAGATTATTCCATCACACCCAATATTTTCATAAACGGGATATTGATTCAACGGATACCTTTTCAAAATATCATTCCGTCACGTGGAAATCTTTTGGCAGTCACACCACGTTTCGAACATCGATGGTTTTCTGCGTCACTTCCCTTAGTTTTATACAACTGGCAGGATTTTAGAGTAGGTTTAGCTGCACGGTTGGGTTATTTGATTATTGGAACAGATAATTTAGGTAGTTGGGTTGGCAAATCTGACTATACAGGTACAGATATTTATGCTGGTCTGAAATTCAATCTTGGAGAACTCAACTTCGTCCGCGGCAGTGCAGGGAATAGAAAACGCAGGAAAGGACCAAAAGTCAAGTGCTATTTCTAAGATTTTAACCTTTATTTAATCAAATTAACTTTTTTTATAATTGTTGTAAAAGATAGATTTTTTACTTTTAAAATTTTCATAAAAACCTGAAAATCAATATTTTGAAAATCAATATTTCTATTTCCTTGTTAAAACAGGCTGTCACATTTCTCAAAAAAAAAGTATAAGTAAGATGTAGAATGCCCTTACTTTGCCGGATAATAAATATAACGCATTACAATGAAGCTTCGTTACTTATTACCTAAAATCACTTTTACGCTTGCGGTTAGCATGATTCTGCTGCTGCCTGACAATGAGGTATTGGCACAAGGCAAAGCACAATTTGTGAGTTTAACGCACGACAAATCTCAGACGGAGATTCCCAAGCGGTTGGAGCGAAAATTCCGCCGTGATGCTGCGCGACTTGCGCTACGTTTAAATGCAGAGCAAGAGGATTTGCGCTACCAAAGGATTCCAATTCCACGTCAAAACATCGAAAGTTTCTACAATATTTTATCGAGTATTTATCTTGGAAACGAGACGGCAAAATCCATTGAGAAATGCAATGTTCATACTTTCCCAGACCCGTCTATTGACCACTTTGTTGTTATTTTTGACAAAACAGTTGAATGGGCGGAACCGCTTCGACAGGGCATCAGTGAAACTTCAAGCGACGACATCAACGATTTGTTGGACGATTATGACCTCATTATTGAGAAGCATGTTCAATGGGATGATACGCAGGATGCGATTACTATTCGGTCGAAAGAACCCCTAAATATGGCAGCCTTGGCTAATGAATTTTACAATGTCGAAGGCATCACCGAGATTGATCTGGGGATTCCGAAAGCAGGTGGAAATGACATTCAATTGCGCCGGGTACAAGATGGTTGGAAAGTTGAATATATCCTTCGATTTGGTTCCTATATCAGTGGCGAAGGTAAGGCGCACACCTGGGTTTATAAAGCTTTGGATAGTGGTACGATTACTTTTATTTCTGAAAGTGGCGACGAAATTCCGACCTGGATGCGCTGTAATTTTGTACCACGAGGAATATTGGTCAGTGAGCGTATCTAAATATCAAAAAGCCCGTAAATAAGGTAAAATTTTAAAAAGCTTCTCCAACAGTAACATAGGGCAACAAATTAAAATGCTCGTCAAAGCCCGCATCAATTCTTAAATTAATTTTATCCTTTTTACTTAATCGAACCCGCAATCCTGCACCAAAGGCAAGATGCACTTTTCTGTCTGTAAAATCCTTTAATTCAGGCGCAACACTCCCCGCTCCTACGAAAACTGTACCCCCAATAAATTTCCAAATCCACTGTCGATACTCTGCTTGCAATAGCCATAACTTTTTATCGCGATAACGTCCTTCAAAAAAGCCACATAGCTTTTTTGACCCGCCAATAAACGCCAATTGCTGAAATGGTGGGTCGCCAAAAACCAATTCGGTAAAGGCATTAGCTGCAAAAACGCCATTTTTACCCACTTTAAAATATTGCGCTGCATCCACTGAAAAACGGATAAAATTAAAATCACTGCCCAGTCTTTTTTGATTAAAATACAGCACTACATCCGTGCCCCCCCTATCGTTGGATAAAAAACTTGATTGCGCGAATCTCGATTAGCGACTAAGCCCAAACCAGAGATAATGCCGCCATTTTGCCCAGTAATTTTATCGTTAAAAAGCATTCCCGAAGAGTCTCTATTTTCAATTTTATAATCATCATACCAATAGCGCGCGCCGACATAAACTTTCGGCGTTACCTTTTTTAAAACATTCAACCGAATGCGTGGAGTTGGCATCGTAAGCTTCTTTATCGGCTTCGTTAGTATCATTTCCAATACCAAAAAATTGGTAGACGTAGCGGAAATACCCTAATTCTCCATAAGAAAACCATTCCTGATTTTTTAAATATAATTGAAAAGGAAGGTAAGCTAAAATCTGTTTTTCTTGCGTATAAGCAAAGCCTAATTGAGCCTGTGAAGGCTTCGTATCTTCTCCATTTCTCCGAAATCGAAAGGCATAAATTGATGATGCTCCACCACCCACACGCATTTCTGGTGTATAAAAAACAAGCGGTAAAGCGATAAAACTACTCTTTTTCAGAAGCGGTTCTTTCTTAGGAATGGTGTCTGTTTGTGCATTTAAAAAGAGCGAAATTCCAAGAAAAAGAAAAAGTAGATATTTTTTCATTGAAATAGATTGTCATAGGACAGTGGACTTCAGTCCACATTGTAGAAATAACCATTGCACTGTGGACTAAAGTCCACTGCCCAAACAAAAAAAACGTGCTGAAACCGATAATGCTCCAGCACGTTTTTTTATGCTATTTTTATAACTCTATGGTCGTGGCACCATCTTGCTCGTCCGCACTGTTTTCAAAACCTGTCCTTCTGCGTCCACCATACTCACCAAATACATCCCATCGGGCAAATCTCGTAGACTATACTGAACACCACTGAAAACTGGAAATGCCTTCACTCGGCGACCAATAATGTTGTATACATATAAGTAAGCAACACTGGAATTTTCGGTGACAGAAATATATTCCATCGTTGGATTTGGGTAAATACGTAACGGTTCTTCTCGCTCTTCTTCGAATGCTACAAACTCCTCAAAATCTTCCTCATCTTCGTCCTCGCAATCATCATGGTAGTATTCGTAATTTTCGTTTACTTCAGTAGCTGTTGAAGTTACCATCGGTGCAATTTGTGCCGTCAAATATCCGCCTAAAATCAACGCAATTGTAAAAAGTAAGTATCGTTTCATGTCATTTCGTTTTAACCTTTTGTGAATTATTAATTTTCACTCTCTATTCCATTACTTGCAAATTTCATTCTTTTTTATCTTAAAGATGCAGAAAGATATGTTAAAAGTCAATTTTTTACAAAAATTTTAACAAAAACGACCAATTCTTATTGCTTATTTCAAATAACTAAACGCACTTTGTACGCCAGAGAAAGTATTAGTGTTTAATTTTCCATCTAAAATTTGGGCATAAAAATAGTCGTAGAAATCAGAAAAATCAACTGTCGCTAAGGCAAAATAAATTAATCATTTTAGAATAGTCATTTTTTTAAGGAATTTAAAAAATCGTTTAATAATACCTCTATTGAATGATTTTTTAAAGGAAAATAGTGGAAAAAGATATTTTCAGACGAGTATTTATTAAAGGGTAACAAGTCTAATAAAAGGGATGAGTAAAAAAGATGTTCAGCAACTACAGAAATTTATTGTCCTAGTAACTCCTTCAATGCATTATCTACTTTTTTTCGATAATTTTTAGCTTGTACTACACGCGGACGGGCAGCCCTTTCTTTACAGTCTATAATTGGGCAACGTTCACAAGTCTTGTTCACTATTCGACGGGTGATAGAAGGGTCATTGAGAAATCGAATTTTAGCCCGCGAGTTTTCATCCAACAAAATACCAACTGTGACACTGACATTTTTATCAGGACTCGGATAGGCAGGGCGGGCAAAAGTGATGCAAAAATACTCGTCATCCGTATCGTAATATTTGGAAATTTGTGCCCCGACAATTGTGCCCGTATATTTTCCTTCATTCTGCATTCCATATAAATCTTCGAGCAAAGAAACCGCCAACCAACGCCGACAATAATGCTCGTTCAAACCATTACTATGCGGATGATGCCGATGATGCAAATGCAGTTCTTTATCTATAATATAGGTATTATCCACAGGTGTGTGAATGAATCTTAGGACGAAAATTTTGTTTAAATTAAAGTATTTCGGTAATAAATTAGTCATTCTTTGGAGCAACATTTCGGGGGAAGCCTGGTATTTATCCATCAATTTGGTAATCGCCTCACCGTCCCATTTTGGGCGATTGAAAAAGGCTTCCATATCTTCATTGAAAGTATGCCGATTGATTAACAGGGCCGCGGAAAAATAATTGGCTTTGAAATGATTCAGCACTTCTTCAAAACTTTCGACTCGAACCAATGAGGACGTATTTGCTCTATCTCTAAGCTCTAAATCATTGAATCCCAATTCTTTACCATACTGAAATGCTTTTTGAACGTCAGTCAAGCCACCATTCATTAACAATTTTTTCTTATTTGGTACGTACACGGAACGCAAATCTTTTAGCTCTTGATAATCAGATAAACCTTCTTCATCAATCGTATAATTGAAATTTTTCTTTAACAATTTAGCCAATAATTCCACGGAAACTTTACCTCGCGTCGGCACTTTGTACTTTTTAGTAAAACGGTCTACTTCATCCTCTATTTCTCCAAAAAAATTGTCGTGCATTTCTAAATAAGACCGCAAAACACCAAAATAAAAATTCTCCTCCGCCAAAGCATAATTTTGACTCAAATCCACTAAGGTTGAAATAAAAGCCCCTACCCGCTTGGGTGCGTTGGCGATGATTTCGACGACTTTCGTCAACTCAATTCCAAACAAATCAAGTGGCAATTCATTTAAAAAATTGGAGTTCAATAGGTCGCCTAAAGGTCCTAACTCACGCGGCAAATTCATCGACACCAACTCCTCTTGCGTGACATCCAGTACTTTTGCAATCGCTTCGATTTTCTCTTCTTTTGGGTATTTCTTTCCCTTCTCTATTTCATTCAAATACGAAATAGACATCCCTGACGCCTCCGACATTTGCTTGAAAGATAGCCCTTTTTCTTGCCGCAACTGTTTGACTTTCAAGCCAAAAATAATCCGTAAATGGTTGTTTTTAATTTTCATTGGTGCAAAAATAGCAGATTCAGCGAATTTTCGCAATGATTTTACCATTTTAACAAGCATTTTGTAAAAAAGTAGCGAATAGATATATACATGTTCAAGTCTTTGTGTGCTAAAATATTTGTGTAAAAAAAACTAATCCTTGTATAAAATTGTAGTAAATCTTGAATGTAGGGACACTCAGATGCGTTTGAAACTTTTCTTAGACTCTTGACTACTTTCCCATAAAAAAAACAGAACTTTACCCCATGCTAATCAAAACCAGAGGTATTATTTTTCGCACCAAGAAATACTCCGAAACGAGTGTAATTGCGGATATTTACACCGAAGCGAAAGGGCTTCGATCTTATTTGATTAGCGGTGTCCGCACCAAAAAATCGCGGGTCAACCCTAGTTTATTGCAAGTGATGTCCTTGGTTGAATTGGTGGTTTATCATCGGGATGACAAGACATTGACGCGCATAAAGGAGATAAAACCAGCGGTCGTTTTTAAATCCATTCCGTTTAATGTACAGAAGGGGGCAGTTGGTTTGTTTATTGCGGAAGTTGCCCGCAAAACGATTAGCGAATCTGAAGAGAATCCTGCATTATTTGATTTCATTTTTGACCAAATTCAATTTTTAGATACGACGGAACAGTCGATTGCAAATTTGCACCTGCATTTTATGACACAATTAACGGCTTTCTTAGGTTTCGAGCCCAGTGGTCACGTTAGTGAAGAAGAACCATTTTTTGATATGCAGGAAGGTATCTTTATGGAAGTACCGCCAGTACATCCGCTATTTTTAAATGAAGAGTTGAGTATCCTTTTTAGTCAATTATTAGAAAAACCCCGCGAACAATGTCATGACATAAAAATGACACGCCCCATTAGAAAAGAACTTTTAGAAAGTATTTTAGATTTCTATGCGCTACACATTGAGAATTTCCCTAAGATTAATGCACACGCCATTTTGGAAATAGTGATGTCGTGATTGTTCTTTGGCTTTTTAGTTTGGTCCATTACAATTCGGCATAATATTTTCGACTTTATAAAGCGTTATCTCTTTTAAAACCCAGATTCAAGTTCAATTTCATAGTCAAATCTGACTTCTGATTGCTCACCTCTGACATCTCGCAACAAGACTATGATAAAAATTACACAAACGATTTTAACAATCATTTCCTTTTCCTACTGCTTATCTGCGCAAAATGAATCTGTACTGACTCATGCTGACCAAATGCCTTATTTTACTGGTTGTCAAGACTTTGAAAACGGTTCTGACAAGAAAAATAACTGTTCTAATACCAAATTAGTGCGCTTTATTTCTCAACATTTAAAATATCCTACGGAAGCGCGCGAAGCAGAAATTGAAGGTACAGTTTATGTCAGTTTTATTATAGATGAGCGTGGGCACGTTATGCAGCCTTCCGTTTTAATGGACATTGGTGGTGGCTGTGGAGCCGCTGCCTTAGCCGTTTTAAATCAAATGCCGCACTGGGAAGCAGGTGTTGAAGATGAGCAAAAAATTAAAGTCAAACTCAATTTACCCATTCAGTTTTTTTTAAAAAAGGCAGAAACCACCATAACTGATAGCTATAATATCACTTGGGGACATTTGAAAGGAACAACGATTTCTGCACAAGATTTACATCAAAATATCAACGATGGCGTCAATGTTCGGGATGTATACGGGAATGATGCGCTCGTAAAAGAAATTACGTTTATTTTTGAAAAAAAGAACCGAGTTATTCAAGCAAAAAGTCGGGAAGGAGTTTCGATGGACTTAAAAAAAATAGCGAAAAAAGCGAAGGCGGGTGGTATTTTTACAATTGTTGCTAATATTCAAGAAAAAGGGAAATTTGTAACCGCTAAGCGGTCATTTAGAGTAGTTAAGTAAAGCGTAGTAATTAATCAGATAAAATTTTTAGACAAGATTTTTTCGATAGTTTTTCTTTAAAAATTCTTGAATAGCCAGTGTTATTGAAGACATTTTTAAGGGAAAAATAACGGAAAAAGATGTTTATAAAATTACTTGATTAATTACTACGCGTTACTTAAGTAGGTGACCCCAAATAATCGACACTTTTAGACAGGGCTATATCTCCGTTTAAGAAACTTAAAAATCATTCAATAAAGGGATTATTAAAGGATTTTTTAAATTTCTTAAACAAAAAATATCGGCTGTCAAAAGTGTCGATTATTTAAGGTCACCTACTTATTAAATCGTTTTTACTAATAAAATCTACCGAAATTTCAAAACAAAAAAACGCCGCATCCAATTAAGTATGCGGCGTTTTTTATATTATCAAATCATCAATTATTTATATCGACGATTCTGTTTTTTCTTTTTAGACTTAAAGGTCAATCCACCCGTATCTTCATTACCAGTTGGTCCACCAGTACGTGTCATTGCACAACGGAAACCTAAGTCACGGTCAGCTTTATCTTCCTCACGGAATCGACGTGCACCTGGAGACAACCAGTATGCCCGGTCTTCCCAGCTACCACCTTTGATTACTCGCGCTTTGTCAGAAATCAAAGTTGTTTTACCGTAGTCATACAATACCTCAGATTGTTTGTCACCATCCAAATAGTTGTATGGTTGACCTACTTTATAGTTTTCCCGAGTTGCCACTTCATCATCCTCTACGTAACGGTAACGGATACGACCCAAGCTGTCTTTTTCAACAGGCTTGCCATCTTCATCCAATACTTTTGTTTGGAATTTGTTACCACGGAAAGAGTTCAAATCTTGTTGGTCAACATCAGATAAACTTTCAGAAGTCAATGGACGATATAAATCCATTGTCCACTCATTTACATTACCCGCCATTTGGTACAAACCAAAATCATTCGGTAAAAACGACCGAACGGGTGCAGTAACGTGTGCATTATCATTCAACTTACCAGCCATACCCATATAATCACCACGTCCTCTTTTGAAGTTCGCTAAGATTTCACCTTGGTGCTTGTCTCGTTTTTGGTAACGGACGGTATTGCCATCCCAAGTATACAATCGACGGTCAGAAATACGCTCGTCTTGGTCAGAAACCATGTTTCCAATCAAAGCCAATGCTGCATATTCCCATTCTGCCTCTGTAGGCAAACGGTAAGAAGGCAGCATGATACCATCTTCAAATTTTACTGGACGCTCACCACCGGTACGAATGTCTTTTTGATTTTTACGAACATCACCTTGGTATTGTCCCGCTAAATAAGATTCTGTATTAAAGTTATCTTCATCCTTTTGCTCTGCATTTGGATTTAAGATACCTTTTTCTATCAAAATCATCTCATTCACCCGGTCTGTCCGCCATTGTGAAAATTGATTGGCTTGCAACCAAGTTACTCCAACAACTGGATAGTCGTCATAAGAAGGATATCGGAAGTAGTTTTCTACGAACGGCTCGTTAAATGCCAATTCCTCTCGCCATACTAATGTATCTGGCAAAGCATTTTGGTAAACTTCTGGATAAGATTCGCCATAGACACGCTGTAACCAAAAAAGGTATTCCCGATAATCAATGTTAGCAACCTCTGATTCATCCATATAAAAAGAGGAAACTGTTACTCGGCGAGGAATTGCGTGCCAATCATACATGACATCTTGCTCGGTTACTCCCATCATGAAAGTACCACCTTCGATTAATACAAGATTAGGACCAGTAGCTTGACCTTCGTAATCAAGTTTTTCAAAACCACCCCATTTCTGGTCATTGTACTGCCATCCTGTTGAGGATGAACGTTCTTTAGAACCACATGCGCTTAAAATAAGCATTGCCATAAAGGCCAAAGAACCGAACTTCATTAAATTTTTCATCACTTTCAAGAAGTTTTATTGTAATATATTAGTTGGAAACAATTGATTTAAAAACGTAAGAAAAAAAATAGTTCTTATCTTTTAAATTACCTTTCTATTAAATTCATTTAGGTGCTTGGTGTGCAAAATTTCAAATTTGGCAATCAATCTCTTTACTCAAAATTTGATGCCACATTTAATATAACGTCCTTTTTCTAAAAAGAAACAGGTAAAAGAGAAGCGAAAAATGTTAAAATTTAAATCGTTTTCTCAATCGAACAGCAAATATAGAAAAAGTCACTTTAAAATATAGAAAAGCGGACAGAAATAGTTTAAAACTTTAACTAGTAGCTGACGAAATGTGAGCTTACGGTCAATTTTACATTTTTTTAAACCGTTTTTTGTATCACTATATTGTACCATTTGGCAAAAATATAATGTTTCTTATCAAATAAAGTTATTTCTCTTCTGATGTTAAGTGACGCTTAGCAATTAAGTAATGGTAAAATAATAAGTCCGACAAGTTAGACAGTGGATAATTTTTCTCAGTTTTTACTTGAAAAAAGTATAATTGTTGATACTTTGACTAATTTCAAGTGAAAAACGAGGGAAATTTGCCCTGTCTAAATGGCGGAGCTATTTTTTTATCGTTACTAAGTAACCTAGCTTATGGCAAATATTTTTTAAGTAGCTCTACACCTTTTTTTAAAATGCTATTTATGTCTTTTGAAATTTCAAAATAGACAATCGGTACTAAAAATAAAATTGTGACACCAATCGAATTTATTATCATGTCCAAAATAATATGGTTGGTGCTTGGAATATTATCAACTAAGACATAGGTCGTCAATCCTAATAAAATAACGGCTAAAGTTGTCCATTTAAATGGGTTCATATCTAATTTAATTTTCAGATACAGACATTTACAAAAATTAAAAATGACTAACGACGTCAATGTTGCCAATGCCACGCCATTGATGCCCAATTCCATAACATTGATAAAAATCAAATTCAACGCGACATTACAGACGGCCACCACCAATACCAAGTAGAAATTGAACCGATAATATTTAGACAAACTAATGATTTGCGTATTCACGCCTGTTCCCATATCTATAATTTTGGCGATACCCAAAATGAGAATAACCGTTTTTCCAGTTTGATAAATTTCAGTTTTGGGCATCAGCAAAAAAAGTTCATCAATGGAAACCCAAATGCCTAAAAAGACCCAAACACCAAAAATCAGTTGGTTAAGGGAAGACTTATAATATAAGGTATTCAAACCCAACAAATCATTTTTTTTCCAGGCATCAGCGATCACTGGCAGGGATATTTTTTCAAGAGAACGCTGTGGAACTTCAATTACGATAGCAATATGAGCAGCTGTTGTAAAAATTGCCGTTTCCGTCACACCAATAAATGTCCCAACCATGAAAGCATCAATTCGGTTGACCAATTGGCTACCAATTCCACCCAAAATTCCGTAAACACTAAAAGTCGCAATATCTCTAATTTTTTCACTTCTAAAAACAGCGAAACTCGGCTTGACGAATAATTGCCCTAAATGATGAATATAAAAAATCGTCGCCATCAGAATGCTTCCATAAATCGCCGTAATACCGATGATTAAGCCTTGAAAATTAATCCAAGCAAAAGCATACAAAACCACTAGAGAGGAGACAAAAATTTTGATGCCAATTTCATTGATTAAGCTAGGGATAACGATTCGAAAATGCACCCCACTATAATTGGTAAATACTTGTCGATACAATTCAAAGAAAATAATGGGAATCGCGAAATGCAGATATTTTCCAAACAGGAGATTTTTAGAATAGTAGTAAATCGACATTTCTTCCCAAAATACTAAACTCAATATCAAGAAGAGTAAAAACCCAACCGTAGGAATGATTAAGCAAAAAAATAAAAATCCGTTGTGCTGCTTTTCTTGATCTTTATAAAAAGTAAAATATCGATTGATAATAGAAACGACACCCAATGCCAAGAACGGGACAAAAAGTGAGGCAGTTGCTTGTAGGAATCGAATTAATCCCAATTCTCGTCCTTCTAAAAAATACGTGTATATAAAAATGGTATTGACAAATCCGAGAATAATACTCCCGAATCGAATAATTGACTCCTTCCCTCCTTGTCGTTGAATTACGCCCATTTTAAGAATTAAATAGTATTTTTGCTTTTTAAATTAATTGCAAAAGTGATAAAATTTATTCAACATCGCTACCGAAAATATACAAGTCGGTTATTTTTTCTGTTCTACCGATGGAGAAATATTATTCTACAACGAAAAAAAATTTTGTTGTATACGGATAGTCGCGGAAAAGATATTCTGAAAAGGAACGATTACGACTATTATTCCCAAAAGTTGGCAAAAAAATATGCCGTAAAACCATTTCTTTGTCCCGAAAAATGGACGACTACCCTTGATTTTTTGCAACTCATCAAGACAATAAAATTAGATAAGTTTGACTTGGTCATCTTACATACTGGAGTTGTGGACTTTTCTCCACGCTTTAAATCTGATTTGTGTTCAACAATTTATCCACAAAAAAAAGCAATCTTTGACGAAATTTTTGGGGAGGCTATTATTTCACAACATTTGACCAACGATTTAGGGGTGCAATACGAAAATGAGATGACCTGTAATATGTATTCCTTGAAAATGGCTAAAAAGCACTTGTTACCACAACTAAAAAAAATAGATAACCTCATCTGGATTAGCGGGAATATTGCTTTTCCAAATTGGAGAGGTAATTATTTTCGAGACCGACCGCAAAATATCAATCAAAATGATGATTATTTTTACTTATTTGAAAAATACTTACCGAATGTAGTTTCTACTATGAATTGGACAACAGAAGAAGTGAAAGAATATACTTATGATATTATCCATCCTAATAAAAAAGGTAGTGATGTTATTTTTCAAAAGTTAGAAGAAGTGATTAAAGCAATACCAGCAAAATAATATTTATGAAAAAATACTTTCTAAAAGCAATCAATCATCTCAATTTTCCGCCATTTTCTTGGTTGGGGGACGACCGAACTTGGCTTTATCAACAACCGACTTCAATATTAAATATAGTCGGTCGAACGCAACGTTATCGCATGGCTGGAGCAGGATTGCCGATCACGAAGAACGAAAAAAAGCTGTTGGCAATGAAGGACATTCATAAGGGCGAACGCGTTTTTATTATTGGTAATGGTCCAAGTTTGAATAAAAATGATTTGACAAAATTACAAGAAGAATATTCATTTGGTGTCAACGGTATTTTTTTGAATTATGATAAAATGGGCTGCCATCCAACTTATTACGTGGTGGAAGACAACTTCGTTGCAGAAGACCGCGCGGCTGAAATCAATCAATATAAAGGTCCCAAAGCACAGTTTTTTGGCAATTATCTACGCTATTGCATTGATGACAAACCTGACAATGTTTGGTTAAATGTCAAAGTGGATTATCGCGAATATGAGGACTTCCCTACTTTTTCTACCAATGCCGGTAGACAAGTTTGGGTCGGTGGAACGGTCACTTTTATTAGTTTGCAATTGGCTTATTGGATGGGATTTTCGGAAGTCTATTTAATTGGATTCGACCATTCTTATCACATTCCAGATTCCGCAAAAGTAGAAGGCAATGATATTACTTCGACCGAAGATGATGTCAACCATTTTCATCCTGACTACTTCGGAAAAGGCTATCGCTGGCACGACCCAATGGTTGACCGCATGGAAAAAGCATTTGCCAAAGCGCGCAAAAACTTTGAAGCAGATGGGCGAATTATTAAAAATGCAACCGTTGGCGGATATTTAAATGTGTATGACCGAGTGGATTACGACAGCTTGTTTTAGTAAGCTATGAAATTCTATTTTCTACATAAGACACTACTGTGAAAACTGTGAATTAATACTAATTTTGGACGGTGCGAATTAAGAAGGTTACTTCAAGTAACCTCCTTAATTGACTTCTCAAAACCAACTATCCACACTTTTTACCGTAGTGCCCTAAATAAAAACGATTTAATAACTTGGTCCCTAAACTTGAAACCATGAGAATTCTCGTTTATTCCGAAAACGACTACGGATGCGGTGCGTCAATTGTGGCATGGATGCTGGCGGCAGAATACGCAAAGTTAGGGCACAAAGTCGTTTATGTTTTTCAAAATGAACATCAAAACGGAGCGACAGCAGACAAGGTAAAAAAGATTCATTTCAAGGCATCCGACATTAATTTGAAAAATAAATTAGCGAATGTTTACTTCACTTGTTGGTTTATTTTGTTCGCAATCCTAGCCAAACTGCCTTTTTCAAAAGAAATAAACGCCTTTTTCATCCATCGTCGTCGTTTTTATAAATTTCAAAAAAACCGAACGATTTGTGAGTCCTTGCTTAAAAATTTAATGGACAAAGAGCAATTTGATGCGATTCATTTGCACAGCGTTCCGACCAATTTGTCTTACCAATTTATTGATAAAATTAGTCGCCAAACGCCAACGATTTGGACGCTTCACAACTGTTTTCCAACAAAAGGTTATACCACTCAATATCAAAATTTGCGAGGAAAAACTGTTGAATCTTATGCTGATTTCACCTTTCGGGAAGTCAATTCAGCTGCAAAAGGCGCCTTGTTTGAAACTAACTCAAAAATTCATTTTGCAACGCCTTCTGCTTGGTTGCATCGTTTGATTAAACCTGATTTTTCTTTTCCAGAAAAGTTGCATATTATTCATAATGGGCTATCTCCCTCCGCTTATTTTCCAAAAGATAAAGCTGCAGCGCGCCAACGTTTGAATTTAAACCCTGATAAAAAATATGCCCTTGCCATCATTGGAAAACTTCATTTGGAACATAAAAACTTTACTATTTTAAATGAAGCATTTCAACAGATTACCGACCCAAATATTGAATTAATATTAATTGGCAACCAAGGAAATTGGACGATACCATTCCCCAAAAATATTTTATTCCAAGGTCCTATTTTTGAGGAAGCTACCAAATCTGACTATCTTTGTGCGGCTGATTTATTCATCATTCCGTCTTTGGCTGATAATTTTCCGACCGTTATTTTGGAAAGTCTATTTTGTGGAACACCGATTTTGGGCGCAAATATTGGCGGCATTCCAGAAATGGTTATTCCAGAAAAAACGGGACGATTGTTTAGTCCTTACCAGGCGAAAGAATTGACGCAAAAAATTAAAACGCTCATTAATGACGATGCCCTTTTGAAAAAAATGAGTCGCAATTGCATCGCGATGAGTCAAGCAAAATTCACCTTAAATCACCAAGCCAAGCAGCATCTTAAATTGCTACAAAAAATAAAAATCGACCATGAGTAAGACTTCGGTAAAGGCAACTATCGGCAAATTGTTGCCCGAAAAATTAAGAAAAGCGCTGGAAAATTATATCAAAGGTAAGTCCATTGAAGAGGTCAATATTATTTATCAAATTTTCAAAAAAGAACCGGGCAAAGGAAAAATCATGCTCGATATTGGCGCACATATCGGTACGGCTTTATTACCATTTGCCAAGCAGGATTGGACAGTTTTTGCCTTTGAACCGGACCCGACCAACCGGGCTAAATTGGTAGCAAACATTGCCGATTTGCCTAACGTTTCTATTGACATTCGGGCAGCATCGAATACGTCGGGCGAGATAGTTTCGTTTTTTACCAGTGATGTTTCGACGGGTATCAGCAGCATGGCTTCTTTTCACGAAAGTCATAAGGAAACGGCGCAAGTTAAAACCATTCAATTAGCTGATTTTTGTCTTGAAAAAAACATCCAATCTGTTGATTTTTTAAAAATTGATACCGAAGGTTTTGATCTCTTCGTTTTAAAAGGTTTTGACTGGGACAATCAGCGGCATCCCGGTTATATCGTCACCGAATTTGAAGATAGAAAGACGATTCCTTTAGGCTATACTTTTCAAGAACAAGCCGCTTTTTTAATGGATAAAGGGTATAAAATTATTGTCTCCGAATGGCATCCAATCGTCGAATATGGCAGACGACATCAGTGGAAAAGATTTGTGCTTAATCCGAAGAAAGTAACGGATAAATTGGCTTGGGGAAACATCGTTGCTGCCAAACCTGAAAATTTTCAAAAATTGATGAATGCCGCTCAAAAGATGGGGCATTTTGAATAAAATTATCATACTACTATACATCAGTATGTTGTTAGAAAAAAAAGCGTGTATTTTTCATAAAAAAAGCGGAAGAATTCGTATCTAAATCTTTCACCAAAAAGAAAAAGATGAATCTTCCACTTACGACCGAAATTACGGTTTTTTTTCAGAACAAGAAGACCATGTTGTTCAAAATTTAATTATTACAGCCCAAGGAATCTTTGGAGCAAAGAGTACGAACTTGAATAAAGTTAAAGATGAACTTGGTCGAATA
>JBLHWU010000129.1:0-18951 GCA_047629355.1 Saprospiraceae bacterium | reverse complement strand
AAATCTTACGATTTTCTCGCTGCTCAAACTTAAAAGAACCTTCGTTTACACGGTAATAAATCACTTTTTCAATAAATGGTGGTGCACATTTGTTACACTACCTCAAATTCAAAATAAATAAGCTTCATTCACAAGTTTTTCACAAGTCAGCAAGAAGTTGGTTGTATTCTAGGAAAAGTATTTTAGAAAAAAAACGGTAATAAGCCTCTATCTTCTGCCATAGTCTATTCGCTAAATAATCGCTGCCCTCCTGTAATTCTTGGTGAATTAACTTCGCTTCTTCCAAATACGCTCGCTTTCTTTCCTCCGTCCAATAAAAAGGCGGCGCGTACAAATTACAGATTCTATCCGCCATCTTTACCGCCCAAACGGATTTGGGTTGCTGCTTTATTCGTTGCAAACTATCCAGCATTTTTTGCCCGTTTACCCTCTAGTCCCTCATTTTTAGTCAATGCTAAAACGCCTGCTGCAACCTCTTTTCCAAACCGATTTTCTATTTCTAAAAAGGTTAAATTGGTATCTTCTAAAGTTAGGCTGTTCAATATTTTAGGTACTGATAATCAATGGTTTAGAAGTCTGATACAGACTAAACAATAAACTTACTACACTAAACGATTATTTTCACTGAAAAACTCTTTCTTAACATATTGATTTTCAGTGAGTTGAAAGAATGAACACCCTACTTCTAAAGTATCATGCAGCACCGCACATTTGATTGCTAAATCAGCATCTAAACTCAAATCCTCAGTCAATGCCGCCAAAATTTCAAAAGTAACACTACCAATATGATTCAAATACTCAACTTCCTGACCTTCGACTTGCCCACCATATTTTTGCCCATAGTGCTCTCGCGTCGCCAAGTACCAAACCTCCTGCAATTCATCAATAGACCACCGTGTCATAATTCTTAATTCTACACTAAAATCAATGAATCCTATCCCCTCTCACCTCCAAATTCTCAATAATTTCCGCCTCATGCGCCAAATATTCCTGCCACCGTGCCGATGCGCTCTCCTCTCCCCCAATTTCCTTTGCCAAATCAATAAACAACCGATAATGCCCCGCTTCCGACACCATAAATCGGTGATAAAATTCTTTCAAATCCTCATCATTGATGTGCAAAGACAGCAATCTAAATCGCTCACAACTCCGTGCTTCAATCAACGCAAAAACCAATAATTTTTCTAATAGCCTATCTTCTCGACTCCCACCTTTTCGCTGAAACTTCAGTAATTTATTCACGTATTCATCCTTCCGCTGACGCCCCAAATCAAGATTGCGTTTTTCCAACTCCGACAAAACCAAGCGAAAATGCCCCCACTCTTCCGTCACAATTGGCGCAAGTTCTTTGACCATCCGCTTTTGTTCCGGATATTGTTGAATCAACGAAATACATGAAGTCGCCGCCTTTTGCTCACAATAAGCATGGTCAGTTAAGATTTCTTCCAAGTCTTTTTCTGCTAAATTCACCCATCTTGGGTCTGAAGGTAATTTTAATCCAAGCATTTATTTAACGGTTGACGGCGCACGGGTGACGATTGACGGCATACGGCGCATAGTTATATAATTAGGTGACCTTCAATAATCGACACTTTTTGACAGAGCCAACTAATTAGATTTTTAATTTTAAACCGCGAAATTACAATAAAGTTGGCTTTTATTTAAAATCTTATTTTAATTTTGCAACCAATCGTTTAAACCCGTGTGCCGTCAACCGTACGCCGTCAACCATTTCGCTTTTGCCATTACTATTCGACATAGGATTCTTATCCATCCGAATTTGGGACGTATTAGATGTCGCCATTTTCGGCTATTTAATTTATCGCGTCTATAAATTATTGCGTGGTAGTATTGCCTTCAATATCTTTATTGGAGTGGTCATGCTATATGTTGCTTGGTGGCTAGTAAGTGCCTTAAAAATGGATTTATTGTCCATTCTATTGAGTCAATTTGCCAGCGTTGGAGTTATTGTTTTGATGGTTATTTTCCAGCCAGAAGTTCGACGATTTTTATTGCTTTTGGGAAATACGACGCTCCGGCAACGCTCCAATTTTTTAAGCAGACTTTGGGTCAAAAATTTTGAAAGTAGCAATGCTCGGAAGCGGGAAATTATATATATTGTCAATGCCGTTTTAAAAATGGGCAAAGAACGAACGGGCGCACTTATTGTTTTGTCTAAAAATTTCGAGATGGAAGACATTCGAAGTTCAGGAACAACAATTGATGCCAACATTTCCCAACTATTGTTGTTAAGTATTTTTCAAAAAGAAAGTCCTTTGCACGATGGCGCAGTGGTAATTGGAAATGGCAAAATTTTAGCAGCAGGTTGTATATTGCCTGTTTCAGATAGCACGAAGTTACCCAGTTCAGCAGGACTTCGACACCGTGCAGCAGTGGGGATTACAGAGCGAACGAATGTAGCGGCGTTAATTGTTTCAGAAGAATCTGGGACACTCAGTTTTGCCCTCGAAGGCAAACTACAACGACGACTTACAGAAGAGAATTTAAGGAAAATATTAAAAGAACATTATTAGAAGAGGTCAGAAGTCAGACATAAATGTGAGCGTTCTGACCTATAATTTCTATAAAAAATTTACGATGCAAAAAGTACAATCCTATATTCAAGAAAATAAGCAGCGATTCCTCGATGAATTGATGGAATTGCTAAAAGTGCCATCGATTAGCGCAGATGCAGCTTATGCGGAACACACCAATAAAACGGCAGATATCGTTGCGGACAGCCTCAAAAAAGCAGGTGCAGATAATGTCGAAATTTGCCAGACGGCAGGCTACCCTATCGTTTATGCAGATAAGATTGTCAGTGCAAGTTTGCCGACCGTTTTGGTCTATGGTCACTACGATGTGCAGCCGCCAGACCCTTTAGATTTGTGGGAAACGCCGCCATTTGAACCGACGATTCGCAAGACGGAAGCACATCCAGAAGGTGCAATTTATGCGCGAGGAAGTTGTGATGACAAAGGTCAAATGTTCATGCACGTCAAAGCGTTTGAAGCGATGATGGCAGCCGACACTTTACCGTGTAATATAAAATTTATGATTGAGGGTGAAGAGGAAGTCGGAAGCGTTCATTTGGGGCAGTTTTGTGAAGACAATAAGGAGCGATTGGCCTGCGATGTCATCCTTGTTTCGGATACGTCGATTATTGCGAATGATGTGCCGTCGATTACTACGGGCTTGCGTGGATTGAGTTATTTGGAAGTTGAAGTGACTGGCCCGAATCGTGATTTGCACTCAGGTGTTTATGGCGGTGGTGTTGCCAATCCAATCAATATTTTGTGTGACATGATTGCGTCTTTGCATGATGAAAATAACCACATTACAGTTGAGGGTTTCTACGATGCTGTGGAAGAAGTGACTAAAGGGGAGCGTGAAGAAATGAATAAAGCGCCCTTCAATATTGATAAATATAAAGGAGATTTAGACATTTCCCAAGTGCATGGAGAGAAGGACTTTACGACTTTAGAGCGTACTTCGATTCGTCCAGCATTGGATGTAAATGGTATTTGGGGTGGCTATATTGGCGAGGGAGCAAAAACGGTTTTGCCATCAAAGGCTTACGCCAAAATTTCGATGCGATTAGTGCCAAATCAAGATTCTGCAACCATTACGGAATTGTTTGAAAAGCATTTTAAAAAGCTCGCGCCATCTTCTGTAAAAGTAAAAGTGACGCCACATCATGGTGGTGAACCTGCAGTGACACCAACGGACACCATTGAATACAAGGCGGCACACCAAGCGATGGAACAGACATTTGGTAAAGCACCAGTTCCTCAACGTGGCGGTGGTAGTATTCCAATTGTTTCTTTATTTGAAAAAATATTGGGTGTAAAAACTGTTTTGATGGGCTTTGGCTTAAATTCAGACGCGATTCACTCGCCGAATGAGCATTACGGGATTTTCAATTACTTCAAAGGGATTGAGACGATTCCGTATTTCTATGAGTTTTATGCGGCGGGGAAGAAATAGAGTTATTTCTTTGATAAATCCCGTAAAGTTATCCGATACCTAGTGTCTGTCAGAAAACAGGGTAAAGAATCAAAAATAGACTAAAAGTAATACTTTAGGAAGTTGAATCTGGTGCTCCTAGTGCTCCTGCTGCATATGCTGCATCGAAGGCAGCTCTAATTAGCTATTCTAAAACGTTGGCGGTACAACTCGCACCGAAACATATCCGTGTAAATACCATAGCACCAGGTTCTATTGAATTTAGCGGTGGACTTTGGGAAATGGCTAAAGAACATGATCGGCCTTTTTATGATATGGTACTCAGTTCAATTCCTTCGGGAAGAATGGGAACACCAGATGAAATAGATAAAGTAGCGGCCTTTTTGGTTTCTCCGTGTGCTAGTTGGGTTACTGGAACGTGCTTATCCGTTGATGGAGGACAACATAAATCAAATTTGCAACAAAAAATAATACAATTATTCCCTTTCCAATATAAAACTGGTCGGTCATGAAAATGATAATTGTTTGAAAAATCAAATAATTATACCATTTCAAAACAGACCCTTTTAACTATGGAATGGGAATAACTTTCCATTCGGTTATGAGTAAGTAGGTGACCGTAATTATCTATGGAATTTTAAGGCTAAGACTTTTTTGATTGTTTTTCTTTAAAAAATCTGGTTTTTTGACAAATCTAATGAAACACAAGTTTTTTCTTGTTTTAGCAAAACCATTTTGTCCCTCAAAACCTTACCCACGCTGCCGCAGACAGCGCAAAATGTGTTCTTTAAATCTCGAAAATCTTACGATTTTCTCGCTTCTTAAAGTTCAAGTAATGCGTTATTTCACTGGATTTGTCAAAGCACTAAAAATCTTTAGTAGCCTGTATTATTGAAGGATTTTTAAAGGGAAAATAACGGAAAAGATGTTTATAAAATTACCGCATTAATTGCTACGCGTTACTTATGTTGGTATAATGAGTATTTCAAAAGTAAAAAACAGTAAAAATGACGTGAAGTACGAACATCAACATTGGTTTAAAAATGATGGTAAAGTTATTCAACTAATCTACGGAATGAATGTATTTTAAAGAACAAATGAAAGCACATCCAAGCATCCCTAGTATCCGGCACAGTAAAGGTGCTTACTCCCTAAAATCAGGATTCACCACCACCCCAAACTGCAAATAACTCTTCCCAAAGGCATTCACCCGCTGATACAAATACCCAACTTGCACCTGCACCATTTTACTAAATTGATATCCCAAAGCACCGTACAATCGGTTGCGGTCGAAGAAAGTTTGCTCCGTATTCATGAATATTTCATCATAGATTGCGAGGAATAACGTACCTTTGGTAATCGTCGGTTTATTTATAGGAATGAATACCATGAGGCGGTAGCGCAAGCGATTTCGATAGTCGGAATTGACCCAACGTTGTTCCAAACGATAGCGGTGCTCAAATTTGATGCGGCCTAATTTATTGATTAAAATCAGCTGTTGGAATAGGCGGTGCTCTGTAGATTCAGGAGCTTTTTGCTCGCTCTCAAAATCATAGGAGGCAATATAGCCATAGCCAAAAGTAACGATAGCATTGTCATTTAAATGATAATTGACGCCCGTTCGCAAAAGTAATTGCTCAATATTGGTGGGTTGGACGGTGTGATTTCGATATTGGATTTCGGAATGAATACTCCAGTCGTCTGAAATTCGATTGGTTCCAAAATACATTAGCCAGTTACCAAATTCATTTTGTTGCGCAAGCAATGGATTTGATAACAGGGCTAATGTGAAAATTAATGACGTATAAAATAGCTTTGAAATCATTGTCGTAAAATAGATTATTCTGTGTAAAATGTTGCGTATTTTTCTATGCCTTTTCTGTCATTATATATAAACGTTGCGTGTTTTTCTGTGCCTAAAAAAAAACATACCCTCATTCCCTGTTTAACGAAGGAACGGGATATGACTAAAAGCTAATTAAAATTCGACTCTTCTAATGCTCATTTCTTTATAAAAAAAACTGATTCATTATTTACTTTTAAATGTAAGAAAAAGCGATTCAATAACCTAAATCGAAACGCCCTTACCATCAATTGGCAGGAGTTTATTAATCATTGCCTCTTCCATTTGCGTCACTTGATTACCGACTCCTTTTCGTTTCCGTTCAATGATGATCAAATCAATACCTCGGTGCTTGGCGTTGACTTCAAATTCATCAATAATTTCGATGACATCAAAGTCGATATTGATAGATTTAGAGGCATCAATAATTACTTTTGAACCATCCAAAATTTGACTTAAAGTACGCTGGATACTTGCTTTATTTATAAAAGTTACATCTTCAGCCAATGCCAATCGGATGACGCCATCTTGCAAATGTTTGTCTTCAAATAAGAACGGTTTTTTGTAATTATTATAAAGGACGTAGAAAATAGCGACGGCTAATCCCATTCCAATACCCATCAATAAATCCGTAAAAACAATACCCAAAATGGTAACTATAAATGGTACAAAATGCGTTTGACCGAGTTTGTACATTTGCTTAAATAAGACCGGTTTTGACAATTTATAACCCACTAAAAATAAGATAGCTGCTAAGCTCGCCAATGGAATTAAATTCAACAAGAACGGAATTGCCATTGCGGAAGCCAACATAATGACGCCATGGAAAATTGCCGCCATTTTCGTTCGACCGCCAGATTGAATATTGGTAGAACTTCGCACAATAACCTGCGTAATCGGCAAGCCACCAATCAATCCCGAAACAATATTTGCAATACCTTGCGCTTTCAATTCTCGGTTCGCTGGCGTCACCCGTTTGAAGGGATCCATCTTATCTGTTGCCTCCAAGCACAATAAAGTCTCCAAACTCGCAACTACTGCAATCGTTATTCCCGTAATCCACACCGCAGGATTGCTGATACTCGTGAAATCTGGCAGCGTAAATTGATTGATAAAACCACCGATACTTTCTGGTACTGGTATTTTTACAACTTGCTCACTGGTCAAGGCCATTTCTGGCATACTTTGAAGAATAAGGTTTAAAACAATGCCCAAACCCACCACAAGTAACGGTCCTTGTACTATCTGAAACAACTTGATTTTCTTCATAAATGGTTGTTCCCACAAAATCAAAATCAGCATCGAAATGGCGGTAATGGTAATCGCACCCATACTGACCGCTTCAAACATATAAAACAGTTCCGAAAACGTATTGTGACCATCTGGCTGTGCAAACGCCAAGCTACCTTCATAATCCTTGTCATAGCCAAAAGCATGAGGAATTTGCTTCAAAATAATGATAATTCCGATACCTGAAAGCATTCCTTTAATAACCGATGATGGAAAATAATAACCGATAATTCCTGCCTTGGCAAAACCCAATACCATTTGAAAAATCCCACCAATGACAACTGCCATTAAGAAAATTTCAAAAGCGCCTAATTCTTGAATAGCCGTCAAAACAATGACTGCCAAACCAGCCGCTGGACCACTTACGCCCAACTGCGACCCACTAAATATACCCGCTACAATACCACCAACAATACCCGCGATGATACCTGAGAAAAGTGGCGCACCTGACGCCAAGGCAATACCTAAACACAAAGGAACTGCTACCAAAAACACAATAACAGAGGCAGGTAAATCATATTTTAAATTACTAAGTAGACCTTTTTTTTCTGGATTCATTTTTTCGAATTTTAATAAATAATGGTAAAAAAATAACTTGGTCATTTATTCAGTAAACCTTTTACCCTTAGCCAACCCATCCGCAAGCGGTTCTCTAAGTTGAAAAGATTTTATGACTACTTTTATGCTACGCACCACTTCATTCCTACTTTTGTAATAGTCAAGTAGGTGTAGATAACTCCTATTTTAAAAGTAAAAATCTTTTGTCATGTCGACTAAAGTAGAAAAAAACCAAAATAAACGTTACCAAATGCCGAACTTGTTCCTTCACGATTACTGAGTTGATTGATGAATGTTGTTCACATATCTTCAAAAAACTGCATTAGCTTTTTGGGTTAAGTCGGTAAGACTTAACTACTTTTAAATACAAATGATGTTGTTAAAACAATATTTTTATCAAGGCGAAAATCTAATCACTATTATCGCATTGCAAAGATAACAACTATTTTCAATAATAGCAATACTATTAATGAAAATACATTAACTTTAACAAACAATCATTAAACTTGTTTAAAAAATTTACTACTTTTGTCAAAAAAAGAACAACTACTTATGGCGATTGGAATAAAAATCAGTCTCAATGACAAACTATACCTACGTGACCCACAGGAGACGACCTTAGGGAAAAAGATAATTAAAGAGAGTATCATTTTAATTGACGAAATAGGTTTTGAAGCTTTTAATTTCAAGAAACTAGCAAAAGCGATGTTCTCTACGGAAGCTTCAGTTTATCGCTATTTTGAAAACAAACACTTTTTATTGCTCTATTTGGTATCCTGGTACTGGGAATGGGTCAGCTACTTGATTGATATCCACGTCATGAATATCGAAGAACCTAAAAGACGACTCAAAATCATTATTGAAACGCTCGTTTATGCTTCCAAAGACAATCCTTCGATTGAGTATGTAAATGAGAATGTTTTGCACCGATTGGTCATTGCAGAAGGTACGAAAGCTTATCATACCAAAGAGGTCGATAAGGAAAATACGGATGGCTTTTTTCTAAATTATAAAGATTTATGTGCTAAAGTAGCGGACGTTATTAGCGAAGTCAATTCGGGTTTCCCCTACCCACATACTTTGGCGAGCAACCTTTTTGAAATGGCTAACAATCATATTTATTTTGCACAGCACCTGCCTCGCTTGACGGATGTTGCCGTAACCGATGGAAACTTTGATGAAGTAGAACAGATGTTGGAGTATTTTGCGTTTACTTTATTGGAAGAAAAAAAATAGTAATTGATTGGTAAGGAATTACTGCAACAACCCCTAGAAACGCGAAATAAATAAGTATCTACTTAATTTGAGAATCAAGAAAATACTAAGGTTTTCGAGCTTCAAAAAACTCGCCTCACCTTCGGCGAGGCGAGACGAGACGAGTTCTTATACCTGAAACTCCATTTGTTTTTTACATTAGATTTAAGAGTCTTAAAGTAAAACTAAATAACGATAAAAAATTTACGCAACTCTTCTTCATTTTATCAGTCTTTACCATCAGTTCCCAATATCTAAACATTCTTACGTCCAACATAAATGAAGTTACTAAAATACGCCCTCTCTTTGTGTTTTTTGCTTTTGCTAAATACTTGGATGGTTGCTCAAACCACCATTTCTGGCACGATTCAAAATACAGAAAACATTCCCATTGAATTTGCCAATATCGCTATTATTGATACCCTGTCTGACCGATTAATTCTCGGTACTATTTCTGATAAAAATGGCTATTTTACTTTAAAAACGGAGGAAAGTGGTGCATTTCAATTGACCATTCAATACGTTGGTTTTACATTAGAAACGTTGCCTATTTCATCAAATATAGTCAATGATTTCAAAGACATTATTCTGAAAAATTTAAACCATAAATTGGCTGAAATAGTAGTGACAGCCAGTCGTCCCATCATCGAACAGGAAGGCGATAAATTGGTTTTTAACGTCGGCAGTAGCCCTTTAAAGTCAGGTTATGACGGCATGGAAACTTTGGCACGTGCGCCCAACGTTTGGGTGAATCGTAGCGGCGGAATTTCTTTACGAAATGGGACACCGACCATCTTTATCAATGGGCGACCACTAAGCCTGCGCGGAGAAGCATTAACGACTTATTTGCAAAATTTACAATCGGATAATATCAGAAGTGTTGAAATACAAACCAATCCTTCCGCGAGTGCAGACGCAGATAATTTAGGTGGGACAATTAATATCGTTTTGAAGAAAATGCCGACCGGATGGATAGCCGGTACGCGAGTTTCCTATGAAGCAATGGGTGATGGTTTTTACAATGCTTTTTCTGCAATTAACTTAAATTATGGTGCCGAATTTTGGAATATCTATGGAAGCTATAATCTGCGGAAGCAAGATTTGAATGCCAATTCTGTCACCGATATTATTTATCATCCTACACAAAATTACTTAAAAACGGATATCAACCAAACGTACGATATTCTTCGAAATAATGCTCAATTGGGCTTCGTGATTTCCCCTTGGAAAAAACATGCCTTTGGTACGGAGTTTTTCAGAACATCCGTTAATCGTGCCAATTTGAATGATGGCGCCATTTCTTTAACCAATCAGCAGGATACCTTGGATTACGGTGTGGTAGTTTCCGCAACCGATTTGAGCAATCAAGTGCAAAGTCTCGCGCTCAATTATCATTGGCGAATGGATACTTTGAATAGTAAATTGACCGTGATTGCTGACCACACAACGCACGATAGCGAAGACATCAATAACATCTTTTCAGCATATCAATTGGAGGAATTGACCGACATTCGCGACCGTAATTTCTTTGATAACCAAACTGATTTGTTTTCGGTACAAGCCGATTGGGTAAAAAATTGGGCAACCAGTTTGAAATATGAAATGGGTGCAAAACTGGCGAATACCACCCGAAAAAACAGCTTGCTGGTGGAGGAATTCATTGATGGAAATTGGATAGAAAATGACCGCAGTTCCCAATTAAATTATTCTGAACAGGTCAATGCAGGTTATGTCAATTTGAGTAAAAAAATTAAAGGCAAGCACTATTTCAAGGCAGGCATTCGAGTAGAAAACACGGATTTGTCTCGCTTAGATTTATTGCTTTTGGACAGCATTCAGCAAAACTATTCAGATTGGTTTCCTTCCGTTTTTTATAGCTATGATTTACCGAATAAAGCAACCATTTCGGGCAGTTATTCTCGGAGATTGAACCGTCCATCCTTTAGAGATTTAAATAATATTGTTCGTAAAGTTAATGACTTTCGTTACCTCATTGGTAATCCAGATTTGCGACCAGAATATATTGATCAGTATGAAATAACGTTTCAAAAGAAAAAACAAAACCTATCGCTGTACTACCAAGTTTACAACAATGCCATCAACGGCGTTTATACTTTGGAAGACGGCATTGCGTATTACCAACGAAAAAATGCGGGTAAGCAAACCCAGTACGGAATGGAATACAACAGTCGTTATAAAATTGCAGATTGGTTGAATTTGAGAACTCGCGCCCGATTGTATCACCGAAAATTCACGACAGAAACAGGCGAAGACTTATTTGCCAAAACGACTATCGACCTTTATTTTTCAACAAGTATCAATCTTGATAAAACGACGGGAATTGACCTTTCGGGACGTTATCTATCGCCTAGCTACGATGCATTTTATCAACAAGACCCATATTATTGGATAGAATTTTTCATCAAGAAATCCTTTTTTAATAAAAAACTGAATTGTCGCATCTACTTCAACGACCCACTAAATATTGTAGAGTCAGGTAATACACGCCCATTTGATAATATTACAACTTCTATCCAACGAAAAAATCGCTCCCGTTCGATTACCTTTTGGGCAAGCTATAATTTTGCGACTAAAAATAAGGTAAGCAATAAGAAGAATAAATCGGATGGTGCTTCGCGGCGGCGATTTTGAAGACTACCTTTCTATGATTGGAAAGACGTTTACTAAACTTTCAAAGTTTAGTAAACGTAAATCACGGTTTTTAAATAACTTCCAAAATATTTTGTAGCTATTTAACTGTCAGCAAATTACACCCTTAGAAGGGAAACCATTTTGAGGATTAAACAAAAAAAGGAAATCGCCGTTGTATCAATACACTTGTTCCTCTTTAATAAATACTCGCCTGAAAATATCTTTTTCCGCTATTTTCCTTTAAAAAATCATTCAATAGAGGGACTATTCAATGGTTTTTCAAAGAAAACTAGTAAAAAAATCTAAATTTCATACAAGCATTTTTATAGGGTAACAAGTCTAATAACTTTGTACCTAAAATTCACGATTATGGCTTTCCCTTTCTACCTAAAATTATACCTACTGACCATTCCCATTTTCTTTGCTGTTGACCTAATTTGGTTGGGTTTAATTGCTAAAAATTTCTACCGAAAACACATTGGTCACCTGATGGCAGACGAGGTAAATTGGAGTGCTGCCTTATTTTTTTACTTGATGTACATTGCAGGTATTTTATTTTTTGCCGTCATTCCTGCACTTGCCGAAAACTCTTGGCAGAAAGCGGGAATTTATGGTGCAGCCTTAGGTTTTTTAACTTACGCGACTTATGATTTCACCAATTGGGCAACGTTAAAAAACTGGTCACCAACGGTTGTTTTTGTAGATATTTTATGGGGAACGTTTTTGGTGGCAACGGTGTCGGTGGCGTCCTATTTTATTGGCGTTTGGTTGAAAGGATGATGCTATTGCGCGCTACCTACGGCAGCACGGTTATTGAATAATTTTTAAAGGAAAAAGATAAGTAGGTCCGAGTACTTACCCTATATTTAAACCTTCGCCGCTACCTTTTTACTCGATTCTTGATTCTTTCCATTCGATTCTTTTTCATAAAGCACCTCCACGCGAATGGCGCGCAATCCAGAAACTCCTTGCAAATCTTGCAATTCTAGCATTTCAACTTTACCAAACAAGCCCTCTGATTGCCAGTACTTAATATACTCCAAATACTCCTCTGCATCTGAATCTTGAGAATAAACAATCGCAATTTTTCGCGTCTGCGTCAGACGTTCCGTTGTGCCTTTAATGTGCGATTTATCAATCCGTTTTTTGACAATTTCATAGCGAGCATTGTATGCGCCATCGACATCGAAAGCTTTTTGATCCATGTGAAACTTGATGGACAATGGATGGCTATGAACTAAAATCAAAGATGCCACTTGCAGCGGATACGACATTTCTGAGAGCAAATTATCCGCTACTTGTTCCAAGCCCCACATGGTTTCTAATTGCCACATGCGCAGGTTTTGTAAATAAATTGGATAGAATTCTTGATTTTCAACCATGCCACCTCCAATGTAAATATTGTACTCTACCCCATCGGTTTTGTATCGCTGAAAATAATGTGGATACATTTCTTGCGCCTTTGCTTGCCGACCATCCAAGTAGTTCGCCATTTGGTCATTCAACATTTCTACACTTTCATCATAGGCTTTACGCACGCGATACACCACATGCAAGTTCGAGTCTATCTCTGCCATATACACGGAGATAGCTTTTTCAAAAACTGGGTTTATATTTTTTAAATGATTGAAAACAGGATAAATTTTAGCTTTTAGAAAATCTAAAATAGTCAATTCATCGCCAGCATCTAAGCCTTTTTGAACTATTTTTAAATAATATCCTACCCGGTAAACTAGTTTTTTATAAATAGGATAATCCTGAATACTTAAAATGGTTTCAAACGTTTCAAGCACCATATTCAATTGGGTTTCTAAATCTTTTTGAATCGCTTGATTGCGGGCCGTAGACGAGCCTTTAATATCCGCTTGTGCATAAATTGGATAAACCTGGTCAAAAGAAATATCTTCTAAAAAAGGCTTTGTAATGCCTTCTATTTTTTGTCGATTGAAGTTAATCGCCGCACGGTCAAATCGCCATTTAACGGTAGGATGCAAGGAGGTATAATTTTCTTGAATCGTACTTTCCAAAATATTTAAATTCTCCTCCATATACCGTTGAGCAGCTATTTTAACATAAGGTATGATGTCTTTTAACTTATTGGCATTCAAAGCATTGAGCTTGTTCTTTTCTATTGTCCCCAATTCAAGTAATTGTAGATACCTATCGCTAATTCGGAGAGGAACCAAGACTAGGCTACCAATATTTCTTGCTGCTAGTCTTTTATAAAAATTGTTGAATCCCGTCTTTTCTCCGTAGCTTCTAACATTCGGCATAGCAATCAATTCGGCATTTTGCATCACACAATTTTGGATGCCATCGCAAAACACTTCTTGATAATTGATGCGTTCATTCTCCTCCAAAAACAAGCTAGCTGTATTTTGATTAAAAAACGTTCCAAGCGACTGCTTTTCTGATAAATCATAGGTTGAATAACCGACCATTAAGTCATCAATATTCATCAAGTTTTGTAGCGCTTTTTGAAAATCGGGATAGACTTGGTCGTCGTTACGAAGAAACAGGGAACGTATCTTATTAATAATGACATCTTGGGTCACGTCAAATAAATTGACGAGGCAAAATCCTTTAAAAATATAGCTTTCAGGTGGAAACTTTTCCTTCCAAACTTCTACATTATCCGCATTTTGCAACAGATAATCAATGTCCTCTTTGGTAATGTCTGGCGCGCTATCCGTTTTTATAATTTCCGTTAAATCAGCGTTCATCAGAGCCCGATAATGCCGAATTTTTCCCGTCTTTTGATTGGGAATATCTAAATACATCGGTCGGCCAAAATCAATTGGCATCTCATGATATTTCGCTAAAATGAAGGAGCAGGCGTATATATAGGTGATGCCGTCCGTAAAATTCGCCAAGTCCATTCTAAAATCTTCACCTGCATCGTCCAAAATCTGTGCAAAGCGAGCAGTTGGATGAAATCCCTCAAAAGTAAAAGGCATTACAATTGCCTTAATTTCGTTCTTTTGTAACGAATCCGGAAAAAGCGTTTTTAGCAGTAAGTCTATTTCTTCCTTATACATTTCGATGTCTTCCAAATTCTCAAACCCAGTTCGCAGTTGAGGACATTTTTGAAGGTCCACCAAAAAATCTTTACTAGTATTTTGAAAAACATGTCCTTCCAATTGAGCATACTTCTCCACCTCTTCAATCATCTTCTCAGCGCTGAACATAATTTTCACTGGTAATTCTGCTGGTTTTTTATTAAATTTTAATAACTTCATGGTTTATCTATTTGATAAATTATAGCTTTCAATCATACTTAGTAACAATGAAAAAACCTGCTATTGATGAATAACAATTTATTTTCTATTTCTACTTTAATACGCTTAAATCTGGTGCAAAAAATAAAACCATTTTTCTCCCTCAAGTCTCTCTCCCCGCCACCGAAGGCAGCGGGCTTATACACTGAGTGTTTTTAATGAGCAAAAATACTATTGATAGAAAACGACATAAGAGTCTTAAAGTAGAACTATGTAAAACATTTAAAACGACAATAGTTGATTTTACTTTCCAAAAATAACATTTATTTTAAACTATCGACTTAATTTTACGGAATAAACGCTGTGACATGACTATTTATAAGTATTTTATTCCTACAATTTTCCTATTAAGTCTTAGTTTTTTTAGTTGTCAAAAAGACGATTTACTGACTAATTTTAAAACGGAAAAAGTCATCATTCTAGTAATGGATGGTGCGCGGTATTCAGAAACTTGGGGCGACCCGACTCGACAATACATTCCCCGATTGGCAAATGACTTAGCACCTCGAGGCGTCATCAATACGCATTTTTATAACAATGGGCGTACGAAGACGATTTCCGGACATACTACAATCGCGACGGGGCATTATGATTTTTTAGAAAATACAGGACTGGAATCGCCTAACAACCCTTCCATTTTTCAACTATGGCGAGCCACACAGGATAGAGACAGCACCGCAGCTTGGTTAGTGGCGAGTAAGTCTAAAGTAGCGGTTTTGGGCAATTGTACCGACCCCAATTGGCAGGATACTTTTCTACCAAGCCAAGATTGTGGTATAAATGGGTTGGGTAGTGATTATCGGCTAGATGATGTGACTTTTGCAGTGGCTAAAGATGTATTGACTACCGAAAAACCTGAATTGATGCTGGTTAATTTTATTGAACCTGACCTTTCTGGGCATCTGAATAATTGGGAAAATTACCTCAAAGGCATCACCCAAACGGATGATTACATTTATCAACTCTGGAATTTTATCGAAACCGATTCCTTTTATCAAGGCACCACTACCCTATTTGTTACCAATGACCACGGGCGACATTTGGATGGCATTAATGATGGTTTTAAATCACACGGAGATAATTGTGAGGGTTGTCGCCATATCTTTTTGTATGCCTTTGGTCCAGATTTTAAAGAAGATGCAATTACTTCTGCGCATCGGGAATTACCCGATATTGCGGTGACAGCAGGCCGGTTGTTGGGTTTTGACATTCCAAATAGTCGGGGGAAGGTGATGCGGGAGTTGTTTAAATAATAAGAGAATTATTTTAAAACCACCCTATAAAAAAGAAAAAAAGAAAAAAAGTTCTTTAAAAAATAGGGAATAAAAACAAAAAGACAGGTAATCTTTACGTCGACTAAAACAAAAAAAGAATACCTATTATGAAAAAAAATATTCTGCAAGATATTAAAAAAATTGCTTTCATTTTACAGGATATATAAGAGCTTGTTTGGAAATTTTATAGCCAAAAAATCTATTTTTCAGAAAAAAATTTTGTTTTCAATTAAATGATTCTTTTGAGACAAACAACATTTGGGGTACATTTTTGATTAAGTTAAAATAAATATACATCAAATAAAAATTGGAAATATGATTCTGTTTTGTATATTTTATTTGTCTCAGTCGAAATTATATTTCGTATTAACTTATGTTTTGGTTGAAAATTTCCAAACAACTTCTAAGTAACGCGTAGTAATTAAAAGGTCATCCTCTACTCCGAATAAAAAGTTTAGCGGCTTTTATTTGTGGAATTATCCGTAAAAAAAGCCACATATTTCAGCATTAGAAAATGGTCTTATTCAACCAATTACAGCCCATTCTAAAGAAAAGGCAGCGAAGAAATTATTACCTCTGCAAGGGGCTTTATTAAATATTGCTTTGATGAAGGCATCGAATTCTCTTTTTCTTTCCAATTTTCAATGAATTCCGCTTAATTTTTTAGGATGGTTTCAAAATATATTTTTTTTCAAATAAAAGGTAAGATAGAATATCTTTGGATTCTTGCCAAAAATTGCATGTGGTTCTTGATAAATAAGGAGTTGTTAGTCCACTCAACTCTATGATTAAACCAAGTAGTTGTTCAAGTTTTCTTAAACCTTAAGCAGTAAGAGAATCACAAGATTTTCGAGCTTCAACACACACTGCGCGTCGCCTGCGGCAACACGGCTTAGGTTCTTGAGGAAGAAAAGTGGTTTGTACAAACCACTTTTCTCCCTCAAACTCCCTTTGTAAATATAACAAGAACCTTAATTTATCGTGTATTAGAGCGTTCAAAAACAAATCCCTTATGTATACGCAAATTTAAATAGTAATGAGCAAAAAATAGAGAATGTGCCTGATTCTAATAGATTTCGAACAGTCGGTCATTCCTGAAAATGCAATTTCACAAGACATTGCTTGCGAACGCTATGATTGAAGCAAAAAAAACCGCCTTTCCACATAAGTGGAAAGACGGTCTATCTTAGGTATTCTAGAAGGTTTAAGAAAGTACTAAAAAGAAGAACTTCGGAGACTTTTATATCCTCTTCTAAGGATTACAAATTGTAACCTTGTGCAAAATATTTTATAGCCAATAAGTCAGACCATTATCATTGTCAGAAGTTGAATAGATTTCTATTCTGACTACTGACAGTGAAATGGTCTGGCTTCTGACCTCTTCTAATCAATGATTACTTAGTTGCAACCATTTTCTTAGTAGCAGTTTCGTTAGCAGTTGCTATCGTGTAGTACATTACACCAGTTGATGGCAATCCGTCTACAACAACATTGTTGTAACCTTTAGTACCGTCAATTTGGATTACGTTCAATACTCGACCAGAAACATCAGCAATTGTCAAAGTAGCAGCACCTTCTTCAACCATGTTGAAACCAATAGTAGTTTCGCCATTGAATGGGTTAGGTGTGTTTTGGTACAATTCAAATGTTGCAACAGCAGCAGCGTTGAAGTTCAATTCTACGTCCAACAATTCGTTGTTCGTATTGTAAGCTTCAGCAGCAGTGTATCGAGAGTTGATGTTCAATGCTTCGCTCAACATTACATTAGCGTTAGCAGTGAAAGTCATAGAGAATGCAGCAGCGTTTGCCTTTGCATTACCATTCCAGCTTGCAGTGATTGCACGCTCAGACAACATAGAGAAACCGAAGTTTTCTTCAGTTGCAGTACCGTCATTCAATGCTACGAAATCCAACGCGTTGTTGAAATTCATGGTGAATTGGTAACCTTCAACAGCCTCAACAGTTGTGAATTTAACAGTGAAAGTTTCGCCAGCTTGAACCATACGGTCCTTAGCAGCGATTACCATTTTACCAGCAGAACGGTCGTCCGCACCCAGCAAGTTGTTGTTTGCAGCAGCAGAACCATTTACATCACCAATTTTCACAGCAACAAAATCGTTATTCAATACGTCAGCATCAATGTTATTGATATTGATTACTTCTGGGAATGCAGTCGCCCAAGGGTTAGTTGCATTCGGGAAAGTAAACGCTTTCTCTACAAACCTCCAAGAAGTGTTATTTGAGAATTCATTGTCAATCAACAAAATCAATTTACGGATTTGAACCAAGTCCAAAGTCGTAATTGCACCAGAGTTGTTTGCGTCAGCAGCAATCATTTTGTAAGGAGAATCCAAAGAGGTCGTTCCTAAAATGTGCTTGCTAATCAATACCAAGTCAAATGTAGATACACCATTGTCATGGTCAATATCATTAGATGGTGTGATAGTGATATCGTTACCAGCTAACAAGTTAAAGTTGAATGCACCGTCAACAGTTGTTGCAGACATACCGTTAGCTTGACCGCTCATTTCAACAGTTACATTTTCAGCAGTTACGTTATTTTCGTCAGCAATTGTACCAGCAACTAATGGGTCGTTGCCACATTGTCCTTGGTTCGCTTGAATAATTACGAAAGTCTCGCAATAGTCTTGGTTACCAGCAGCATCAGTTACCCACAATTGAACATTATTCTCACCTACGTTTTCGCAAGTGTAAGTTATTCCGATGTTAGTCGTGTTAGCAGAGAAGCTCAATAAAACACCACCTGGGCAGTTGTCATAAGAACCTAAGTCTAAATCAGAAGCCCATAGTTCAACCATTGGCTCGAAAGTAGTAT
>JBLHWU010000128.1:0-18952 GCA_047629355.1 Saprospiraceae bacterium | reverse complement strand
TTGGCAATCAATCTTATACTAAAAAGCTAATTTTGATTGAATACGACCACATTCCAACCCAAACTATAGCGATGCCTTCGGAGTCAAAAGTGGTGAAAATTGATTTGAAAAAAGCAGGCGAAAAAGTGGCGTATATCATGGGTGCGGGCGATAAAGTTCCAGAGAGTTTGGAGCAAGTGGGCTATCAGGTAGATTTGTTGAAAGACAAGGATATTTCAGATGAAAATTTGAAGCAATATGATGCAGTCATTGTCGGAATTCGAGCGTATAACACGAATGAGCGCATGAAATTTCATCAGCCGAAATTGATGGAATATGTCAAAAATGGCGGTACTTTAATCAATCAATATCAGACAACTTGGGGTTTGAAAATTCCGATGGAAGAAATCGCGCCATTTCCAATGAAAATCTCTCGCGAACGGGTAGCAGTTGAGGAAGCGGAAGTTCGATTTTTGCAACCCAATCACGAGATTTTGAACTATCCAAATAAAATTACCCACGCTGATTTTGACAATTGGGTGCAAGAACGTGGATTGTATTTTGCGAATGAATGGGATGAAGCATTTGTGCCAATCTTATCAGCGAATGACCCAGGCGAACCTGCACGAGATGGTGGAATGTTGGTCGCGAAATATGGGAAAGGATATTATATTTATAGTGGTTATTCTTGGTTTAGAGAATTGCCAGCGGGTGTCCCAGGGGCGTATCGGTTGTTTACGAATATGATTTCGATAGGTAAGAATAAATAGAAACGGTAGACGGTTTTCGGCGCACGGAAAGGACGAGATGTTTTTTGACACTGATTGCGCTGATTTTTATGACTTTACGCTGATTTCTTATTAGGTCTAATGCTTTTCTTGTGAGAGCGTTAGACCTTTTTTTTTAGTTAAACTCCCACCCACGCTGCCGCAGGTAGCCCGCTTTGTTAAGAAGTTTAGAAAATGTCTTTTCACCACATTTAATATTTTTGTTTTAAATATTGAAAAATATTATTAAATTTACACAATTAATTTTAAAAACAAACAAAAAATAAGAGAAATGACAGTACAAGAAATCGCAAATCGACTCGTAGAATTATGCAGGAAAGGAGATTACCAAACCTGCTATGATGAATTATATGCAACAAATGCTAAGAGTATTGAACCAGAAGGCGTACCTTTTGAAAGAGAAATACAAGGTATGGAAGCCTTTAAAATAAAAGGCGCAAAATGGCGCGAAACATTAGATGAAGTACATGGTGGAGAAATTGGCGACCCAATCGTTGCAGGCAATCACTTTAGCTTGGTTTCTTCTTTGGATGCTACTTTTAAAGCATCAGGACGAATGACTTTTGAAGAAATCTGTGTGTATGAAGTGAAGGATGAGAAGATTGTTAAAGAGCAGTTTTTTTACTCAACGTAAGGTGAAATAATTAACAATGTGCAATTCATCTAACTGGAATTGCTCATTGCTCATTTTAATTGACAAACCGGTAGCCGATGACAAATTCATAACCCAAACCTTGATACCCCCCAGTTTTACCAATATTATAATGACCTAATAAACCGACTCGCAGCACGCCATCTTTCAGCATATCATTCTTAATACTCATACCCAATTGTAAGCCCAATGTTTGATTCGAAGAATAAATCAAGCCCGCATTAAACGATTCATATTTTTCCATTCGCAATGCCATATTGAAATTATAAATATTATCTTGCGCATAATTCACCCAAACGGAAGGTTCTAAGGCCAAATCATCGTTGATAATCCGTACGCCCGCAGTCGCATTCGCATGTATTTTTCGTTTCAAACTTCCATCTACGCCGTCGCCAAAGGCAGGAACATCGCCGCTAATTAATTGATTTGCTGCCAAACCAAAATAAAAGGAATTATTATCAAAATCATCCTCGCCATTCGTCGTGTAATATACCCCAAAACTTGCATTCGGAACAATGTTAGAACTTGCCTCTACGGGCAAAAACACATCCGTTTGGCTCGTTGCAACTACATCTTCTTGATTGACTTGATATTCGCTGATTGACCCCATAATTCCAAAAGTTAAACGGTCATTGGAAGTAATGCCAATTGGTAATTTATAAGCATACGTCAGCGCGAATTTACTAGCTTGAAATGGTCCCGTTTTATCATATTGCATTAAACCACCGATGCCCATATTGTCGAACGGAAATTGCCCCGTCACGCTGATGGTTCGTGGTGCGTCGTTGAAACCTGCCCATTGTTGGAGGTAATCGGCGTTGATTTCCATGAAGTTGCCAGCCGTCGTCATTGCGGGATTGGCAGTGAATTGATTTTCTCTGAAGTGACTACCGTAAGGAAGCTGTTGGGCGAAGAGAAAAATGGGTAAAAAAGTCATTAAAATTGTATAGGTTAATTTCATTGTTTTGTTTTCCAATCAGAGAACCCCCGACCCCTAAAGGGGAGTACTTCCAAGATTTTTTCAAATATTTTACTAACTGAATTGCTTGATTTTTCTTTAAAAAAATTACTAAATCAATTCATTTACCAAAATCATCAATAACGAACGAATCGCTCCCCCTTTAGAGGTTGGGGGTTTGTCATTCAAATACCACTACTCCCCCATTCTTAATTTTTCATTCTTAATTAATTATCAACAAAGCTTGCTTAATATCCGCATTCCCAAAACTCAGCACATAATAATAAGTCCCCGCAGACAATGGTTTTCCACCTTTTGTACCATCAAAACGCTCGCTATCTCGCTGATAATTAATGCGTTCAAACACTACATCTCCCCACCGATTCATAATGGTCAAGCGATTGGGTCCAAATTTATTAATGGAGGCATCAAATTCTAAAACATCATTCTCGCCGTCACCATTTGGCGTAAGCGTGTTGATGGCAGGAATATTGGTCGTTGGGTCGGTGACAATTGCCACAAAAATCGTATCGTAAGTTAAACAGCCGTTGTTGTCTATAATTTCGACGGCATAAAAAGTGCTGTCTTCAGGTGTCGTTGTTGGATTAAAAATATTATTGGCATTGAGTGGATACTCTCCGTCTGCCCAGAGATATTCTGCGCCACCACTAACTTTCAATTGTATTTCAGTACCTGCAAAAACACAAGTATCATTCATCACAAAGCCCATCGGTTCGAAAACAAAAACCTCCACCAAAATCGTATCGCTATTGCACGAATTCGAGCCAATCAACGTATAAATTTGCGTCTCTTGTGCCGTCACAATCGGGTCAGCGACCGTGAGGGAACTAAAAGCCCCGGTTGTATCAATCCATTGATATTGGTCCCCCCCTGAGACCAACAACTGAACTGACTCCCCGGGGCATATTTCAAGGACATCATTCTCTAAAGTAAGGGCAACTAAATCTTGCGCGGTTGCCATCGCGCTCGCCGTAGCGGTACAGCCCTCGTCATTCGTGACCGTGACTGCATATTCGCCTGCTGCTGCAGCAAAAATAGTAGAAGAAAACTCTCCGGTTGACCACTGATATTCGGCAAACTGCCCTACAAAAATCATTGCGAAATCGCCTTCGCAAAACGCAATGACCGAGTCAATTGCAGGTACTGGAAGCGGGGTCGAAACGATAGTGAAAGAGTCCGTCAGTCCGCATTGGTTGGCATCGGTAATGGTGATGTTGTACGTGCCAGGCGCAAGGTTTTGAAAGTCAAATTGCCCAGTCACGCCATCCCCAATATCGTAAGCGTAAGGAGTCGTACCTCCGCTCATACTTACCAAAGCGCTTCCATCAGGTTCACCGCAATTGGACACCATTGTGCCCAATTCATCAACCGCCAACGCGGAGAGCGGTTCATCGATTGTATAAGTGGTGTCAATCAAGGCATTCCCATCAGTATCGAAGACCGTAAGGTCATAGTTACCCCCGTCGAGATTGTTGATGTCTTCGTCTTCCGCCGTAAATCCATTGGGTCCACTCCACTCCACCGAATAGTCGTTGCCATTGGTAAAGAGTTGCAAATCAATAAATCCGTTGCCGTCGCCGAAGCAAGCAATATTCCCCGTTTGCGCACTAACACTTATACTTACAGGTTCGATAACTTGGACCGCTCCTGTGTTACCAATAAATGTGGTTGGTTCGTAATTTCCGTTGTTGATATAATATGCCTGAATCTCCAGCGGGTCGCCCGTAATTTGGACGACACTCTCCTCTCCTATCTCGCCAACAACCAAAAATCGCAGTGTCATCAAAGTCGTTCCGTCCGGCAATGTCTCACTGCTTCCGTCTGCATCGAACCAGGAGAATCGCAGGTTGCCATCGTCTGATTCCACCTCTCCAATCGCCGCATCCATCAAGTTGTCCATCTCATAATCATTGTAGGAAATGATATTCGCATCCCAGTTGAACGTAAATTGCAAACTAATAATGCTATCGAATCCAACGGTCGTGATCGGCACTTCCACTATCTGCCCTTGCTGTCCTTGTACTTCGGGTATTTCCAAGGTGAGGGTTTGGGCTGACAGGGTGGTTGCCAGGCATAGTATTGTGGTTAGTATGGTTAAAAATTTATTCATAGTTGTTGTAATCGGTAATAAGTTTTTTTGGTTATTTTGAGGATAAAACTTTCATTTCTATGTTTTCACATTTAATTTTCATTTCAAAACTTGGCTTTCCAGTTCCTAAAAGAAAAATCAATTCGCAATCGAATTCTTTATTATATTTATAGTCAAAACTGGTTAATTCAATGTCAGAATCTGCATCTAGTAATAGTTCACCAATTTCCAGTTTAGTGATTCCTTTAAAAGCTATTTCATTCTTCTGATAATCATTCAATTCTTCAATGTGTAAGAAAAATGAAATAACAACTAAAATTTCAGGGTCAGATATTACTTTGATACTTTCAACTCCAATGTCGTGAAATTCAATTTTGTCAAGTTTTTTCAGCGTTTCTTTCATCAGTCCATTTTTAAAAATTCGTATTACCAGCCACAGCGTGGCGACCCTCTTGGTAACCCGAGTTACTGGCATTTTACAAAATCACCATCCGCCGCGTCTCCACAAATCCATCCGTCTCCAAAGTATAATAATACACCCCACCACTCAAACCATTCTTCCCAATCAAAACATCATTCAACCCTTTTGCGAAATCATCTTGAACGACTCGCATCACTTCTCCTCGGCTATTTTGAATCGTCATTTTCACCGTCGCTGCTGCTGGTAATTCAAATTGAATATTCGTGAAATCGCCAAATGGATTTGGCACATTTTGATATAAATTAAAAGCAGCAGTTGTAGGTGTTGTATTGTCAAATGCTAAATGCAAATCGTACGCTGCACCTGTCGCTTCGTAAGCAACACTTTTATATAAATCATTTTTAAAATTCAAACTATTTGAAAGGTCTGCCACATCTTGCAATGCTTGAAAACGCAACGTGAATAGATTGTCTTTTTCATTTAAAATCAAACCCTGACCAGATAAATCAAACCAACTAAAACGCAATTCATTCTCAAGTAAATTAATCAAAGGAGATTCGATTTTTCCATTTTCAATCGTTAAAAACTGCAATTGGTCGTCATTAAAATTCAAGGCAAACTGCATCGTCGCAATTTCGCGCAACTCATTTGCGGCAAGCGTAATTTCAATAATATCACCTTCTTTTACCGTCTGATTTTTAGTCGTCAAAACAAAGTCGCCACTTCGGTCATCCGCACTCAATAACAATTCAGGATTGGCATCGCCGAGCAAGTCACCAACTTTTACACCAATAAAACTAGAAGTGGTATCTGCGGTAATCAACATCGTATCAATGCTTGGAAATGGAAAGATACTTTGAGGATTATCGAAACTCGCCATCTGAAATCCGTCTGGAATAAATACCCACGATGGACAATTTGAAAATACTGGTGTCGCACCAATCAACTGCTGCTGAATCGCAAATAAATCCAGTGTCGTAAACGAGCCGTTGCAATTCGCATCACCCGCAATAATTTGGTAAGGCGAAGTAATCAACGCAGGCTCATGTCCTAAAATATATTGCTGACCAATGAACAAGCCAAAGGTTGAAATACCGTTACTTGGTAGCGTATCTTTCGATGGTTCAAAGATAAACGTCTCGCCTGCGGTCATTGGATTGGTTACATAATTCCCATCAATATCGGTATAGTAAGTTTCATCAAAATTATCGTTCCAAACATTCACCGTTACATTATTAATGCCTTCGCCCCACCAAGTTTGAATCCAGCCATTGACGGTTGCAACAGTACCAACAAAGATACTTGCCGAACCTTTCAATACGGCGTGTGGCGCAAGCGTTGGTGCGCCATTGACCATAATCCCAACCTCAACAGATAGTGGCGTATTGCCAATATTTACTTTTGTCACGTCTCCAGTATTGCCATTCACTTGCACTTGGATATAGAATAAAATATCGCCATTATTCACGTCCTCTCCCAAACCACTTGCGCTGAAAAAGCTAAATGTATTCAACGCTGGATTGAAAGATGGGTCAATCACGCCAGCCGACATCCCGATAATCGTTCCAATCGCTGAGTTTTCAATTTCAATCGAACCTGCAATAGAAGCAAGGCTTGTTACATTTTGAATCGTAACCGGAATATCAAGCGTTTCCCCATTATTTCCAACTACTTCACCGACATCTAAAATCGCGTAGTTGGCAGGAATCGAAACATTCATCATTTCACAATAGGTATCTGAACCACAGGCATTTGTTGCGGTTAAGCAAATATTGTAAAAACCTGCTTCGCAGAATGTATTCGTTGTATTTGGTGAAGTCGAAGTGTTTCCATCACCGAAACCCCAAAAGTAAGTCGTACCGGCAACGGACGTATTCGTGAATGTCCACGTCAACGCATTTTCATTAACTGTGTAACTCGCTACTGCATTTTGACTATCATTTCCAACAGTCACAGAAGCGGTTTGCACACAGAAATTAGCATCAAAAACTTGTACCGTATAAGTGCCAGGCGCGATACCAAAAATGGTTTGTCCCGTACCCGTATTGCTCCATTGGAAAGAATAAGGTGCGTTTCCTCCCGAAGGATTGACGGTTGCGCTACCATTGTTTCCGCCGCAACTTGCATTGGTAAAAGTCGTTTGTAAAGTAATCGCTTGCGGCTCGTTGATGGCAATCGAATTAATCGTTTGGCAACCATTTTGGTCAGTCACGGTGACCGTATATGTTCCTGCGGAAAGATTCGTCAAACTTGACCCTGCATTTGGCGTTGGTTCATCGTAAATCAATCCCGTATTCCAAGCATAATTATATGGTGGCGCACCACCCCAACCTGTTGCCAAAAGACTCCCATCGTTTGCACCATTACAAGTGATATCGGCGGTTGCCAAATCAATAGTAATCGGTGTAGATTGCATGATAGAAATACTACCATTGGCGATACAGCCCGCTCCGTCCATAACGGTGACAGTGTAAGTCCCAGAAGCTAAATTATTAATCGTTTCGGTAATGCCGCCACTGCTCCATGCGAAAGTGAATGGGAACGTGCCGCCAGAAGTATTCGCGGTTGCGGAACCAGAATTTGCGCCGTTGCAAATCGTGTTCGTACCCGTTACATTGGCGAGTAAGGTTGGCGCATTATTGATAGCAACGGACGCACTGCCGCTGCAATTGTTATTGTCGGTTACGTTAATGTTGTAATTTCCAGTAGGTAAATTCGGAAGGATAGCGGACATTCCGTTAATCGTCAAATTTCCATTGGTTGTGCCTGTCCAACTGAGGTTGAACGGCGGATTTCCAGTAGAAAAGATTAGGTTAATTTGCCCATTTTGACCACAGGCACCGTTAATGCCTGTGGCCATCAAGTCGAGGGTTGTTCCATTGTTTATGTTCAAGGATTGTGTTGCGGAACAACCGTTGGAATCAGATACAACTACGGTGTAATTGGCTGAAACCAGATTTTGGATTGTGTAAAAACTGCCAGAAAATGGTGCCGAGCCATTGCCATTACTACTCGCCCAAAGGACCAGGTAATCGCCGTTTCCACCCGTAACATTCAACGCGATATTGCCCAATTGTCCGCAACTGCCATTCATGACATTTGCAGCAAAATTGATAGCACTACCGTTGTTGAGCGTCACCGATTGGTTGCTCGAACAACCGTTGGCATCTGTCAACATGAGATTATAACTGCCCGTAGGCAAAGCTAAAATTGTGTAAGTATTCGTATTATTAATTGTCGTGTTTCCTGTAGTTGCGCCTGTCCAAGTTAAGGTGTAAGGACTCGTGCCATTAGCGATTGATATGCTAATGCTTCCTGGTTGCCCGCAGGCTCCATTATTAGACGTGGCAGCGAAACCGATGCTTCCCGAATTACTGATAACTGCGGATTGAACGGCAGAGCAGTTTGTGGCATCGGTGACGGTTATATTGTAATTTCCTGATTGTAGATTTGGGATAGTGAACAGGTTTCCATTTACCATATTTGTACCTGACGATGTGCCATTCCAAATGATGGTATAAGGTGCCGTTCCACCATTGAAATCAAGGGCGACATTTCCTAATTGACCACAATTTCCGTTATTTCCGGTTGCCCAAAGGCTGACATTTCCAGAAGTGGCAATTGTCGCATTTTGCATTGCCAAACAGTTATTGGAGCCGGTTACGGTAATGGTATAATTTCCTCCAGAAAGGTTTGGAATCGTATAATTTGGAGAACTGTTGGTTGTTAAACCATTTGATTGACCAGACCATGCGTAAGTGAATGGTGCAGTGCCGCCAGTGACATCGACGAGGATACTACCTTGTTGACCGCAATTGCCGTTGGTTGGCGTTGCCCAGATGGCGATACTTCCATTATTTAAAATAGTGGTTGATTGGGTTGCAGAACAGCCGTCGGCGTTTGTTACCGTAATATTATAATTGCCAGTTTGTAGGTTTGGAATGGTAAAAACATTACCATTTATGGTATTTGTTCCAGAAGATTGACCGTTCCAAATAATCGTATATGGTGCATTTCCTCCATTAAAATCAAGTGCGATGCTGCCGTTTTGACCACAAGAACCATTAGCTGGCGTTACCCAAAGGCTGATACCTGAGGCATTGGTTAAAGTTGTGGTATTAGAATCGCTACATCCATTTGCATCGAAGACGGTGACGGTATATGTTCCACTTCCCAAGTTTGGAATCGTGAAAATATTTGAAGTTTCTGCTGAGGAACCATTCGCTGCGCCAGACCAAGTAACATTAAATGGTGCTGCACCGCCTGTGACATCGACTAAAATATTGCCAAGTTGACTGCACGTTCCGCTGTTTGGTGTTGTCCAGATTGCGATGCCGTTTCCGTTATTTAAAGTAGCCGTTTGAGCAACCATGCAACCGTCTGCACTGGTTACGGTGATGTTATAATTTCCGTTTGGTAAATTAGAAATAATCGTCGCGTTGCCATTCTCCGTAAAACTACCTGATGCGGCTCCATTATAATTAACCGTGTAAGGCGCATTTCCACCAGAAAAATTCAGCGTAAGTGAGCCATTTTGACCACAGCTGCCATTATTTTCGGTAACAGAAAGATTTAGAGAATTGGCATTATTTAAAACAACATTGGTATTATCGCCACAGCCATTTGCATCAAAAACGGTAATACTATAAGTGTCAGATGGTAGGTTTGAAATATTGAAATTCGGGTCAGAAGTGATTGCCATACTGGAAACCGCACCTGACCAACCGATGGTATATGGCGCAACTCCCGTAGAAATGCCAACTAAAATACTCCCTAATTCTCCACAACCACCTGCATTTGCTGTTGCCCAAAATTGGACGTTTTCGCCATTGTCTAAAACAATGCTTTGTTGGGTCGAACAACCGTCATTGTCATTGACAATAATAGTGTAATTTCCACCTAATAAATTTGGAATAGTATAAGTGTTACTATTGACCGTTACCGAGCTGGAAGTTTGACCTGTCCAGCTAATATTATACGGTACATTTCCACCAGAAATATTGATTTCGATGTCTCCAAATTGTCCGCAAGTCCCTTCATCTGTTGTTGCCACAAAAGTCATCGCGTTGCCTGGATTTAGGAAAACGGATTGCATAATGCTACAATCGTTACCCGCGGTTACGGTAAAAATATAATTGCCCGATTGCAGATTTGGAAAGTTGAAGTTTGGGCTAAAAAGCGAGGATTGCCCCCCGGTACTTGGTCCATCATAATCCACGAAATAAGGACCATTGCCACTGGTGACAGTCACCGCTATTGAACCATTCTCTCCGCAGCTACCCAGTGTAGGAATGAAAGTTGCGGTTACACTTGAATTACTCCCATTAATTAAGGTCGTTGATTGCATTGCACTACAGTCATTGGAATCTGTAATGTTAATCGTGTATGTTCCAGAAGGCAAATTCGGAATAATGAAGGAATTGCCTGTCGTGTTGAAAAAGCCAAAAGTTGGACCATTCCAAGAAACATCGTAATTGCCGCTACCACCACTGATATTGATAGAAATCGTTCCATTTTCACCGCAATCGCCGTTGTTTGGTGTTGCAGTAAAGGTTAAAGAGTTTGTGGTATTTAAGGTAACAATTGCCCATTCAGCGCACTGATTGGCATCCATTACTTCGATAGAATACGTGCCACTTGGCAAGTTTTCAATCGTATAATTGATATCATTAGTAACGGTCGAATTTTGAATTGGACCATTCCAAGAAATGGTATAAGGTGCATCGCCACTAAAAATATTAATATCAATTGAGCCATTTTGACCGCAATTATTACTACCTGCTAATGCCTGAAAAGCAATCGCCGAACCACCGCCGACCGTAACAGATTCGCTATAAGTACAGCCATTGGCATCAGTAACTACCACATTGTAAAAACCAGCTAATGCATCCGCAATTGGATAAAAACTATTAAATGTATTGGCATCGCCTGATACGGGACCACTCCAAGAAATGTTATATGGGGAAACACCGTCATTCATACTCAACCAAATAAAACCTGGATTGTCACAATCTGCATCGTAAGTAGTAACAGCTACAGCTACAAAAGGCGCAGAATTGTCTAACGTTACCGTTTGAAAATCAGTACAACCTTCATTATCCGTTACTTGAATCGTATAGGTGCCGGAAGGTAGATTTGGAATGATAAAGCTCCCCGAGCCATTCGTTGCTGTACCACTCGTAAGACCTGACCATGTCAAAGTGTAGGGACCAGAACCAGAATTGACATTAACGGATACGGAACCGTTTGCACCACAAATACCGTTATAAGCAACTGCGCTAATATCCAATTGGAAGTTGGGCACATCTACCTGTTGTGTAGCCTGACAGCCATTTGCACCTTGAATGGTAATGATGTAGCTACCCCCAGGCAAATTTTGAATAGAAAAATTAGCTGTTTGTGCAACACCACTTCCATTAATTGTTCCTGTTACGAAAACTGCAAATGGAGCTGTTCCACCATCAACAATAATGTCAATCGAACCTGATTGTCCACAGTCCGCAGCGTTTGGCAAAGCTTGAAAAGACATGCCTTCTCCTTGTTCAATAGTAGTTGTTTGAATACTATAACAACCCGAACTATCAACGACAGTAACCGTATAATTACCTGCTGGTAAGTTGTTGAAATTATAAAAATCATTGCTGGTTGTTCCTATTTGAGTTGTTGGTCCATCGAGTGTTATTTGGTAAGAAGGTATGCCATTTAAGACATTAACCTGAATGTTGCCACCAACGCTACAATCTCCTGAACTTGGTGTCAAAGCAATATTCAAACCACCCAAAGCAGAAACATTCGTGGTTAAAGTTTCTGAACATCCTAGAACATCTGTGACCGTGATCGTATAATTTCCTGCTGGCAAATCATTAATAATGTGTGTAGGTTGATAAGTTGCAACCGTTCCTGAGATACTGCTTCCCGCCCAAGTGATGATATATGAGGCAGTACCACCATTCGTCATGACAGTAATTGAGCCGTCATTTTGTAAACAATTGGCACTACTTGAATTGACTGCAATATCCAGATTGCAAGTCCCTTCACAATCTACTTGCAGACTGTAATCACTCGTCGCACCATTGTAGCCGTCAACGATGATGTAATACGTGCCGGGCGCGAGAAAAGTCGTAATGAACTCACTGCCCGTACTTCCGTTTTGACTATAATTTAAACATTCACTATTGTCACAGGCATCTAAAAGAAACAATTCCAAATTAGCCGTTAAATTTGTCAGAGAAATATCTACTTGACCAGGTTCTGTTATCGTAAAAGTATGCACCATTTCTGGTCCGTTATTTTCAACATTCAATACATTGCCACAATGGTAAAGGGAAACATTGTCATTTCCATTAATATTATTATTTAAATAAGGAGTACCACAAGTCAATGGCTGTGCATCCGAACAATCCAGATAAGCACAACTTACTTCTAACCGATAATTACCTTCTGAATTGGCATATTGTCCATCAACAACGATATAATAAGTACCAATCGGAGCATCTTCATAAAGAATTCCTTCGTTGTTCGTCAGTGAATTACTGGTGTGACTGGCTGCCAAACAAGTCACAGCACTACAATTGGCATCTAATAAAATCAAATCCAAGTCCATATTAGGCGTAGTGATTTCCAGACCAATTTGTAAATCACCAGGCGTATTTTTATTAATAACATAGACCTTATCTGGTCCAACCATCGTGCTGTTGATACAATTCTGATAAACAGAAATGTCGTTGCCCGCACCTATAGTCGTTTCGATTGGTAAAAAATCGCCACATTGAATTGGGATGGCCTCATTACACCAGGTGCTGGCAAGACCACAGGCACCGGCTGAAAAATTAGTAACTCCTGCTGCCGTTGCTTGGCAAGCATTTAAATAAGTAACCTCATTGCAACCACAAACGGGTTCGTAATCATACGTACACAAGGCATCAGGATTCATCGTCCACGGATCAACACAAGTACCGCAACTACCCGATGTATAAAAAGTAATGCCACTCGCTTCCGCCAAACAAGCACTACTATAAGTGATACCATCACAGCCACAAACGGGGTCGCTGTCAGGTGGACAAACCACCGAAATTGTACCATCATCAGGGTTGATAGTTGTGTTGCCACTTGCCGCAACTTGCTGAGGATTATAACAATTAGAAGTATTACAAGCGCCTGAAGAATAAGCAGTCACACCTGCTTTATCCGCTTCGCAAGCATTGGAATACGTAACGTCGTTGCAACTACAAACTGGGTCATATACCGTAGAACAAATCTCATCAGGCTTAATAGATTCAGGGTCAATACAATCACTATAACAAAGCCCAGGCGTAAAATCAGTAATACCCGCTTCGAGCGCATAGCAGCTATTAAGATAGGTCACTCCATTACTTGCACAAACGGGAGCAACGATATTAGGACAGTTAGAACTTGGTGGATTCAATGCGCCATTTTCAATTAATTCGAAACTTGCTCTTCCCAATGCCATTGGAAAAGTCTCCAACTTTTCATTAGTCAAACGAACGTTTTCCACAAAAATTTCTACAGAATCCGCTGGTAAATCATCTACAAAATCTTCGATGATGATAAAAAATTGAGCGGCATTGCCACTTCCACTAATCGGTTGTTTATCCAAACGAGTAATCGCAAATTCGATAGAACCATCATCTCGTAGAGTCGCAATTTTTCGGTGGTTATTTTGAGCTGGGTCAATCCATGAGTTATTGCCGATTTCAAACTGCACACCACTGCTTTCGTCAATCACATCTTCACTAAAACGAACGATAAAAGAAATACCATAAAATTCAGCAATGGGTAAAGCTGATGAGCCCAATTCAATATCAAAACCAATTTCTGAATTTGGATAAGCTTGTGGTGCGTGCGGAATTAGCGCAACCAACGGATCAATACCTTCAACACCATTCATATAGCCTTCACTACTCTGCGCACCGTGTAATTTTTCAAAATTCCCTAAAATTCCGCCTAATAAATCATTTTCATCAACCACTCCATTGCCATCTGCATCTGCATAGGAAAGGTTGATACCTCCAGGAAATTCCTCCGTCCAAGGCTGCTCGATTTCTTGTCCTAACCAATTCAATGTAGCACCTGGTCTTTCCCCTCCAGTTGCTTCAAAAGCGGTACCGAAGTACAGCAAATCGACCCCCGAAACGATACCATTGTTGTTGATGTCACCAGGATAGACGATGTTCTGCCCCGACAAATTGAATTGCAGAAGACAGCAGGTTAGTGTTAATATTATTAAGTTCAGTGTTTGTTGCATACGACTCGATTTATTCTTGGGACTGACTTTCAGTTGCAAAGGTAACTCACAACTTAGGGCATAACAACTACATTTTTTCGTACTTTCCGAACATCCTTAAATCAATTCAAAGTCTTCGTTAAAATTAAAAAATCATAAATATCTGAAAATCAATATTTTACACAAAACAATTTGTAATTATTTTAATTCGTTTTGAGAATTATTCCGCTGTATCTTTGATTTTTTTATTAAAAAAACTATTTAATTTGATGTGTTAAAGTATCGGAATTATGAAAAGAAGCAAGTTGATTGCCTATTTAATGACCTTTCAAAAGGAAGAATTCAAGCTTTTTGAGCAATTCGTGGCGTCGCCTTATTTTAATACAAAACAGGAATTGGTGGACTTTTATAAAATTTTACAAAAGCATGCGCCTGAATTTTCAGAAAACAAAGTGACCAAAACAGCTATTCATAAAACATTATATCCCAATAAAAAATACAACGAAAAACAATTGAGCTATTTGATGAGTGATTTATCAAAATTGATTGAACAGTTCTTCACAATTGAAAAAAGTAAGAAGAAGGCAACGACTGACGATGCCTATTTTTTAGATGCTCTAATAGAAAGGAAATTGTCGAAAACTTTTCAACAAAATTTTCGCAAAGTTAGTAAAGATTTGGAGGAAACGACGATTCATGACGCCGATTTTTATTTAAAAGAATACCTCGTACGGGATGCAGCAGTACGCTATCATTTATCGCAACAATCTCGAAAGTCAAATGAATATCAACAATTGGTCACCAATAGCCTTGATAATTTTTATTTTGTAGAGAAATTACAGCACAGTTGCTCCATGCTCAACAATCAGAACATTATTGCGACTGATTTTGACATCAATTATCTACAAGAAATTCAAGAATATCTTGGTCAAAAAACGACTATCAACGAGCCCTGCGTTGAGGTCTATTATCTGGCTTCAAAAATGTTGGGAAATGAAAAAGAGGCCGCCCATTTTGAAAAATTGAAGCAGGTTATTTCCACTCAAATCGAATTACTCAATCCAGAAGACGGCCGATATATCTATCATTCGCTCATCAATTATTGTGCACGACGATTTCGCGAAGGCAAACGCAATTATTTGGAAGAAGCCCTCCAATTTTACTTACAAGGCTTGGAAAATAAGGTGCTTTTTGAAGGAGGATTTATATCGCCGTGGATTTATAAAAACATCATCAGCATTGGTTTTAGTGTACGCACGCACGATTGGGTCGAAACTTTTATTCATCAATATAATGGTCAATTACCTGCCAAATTTCAAGATAATGCACTGCATTTCAATCTCGCCAACCTTTTTTACAAAAAGAAAAACTATGACCAATCCCTCCATCATTTAAATCAAACGCAGTTCACTGATATTTCCTATAATTTGAGTTCCAAAGTGATGCTCATGAAAATTTATTATGAAATTAAAGAAGAAGAAGCACTCTTATCGCTGATTGCTTCTTTCAGTCTATTTTTAAAACGAAATAAGAAAATTTCTAAACCCGTAAGACAAACCTATTTGAATTTTTGCAGCATTTTGAATAAAATCATGCGAAAAAACGACAAGAAATTGACTGCTATAAAAGAAGAAGTGACCACCAAGCAGTATTTAAATGCCCGACGATGGCTATTGGAAATCATTAAAGAATGGGAAGAAAGTATTTGACGGTTGCGGGTTACTAATTTAACGTATTCTTAGATAGGCTCAAAGTCTCCCTGTCAAGAACCCGTCATGCTGGCAACTCGTAACTCACACCCCGTAACGCACCTACTCTAAAATTACTGCGGATTCATTATTTCGGCGGTCGCACTCTCGCATCAGGCGATACGAGTCAATTTGCATCACTAAATATTTCAAAAAAATAGTTTTACCCTTCGTTTGTACCTCCGTTTGTTGCGTAATTTTATCACCTGGATACAATTCTTTTTGATAATACGGCACGCGCAAAACATCCATTCCCAATTCCTTCGAGGCCCTTGAAACTGCTGCCGCACCTGATAAAAATACCCGCAAGCCAATCAAATTATCTTTGCCTTTTTCCTTATTTTGCAGTGGTGCGGGACCTTTTCCAATATTTTTAACGGAATACTCTATGACAACATGTCTTTTCTTGGTTTCTACTATTTTAAAATCTGAAAAAATAAGGTCAGCACAGTTTTCTTGGTCGGCAATAATTTCTTCATCTTCCAACGGTTCTTCCACCACTTTTGATGATAACACAATGACTTCAGACGCAGTTTCTTCTTTTTGGGGCTGTGACCATTCCAATATTTTTGAAAATTTCACTTCTTGGCTCGTGGCAATTTTTCCTGGTTCTAATTTGAAATTAATATTGTACAACCCCTGTCGGATATTGTCCCGAAAGCCACCTAACTTGCTACTCCGAATCGAATCGTCGAACAAAACTTGCACCCAATGTTCGCGCCCTTTTTTCTCAAAATCGACTTCTTTTGTCCCCGTATTGATAACCGTACAATTAATACGCACCCAAGTACTGGTTTCTTTTTCAATCTTAATTTGCGTTATATACAAGCGATAACCTTGGTATTTGGAAGGTTTTGGTAAGCTATCTAAAGACGGTGAACGATAGACGGTAGATGGTCGACAGTGAGACAGCTTAGGAAGGTTTTGACCTTTACTTTTGCTAATTTCAAAAAAATGCAACAATGAATTATGATTTCCAAATGAGGTCATTTGAAAAATAAGGCTTAAAAAAATGATAAATAATATTTTAAAAAAAGTAGAACTGTTCATCCTCAAACTTAGCTGTTTAGAAAAATAATAGGGTTGTGAGTTCTCGCAGTTCTGCAAATTAAGTAACACGTGGTAATTAATAGAGGGATTTGACTAATTTATTTCCACAAAAATAATAAAATCATTCCTCATCATCTAAAATATGCACTGACCGATTGACACTTTCTTCCAGTGAAATCATCGTTTCAGTCCGTTGAATGCCGGAAACCTTCTGCAATTTATCATGCAAGACCTCGCGCAGGTGCGTGGTGTCTCGACAAACAATTTTTGCGAAAATGTTGTACATCCCCGTCGTATAATGCGCGCCGGTCACTTCTGGAATTTCCATCAATTGCTTCGCCACTTCATCATACATAGACCCTTTATCCAAATATATACCTAAGAACGCAGAAACGTCAAAACCCAGTTTTTCATAGTCTACATCCAAGTGCGCACCTTTAACAACACCCATTTTTTTAAGTTTGTCCATCCGTACATGAATTGTGCCGCCAGAAACGAAAAGCCGTTTGGCAATTTCTGTATAAGGCACATTCGCGTCTTTCATTAATATATCTAAAATCTGCTTGTCTAACTTATCAATCTTCATAAACCCATAGTTTTATTTAATAACAGCTCAATAATTTGAGGTTAGGAACCCGAAATAAATAAGTGTAGTTTCTTGGAAGAGCAGTTTTGTTCTCCTTTTTTGCTTTGAAACTACTATTTATATTGATATAATGAGCAATTTCAAAGTAAAAAATGAGAGCAAAATATCCTGTCAAGAATCTATAGTTACTTTTTTCGCGTTCCTTAGTTCTCCCTCAAGCCTCTCTCCCCCGTCGCCTTCGGCGGCGGGCTGGGTGTTTTTGAGTGGCAAAAGGCGGGCTTAACACCCAATTTTGCCACTCAAACTCCCCATTGATAAAGAATGAAACAAAAGTCTTAATATAGAATTAGAAAAAAGGTAATTAATAAACTACGCAATTTTACAGCAGATATTTTCTGTTCTAGTAATTTCAAAAACCCTTTAAAAGTCCCTTTTATTACTGAAAATTCAACAGATTTTAAGAATAATCGATTTTTATAAAACGCCCAAATTTAAAATAAAATAAAATAAAACAGTTTCATGAAATTTAATTCTTTTAAAACTGTTTATATTTAATTTTATTTGGAAGAAAATCGAAGTAAAATCTGTTGAGTTGTCAGTTTATTGAATAATTTTTTAAGTTTCCTAAAAAAAACATAATCAAGTCAAATGCGTAGTTTATTATTTACCTCTTCCCTTAAGCAATACCTACTAATTAACCGATGATAAAAGGTATTAACAGGTTATTTGTTCTACTAAAAACAGAATTTCAATCAAATTTAAAGCAGAAATGATTGATGCTTACCAAAACTACACATTTTTTTACAAAAACATTAATAATTTCTGGAAACAATTTGTTACTAAAAATCATTTACTTTTTTGATTACTTTTGCGAACTGAATTCACTCGGGTTATGAATGGTAATCTGTTTTTATAAAAATAATGCGAAATTGAATTTTAACATACGTACCGTATAACTTATGTTTTCTCGGATTTTCTCAAGTGGTGGTTTCTATCTAGCTCTTGGGTTACATGAGATATAATAAGGTAAAAGGTGGGCAGAACCAACCGCTTACCGAGCAATATCCGGTATTAATGCGTTAAAATTTTCAAGCAACTATCCAACATGGTGCAAGAAGAAACAAAAATTCCCAGAAAATTAAATATATGGCTACCGCTCTTGTTCGCGCTCGTCTTAGCCGCAGGCATGCTGATTGGTACGAAACTACGCCCTGTTCAAGCCAGAGTAACTATTGGAAATTCTGATGCAGAAGTGCCAGCCTCCTCAATGGGACAAGGCAAAATCGAGGAATTAATCCGCTATATAGAAGCGCGCTACGTCGATGAAGTCGATAGGGAAACGCTGGTACAAGAGGCAATCGATGAAATTTTATCAAAGCTTGACCCGCATTCCAATTACATCTCTGCAGACGATTT
>JBLHWU010000127.1:0-18978 GCA_047629355.1 Saprospiraceae bacterium | reverse complement strand
ATCAAATTTGAACTATTTTTTCAAATTTAAAAAACCTCCTTAATCCACTGTAAAACAGCTAGTTATAATTAAATGGTTAATTTTAAAAGTTTTTCTCTCGATGAATTACTTTAAAATTCACCACGAACTATTGTTCGTAAGGAACGCGAATTAAATAACGTTACATTCATGAGCGCGCGTGCGTTCCTAGTTTTTGCTTTAAAAATGCAATTTATGTTGATATAATGAGCATTTTAAAAGTGAAAAATATGAATTAAATATCCTGTCAAGAGTCAATGTCTTCGCCAAATGATAAATGTTGAATTATTGAAAACTGCGTTATGTATTTATTTATATCATATAAATACAAATCTATCTTATTGTAAATTTATCGTTCATCATTGATAATTCATCATTTGGCGAAGACATTGAAGAGTGTAAGGTTATTTAATTCTCGTTCCAAAGTAGTCATTCAAGTTAATACTGCCGGTTAATTTAATTGATTATTGCGCCTGTACTTCGTTAAAAATACTCTTTTTGCTATTAGCAAAAGCTAGCGCAGATAGCAAAGGCGATGTCTGCGTTTTTTGCCTCGTTCAGACACAATACTCAACCAAATTCATCCGACACTATTAACTCGAATAACTACTAAGCATTTAATGTTGCCCTGACATTAAAGATAGTTGTTTTAACAAGCTTCCAAAATCTGAAAAATTAAATTAATGGCGATACGGTAGAGGTAAGGCTGATGTTAAAATTGGCTTTATCTCTTCATTAATTTAAAAAATGTTGATTTGAAATAACGGTAATAAGTCCGACATCTGGCAACGTTTATTTTGGTCTTTTTCTCCACTTCGGTCGAAATGACAAAAGACACTTGCTTTTGAAATAGGAGTTATCTCTACATATTGGCTGTTTCAAAAGTGGAAAATAAGGGCAAAAGAAATACTTGATAGATAGCGGAGTTAATTTTTACTGTTATTAAGGAAACTTTTAGCTAGTTTTTACGTTATGATTATAAGGCGAAGTGTTTTTCAAATAGTCTTATCTTTTATACTTCTAATATTTAAGCATATCAGCCAATTTCCGAGCAAAATTCTTTTCGAGATTAAATCAGTACTACATTGTTTCCTTTGAATTTCACATTTGTTATTCATTTATGATAACTTGGCTTTGTATAAAATCGAAGAGTCCTTATTTTGCATTTTAAGTGAAATTCATTTCATGAAATATCTATTTTAAACAAATAAAAAATCAGCATCATGCATCAAAGTATTAAAGTTCGAATCATTAAGGAAACAACCAACCGAGTTACTTTACGGTTTATGAGTACCAATAGTCAAATGTCCGTTTTGCGTGATGAGTTTGAAAAAAGAGTGAATGAAGGAACGTATAATGTTTTAAATCCAGCGCCAAAACCAGAAGATGCAGTTCCTGAGGCAAAGGATTCAGCTAAAGAAACCGAAGAATAGTCAAAGATTTCCCTCATTTTAGTTATTATTTTATTAAAATTGAACTGAATCGGACGTTTATGCGTTATAAACAGTACAAGACCTAACGATTTTTATCAAGTTTTTACTCTATATATCGGAACTGAGCGACTAACTAAATTTAGCACTTTAATTTTATAATACTTAGTTCGACCTTGTTTTAATGATTTTCTTCAAAAAACAAATGGCATTTGCAAGAAAAAGGAATAGCGAACCTTTCTTTTCTTGCAATTGCTGCCAAAGTCCTTTATTTTAAAGGTAACTGAAAAAACATGTTTGTCGAGTCAAGTTGTTCCAAACCTTTTTCTTAAACGCTAAATCTTTTTATAATGAGGGCTTTAAAAATATCCACTACCATTACTCCACGCGACGAAAAGTCGCTTGAAAGATACTTAACCGAAATTGGGCAATACGACGTATTGACTCCTGAACAAGAACAGCAAATTTTCATTCGCATCAAAGCGGGTGACGAGGCGGCTTTTATGACGATTGTCTTATCTAATCTTCGTTTTGTGGTGTCTGTTGCCAAACAATATCAACATACTGGATTGAGTTTAAGTGACTTGATTAATGAAGGTAATATTGGCTTGATGAAGGCTGCTAAGCGATTTGATGAAACGCGTGGATTCAAGTTTATCTCGTACGCCGTTTGGTGGATTCGACAGTCTATTTTACAGGCAGTGTCGGAAAAAATGCGTAAAGTTCGCTTGCCGCACAATCATCAGAGTTCGACTCGTGAAGTATTGCGTAGCCGTAGTCGACTCCAACAAATATTGGAGCGTGATCCGACGAATGATGAAATTGCAGAGGATGCCGGCTTGACCGAAAAAGTGGTTTTCCATTGCTTACAGAGCTACCGTCGTTCTCAATCTTTGGACGCACCTGTATCTGAAGGAGAAGATTCGACCCACATGCAGTTCATGGAAAATGAAATATATGATGCGCCCGACCACGGTTTGGCATATAAGGAATCATTGAAAATTGAAACTAAAAACTTATTGAAATCTTTGCCACACCGACAAGCAGAAGTAATTGCGATGTTGTTTGGAATAGGGGAGGAAAATAAGGTTTATAGCTTGAATGAAGTAGGTGACCGACTAGGATTAAGCAGAGAACGGGTTCGTCAAATCAAAGAACGTGCTTTGAAAAAATTGCGAATTTTAACGCGCGATCGTCAAGGAAGCTTTGCATTTAGTCGTAATTAAAAGGCAGATTTTTTTAAAACTCAATAAGAAACTGTTTTTTACAGGAAAAAGCGTTTCTTAATTTTAGGGGCAAAATTGGATACTTATCCGGTTTTGCCCTTACTTTTTTTAACAAAAATTTGAATTTTAAAAAATTGTAGCACAGTTTTACTAAAATGGTTGTTATTTAGTAACGGTAAAAAAATAACTCCACCAACTACCAAGTATTTCTTTTGTCCTTATTTTCCACTTTTGAAACAGTCATTATGTAGAGATAATTTCTATTTAAAAAGTAAAAACTAAGAACAAAATAAACGTTGTTAGTTGGCGGAGTTATTCTTTCACCGTTACTTAGTAGTTATTCAAGTTAAAGCTACAGAGAATGCCTATTTTATTGAAAAAGTAACGATGAAAAAATTAGCTTTCCTATTGATGATTGTCTTGATTTTTGGTTTTACCAATGAAATTTATGACAATCAAATCAAAAACATACCCACCATTCTTACGACTCCACGAAAGGAAAGTTGTTCGGTACAAAACGTTACTTTTCAAGCTAGAGAAAGAATTGCTTATTCCGTTTATTACAATTGGGGCGTGATTTGGATTCCTGCGGGCGAGGCCATTTTTAAAGTAGATGATGACGGTAATCAATATCATTTTTAGGTAGTTGGAAAGACAGCGAAGAGCTACGAATAGTTTTTTACTGTACGTGATTACTACGATTTTTGGGTGGAAAAATTGACGTTGTTGCCGAATGTTTTAGTACGAGATGTGCGGGAAGGTGGTTATACTCTATATGATAAAAATGAGTTTAATCGAGACAACACCATCATTCATAATATTAGAGGGCGGACGTTAAAAACGGTGAAATAGGACAATAACTTTAAGGTAGAATCTTGCTTACATGATATGTTGTCTATCGTTTATTTTACTCGAAATTTTGACTCTTTGAATTATCAAACGGATGATGAATTTTCCATTAAATTATTCGTCGACAAAGAAACTTGGGATTTAGAAATCGTTTATAAAGACAAGGAATACGGCAGGTATGTGAAGGGTTTAGGCTATTTCAATACATTGAAATTTAGTCCCCAAGTCATTCAAGGGAATGTTTTTTCTGACAATACAGCAGTAAATATGTGGGTGACCAATGATGAGAATCGAGTGCTTTTGGAAATTGAATCGCCTGTTTCGGTCGGTTCTGTGAAGGCGATTTTGAAAGATTATTCGGGCTTGCGGTATGAGATGAAAGCGAGGGTTAATTAGAAATGAGCAATTAAATACAGCGTTTGTAATTGCTCGTAAGTTAAAACTGACTTTATATAATAATGTATATACGTATATTTTTTGCCTGTACTTTAATAAATTTTAAGCAAACCAGGCATTTTCATTGAAAAAATGGCACGTGTGCATACTGTATCTGAAGTCAGTTTGAACTTACAATTACAATTACAATTACAATTACAATTACTCATTGCTCATTAATAACAACAGGCGCATCTTTCCCATCTGCTTCTGTAAAATTGACCCCGTCCGTCGTTATTTTTACCTCTAAAAGATAGTCTCGCCATCGAATTTTAAAAGCAAACGAAGTCCAATTTTCTGGTAACATCGGCGTGAAATGCAACTGCCCATCTTTCACCCGCATCCCTGCAAAACCCTTAATGACTGCCAACCAAGTGCCCGCCATACTTGTGATGTGCAAACCATCTTCCGTATCATTATTGTAATCGTCCAAATCGAGTCGGGCAGACCGCGCGTACATTTCGTAGGCTTTGTCTTCCATGCCCAATTTAGCGGCAAGAATAGAGTGGACGCAAGGCGACAGCGAGGATTCATGGACGGTGCGTGGTTCATAAAATTTGAAATTGCGTCGAATCTCCGCCTCCGAAAAATCATCTTCAAAAAAGTAAATCCCTTGCAAGACATCCGCCTGCTTGATATACACCGAACGCAAAATTCTATCCCAAGACCAGTTTTGATTAATTGGCGTTTCTTCTGGTTTCAAATCAGCGACCGTTTTTTCCCAATCTTTATCAAAAAAGCCATCAGATTGCGCAAAAACATCCAATTCTTTATCATGTGGTAAGTACATTTTAGAAGCAATATCTTTCCACTGATTGGTTTCCGTAGCTGGATAAAATTTAACTTTTTCCTTCAACGCTGCCCATTGTTCAGGCGCGTTGGTTTGGACAAAATCAATTGCTTTCATTGTATATTCCAGACACCATTTAGCAATATAATTAGTGTACCAGTTGTTGTTCATATTGTTGTCATACTCGTTTGGACCCGTCACGCCGTGCATTACATACTGTCCTTTTCGACTAGAAAAATGTACCCGCTGTGCCCAAAAACGAGCAATGCCAATTAGGACTTCCGCGCCATATTCTGACAAATAATCTTCGTCGCCCGTATAGTTGACATAATCGTAAATCGCGTAGGCAATTGCACCATTCCGATGAATTTCTTCAAAGGTAATTTCCCATTCATTGTGGCATTCTTCACCCGTAATCGTCACCATTGGATATAAGGCTGCACCGTTTTTAAAGCCTAATTTCGCTGCATTTTCAATGGCTTTTTGTAAATGATTGTGCCGATAAACAAGCAATTGGCGCGCCACCCGCTGATTCGCAGTTGACAGATAAAATGGAAGACAATAGGCCTCGGTATCCCAATAAGTACTACCGCCATATTTCTCGCCAGTGAAGCCTTTTGGACCAATATTCAAGCGTTTATCTTCGCCCGTATACGTTTGATACAAGTGAAAAATATTAAAGCGAATACCTTGTTGTGCTGAGATATCCCCATCGATGACGATGTCTGCTTCTTCCCATTTTGCAGCCCATGCGTCCGCTTGATTTTTTAAAAGGGTATCGAAGCCTGTTTCAAATGCACGGGTGACTGCTTTTTTACAACTGGCTAATAAATCCGTACGGTCATAATTTAAATCTGAAACAATGCTTGCATATTTATATAGAACAACCTCATCACCTTCAGTTACGTTAAATTCAACCCCACAGCCCGCGTATTTTGCTTTTTTATATCCAAAAGCATCTTCCTCGATTTCTTTCCCATTTTTAAAAATAGAAAATCGCATCCCGGTACAAACTTGAAAGGTGCTTGCATCAAAATCTGTCTTCTTTGTTTCCACAGCCACATAAGCCTGACGGAAGCTGGTTTCTACTAAAATGGGGTCCCAAAATTTTTCATCGTAATTAGAATCCTTATTTTCTACATTACCATCCAAGTAAGGACGCAGCGTTAATTTTCCACCATAACTCAATACTTTTAAACGGTATTCGATTGCTCCAATTTCATCATCCGCAATGCTACAAAAGCGTTTGGCAGTTATTTCGACTTCAATACCATTCACCAATCGAGCGGTAAAAGTACGTTCCAAATATCCCGCTTTCATATTCAATTCTCGCCGGAAATTAGAGACAGTACACGCCGCTAAATCCAAGACTTCACCGTCAAAATTCACGTCAATACCTATCCAATTAGTCGCATTTAGTACTTTTGCAAAGTAGTCAGGGTAGCCATTTTTCCACCAGCCTACGCGGGTTTTATCAGGATAATAAACGCCTGCTACGTAGCTGCCTTGCAAGGAAGTACCTGTATATTTTTCTTCAAAATTGGCGCGCTGTCCGAATCGTCCGTTGCCAATGCTGCATAGGCTTTCTGAGACTTCGTTGAGTATTGGGTCGAAACCTTCTTCGATGATTTTCCAAGGATGTTTTATGATGTAATCTTTCATGCAGAAATTTCTTATTTGTAAACAAGACTAATGTTTCTGGATTAGAAACGTTCTAATCGCTATTGAAAATAGTGGTTAACAATGGATAGTTTGTAAAATAATTAAAGGTAAGCTGATATTTTAGGCAAAAATAGAATAATTATCTTTTTTGAAAGATAGTTAAGGGTGGAAATTTATTTGATACTTGTCTATACATGATGATTTTCAAAATCACCATGTATAGACAGCTATTTAATCGCTATTAAATAGCTGTCAATTTTCTTTCAATCAGGTCATTATATTCTATGATTATCTTTTGTAAATCTCTAAATTTATAGCCTTTTTGTCCCAGTTTATCAAGTAAAGTTGGCTGATTGGCAAGGAACATTCTCAACTGTTTTTTGTAGCTAATTGGGTAAATTCGAATAGGATTGTCTTTTTGAACTTCCAACCAATATTCTCTGACATTCTTTTTGATGATTTGTTGATTGCTGTAATTCTGTGCTAATCTTTGCGTCTTTACGGAAGGCGAACGATACAGGGTTAAGTTTTTCCCTTTTTCCAAAATTTTTAAAAATCGCCATTGCCCTTTTTGAAATTTGCTTTCGAACTCAACAATTTCGCTACCCGTATTTATCGCAAAACCTTTAATAAGGGCAGGCGGAAAATTATAACGTCGGCCCATTTCATTAATAAAAACCAACTCTGTTTTCCAGTTAGAATAAAAAATATCCGCGACTTTTCCAGTAATAATTTTAGCATCTTTAGTGATGATAAATCCAGGGTTTTGAGTGGCAAAAAGGGTGCAGTTTAATGTGAAAAAGAAAACAAATAAAGTGTAGATTTTTTTCATAAAAATAGAATTGAACTTCAATCATTGAAAAGAGAACACTAATATATTACTTTATTTTGTAACTATCTGTTTTAGGAGAGAGAAACGGGCAATGAGCAAACATTCTTTTTACTTATTGTTTATTCGCTGACCGTTTCCAGTAAGTCGCCAATAAAATACCTGAAATTAAATGCCATACGCCCCACCACGCGACAATGATAGCCATGCCACCTAAGCCATCAAAAAAGTTGAAGACGATAATTAGTGCCAAGCCGGAGTTTTGAATTCCTGTTTCGATAGAAATTGCGCGGGCATCGGCTTCTTTCAGATTGTACCATTTTGAAAAATAATAGCCCAATAATAAGGCCAGCCCGTTGTGTGCCAAAACTATAAAAAACACCATATGAACGTATCCTTTGATATATTCAAAATTAGCATAAACCGCAAAAAAAACGAAGGAAACGAAGATAATTAAAGATAAGGTTTTGATGAACGGCTCGACTTTTTTAGTGAAATTTGGGAACTGCGCATTCAACCACATCCCAATACCCACGGGAACGATTAGAAGCTGAAAAATGGTTTTCATCATTTCAAAAGGCGATACCGCAATAACCGTCTCTAAATCTGCAACGCTTGGAATTAAATTGGTTAAAAAAGTGAAAAATATGGGTGTGATAAAGATAGCACCCAAGGTCGTGATGGAGGTCAACAATACGGATAAAGCGGAATTTGCGCCCGACAAGTGTACCATGAAATTGGAAGTCGTACCGCCTGGACAGACTGCTAATAGTAGCATGCCCAATACCAAACTCGGCGGAGGTTGGAAGACAAAGACTAAGATTACCGTAATCAGCGGCAGTATAATGTACTCCGAAAATAGCCCAATTAACGGCGCTTTTGGGTTGCTAAGTAAGCGACCAAAATCTTGCCACTTGATGTCCAAAGCGATGCCAAACATCAAAAAAGCGAGGCAAATATTGAGTAAAAATAATTGGTCGGGGTTAAAGTTGATTCGTACTAAATCAATTTCATTCATTGTAAATGTTTTGCTTTTCTAACTGCTGGAAAGATATTTATAATATTTGATAATTTATAATAAATATTTTTTTAGGAAAGAAAAAATAGTCAAGACTGAACATTTTTCAAATACATTACCTTTTTGATATATAGTCAAGAGCAAATATAGTCAAGAGCAAATTCTGTTACTTGGACTATTATTTCTAAACTATATTATGAGCAAATGTAAGCAGCATGAAACCCTGCTTAAACGACTTTAAAAACTAGGATTTAAAACTTAGAATTATGACAAATCAAAATGGCCCAGAGAAAAGGGCAACAAATATTCCTGCGAGTACTAAACCTAAGATTACGACGACACCACCAATTTACAATAGACCACCTGAGAAAAAGGGTTCAACGAAAGCATTCATTCCGATTGTTCTTGTACTGGGATTGTTGATGTTGGGCTTTATTGGCTATCAAGCCTACCAAAATTCGGCGACTAACCGAACTTTAGAAGCTAAAATTGCTCAATTGGAAGAGGCGGATGAATTGCGAATTGAATTGGAATACCAATATAACGAATCGTTGACAGAGTTGGAAGAAATGCGTGGTCTCAACGAAGAATTGAATACTTTGATTGATGAACAAAAAGCGGAACTTAAAACGCAAAAAACGAAAGTTTCTAAGATGATTCGTCAAAAACGCGATTTAGCGAATGTACGGTCAGAGTTGGCAGAATTTAAAGCACAATCGGATGCTTTGGTCGCACAAGTGGAGAGTTTACTATCAGAAAACGAAGCATTGGCGGCTAAAAATGAAGCCTTAGAATTGGACAATAGTTTGTTAAAAGAAGATTTGAATGGTAAAATTGCTGAAAATGGAGCGTTGGACCAAGCGAGAGCAATGTTGGTTAGTGAAAAGAAAGTATTGACAAAAAAAGTAAATATTGCTTCCGTTATTAATGTTAAGAACGTGAAGGTGGAAGGCTTTAAAATGCGGGGAGATAAGCCAATTAAGAAAAAAAATGCGAAGACTATTGACCAGTTGAAAGTTTGTTTTACTACTATTCTGAATGAGGTAACGCAACCTGGTTTGGAGAAATTTTACATCCGAATCGTCAACCCAATTGGAGAAACGATGGCAGTAGAAGAGTTGGGTTCTGGCAAAATTGTCGATAAGAAAACGGGTGGACAAGTGCCATTTACGCAAGTAAAAGAATACGATTACGTGAATGATGAAGCGGAACTGTGTTTTATTTGGGAACCAAATATGTCTTTTCAGCGAGGCAATTACCAGGTGGAAGTTTATAATAAAGGACATAAATCAGGAGCGGGAACTTTTAGCTTGAAGTAGATGTAATTGAAAAATAGAATTAAGTAGGTTACTGTAATTAGGGGGCTTATACACTACTTAATCCTACTTTGGCTAAAATTCAATTTGAAACAGCAGTCAAAACTAAACTTGTCCGCTTAACGTTGGAATCAAACATCGTTTTTCCTTAGCTATTTCGCATTCCTTAGGAACGCGAATTAAATAAAGTTACTTTTTTGAGATAGAGATTTCGTTCCTAGTTTTTGATTTGAAAGTACGATTTATGTTGATATAATGAGCATTTTTAAAGTGAAAAATATGGACTAAATATCCTCTTAAAAATGTAAGATTATTTATTTCGCATTTCTTAGACAGTGACATCCTAAAAACTGTTAATTAAACGTCGGGGAACGAACCTCGGCGTTTTTTTGTTTCTAATCAAGACTTGTTAATTGTCCTTATTATTTGCCAAGTTTCTTACTTGGTTTCAATAAAATACCCAGCGTCAAATCTCCAACAAAAAATACATCCTTTTGTGGTAAATAATAGCCCAATCCAAGACCAATAGAAAAGACAAAACGGTTTTTTAAAACCCTTTGCAATCCATATCCAGCGCCTATAGAAGTCCGACTTTCAAAGTTAAATTTATCATTTTTCCAAAGCGGTGGCGCGTAGTAGAGTACCTGTCCGAAGATGAAATTACCAGAGTTGTACAAGTATTTTGCAGGGTCTGTTCTTTTTTTTACTAAATGATAATAACGGTAATTGATGCTGCCAAAAAGCGAGAACCCTACTCCTACATCAATATTACTGTAGCTAATTTCACCACCTGCCACAGTCATCACCCCGCCGATTTCTGCGCGAATGGTTGATTTTTTAGAAATTGGGAATTCACCAATGATGGCGCTTCCAAAAGGAACAAAATTTACTGTCCAAATCGGCGATAGGGGAGTGGGTGTTTCCTGTCCAAAACTTTGAGCAAGTAATATATTTAATGTAAAAAGCGTAGCAATAATTTTTTTCATTTTGAGTGTTGAGGTGTTGGTTTAACTTCTCTTCTAAACACTTTAAAAAAGTTACAGTTGACTTCCGATTTATAAAATATTTAAAACCAAGGCTATTTTTTTCATGTCCCTTAACAAATTCCATTATTTATTTAACTAATAATTAGTGCTTTTTTTTATGAAAAATATCGTTTTCAACTGTCTTAAAAGTATAAAAATCGCCACACTAATTTCTAACGCTTAGGAATGAAGGAAAAATAAATTGACATTCTTGGGTAATTTATTTTGGTCTTAGTTTTTGCTTTGAAAGTGGGATTTATGTTGATATACTGAGCAATTTCAAAGTGAAAAATAAGGGCAAAAGAGATAGTCAATAATGTGAATTTATTCTCTTACTGTTACCTAAAACCTAATAATTATGAAAAATAAAAACTTGTTATTCGTCGCAGTTTTTTCAATTGGATTTTTAACTATTTTCTCTTCTTGCCAATCTGCCGTTAAAATGGTAGAACGCGGCAATTATGACCAAGCTATCACCTACACGGTCAAAAAAATTGCAGGAAAGAAAAAGAAGAAAGCAAAATTTGTTTCGCCACTTGCCGATGCTTTTAATCGAGCCAATGCCCGTGATTTGAAAGCCATTAAAACGTTGAAAAGCAACGGCAATCCGGAGAGTTGGGATAAAATCGCCATGCTTTATAAAGACATTCAAAACCGACAAAATAAGGTCGCGCCCTTGATGCCGATTTATGATGAAAATGGCTATGAGGCAAGTTTGAATATGGTAGAAGTTGGCAACTTTATGGAAGAATCGAAGAAGAAAGCAGCGGAATTCCATTATGTTTTGGCAAAAAAAATATTGACTAAAGCGGAACGTGGCGACCGATTTGCTGCAAGAGAAGCATATGACCGATTGGAAAAAACAGAGCAATATTACCGCAATTACAAAGACAAAAGTACCTTGCAAAAACGCGCCCTAGACTTAGGGACCACTTATGTTTTGTTAACGATGAAAAACAATTCTCGAACAGTTTTACCAAGAAGTTTTGAACGGGAAATTACGGACATCACTACTCGAGATATGAACAGCCGCTGGAAGGTTTATCACGCTCAACCGAAAGCGGGATTGACTTATGATTACAAAATAGTGATGAATTTGCGAGACATTGAAGTCAGTCCAAGCCTCGTAAAAGAACGGGAATATGTCGATGATAAGGAAATTGAAGATGGCTGGGAATATGTGTTGGACAATAACGGGAATGTACTGAAAGATACTTTAGGAAATGATGTGACCGTTCCACGAAAAATTATCATCAAAGCGCGGATATTAGAGGTTTTTCAGCAAAAAGAAGCGCGCGTAGCTGGTGTTTTAGAATTTTATGACAACCAAACTAAAGAAGTGATTCGTCGGGAAAACATTACGGCGGATGCTATTTTCGAAAATTATGCGTCTACTTTTCAAGGTGACAAACGTGCCTTGAGTGCAGATTCTAAAAAACGGATTGGTAATCGACCGCTGCCGTTTCCTTCGGATGTAGATTTGTTGCTCGATGCAGCAGATGTGTTGAAGCCGACCGTTAAGAATAAAATTAGAGGGGCGCGGGTAATCTTGTAGGTTAGATTTTTGGAAATCTACGAGACTAAAGCATGGTGATTTTTAAAATCACCATGCTTCTTATGTTAGACTTCTTTCTAAAACGTACTTCTTTTGTACCTTAAAAGACCAACTTTTAATTTTTTCTTGTTTGCTGCGAACTTTTACCTTAGATTCCGCTTGGTTCTCGCGGACTCACCGTGCCCTATTTACTGTCAACCGTGAGCGATAAAAGAAACAAAGCATGGAAAAAAACTATCTACTTTTGCTCGGCATCCTGTTGAGTACAGCCTCCATATGGGCACAATCATTTTGGTCGGAAGACTTTTCAGAAGGCAATTTCCCAACAGCTTGGACAACTGAAGATATAACTGATGTAGGGATGCTTTGGAAACATTGCGCTAATTCATACGACTGCCCGCCGTTTTCACAAAATGCAAGTTTGGAAAATACAGATATTGATTTGTGTCGCCTCGAAAGCCGGAGCGCATTCAACGGTTATTTATTTGTCAATCCAGAAGGGGCGGCAGCTTCTTCTACTGATTTTGATAGTCAACTGACGACCTCGAAAATTGATTGTAGCAATAAAAATAGGGTAGTCTTAGCCTTTTCCAGTAACTTGATTTATGTTTTTAGAAAGCCTGCCGTGTCTGCTTTTATTAGAGTAAAAAACGAAAATAACGATTTTGAAACCTTTGAAATCTATCCAACTTGGGACGAAGGACCTATTGGAGAAATCACTTCAACTTGGAATGCACAAACCATTTACGTCGATATCACAGCGGCGGCAGCGGGGTTTTCTGAAGTCGAAATCCAATGGCAATGGCAGGGTTTCAATGATTTTAATTGGGCGATTGATGATGTAGAAATATTTGACTATCATCCGCTGTACGAAAAGGCGATTTGGGGAACAGTAACTGGGGAAGGCGATTTTTCGGAAGGGCTAAATGACTGGCAATTAGGAACTAACGAACCTCAATGTTCTTGGACGTGGAACGCGAAAGGTTGGATTGACAATCAATTTCCACAGCAAGAAGACTACTTATCTATTTGTTCACATACGCCAGAAAATGGGGCAGCAATTTTGAATGCTACTTTCTGTGCGCCTCAAAATATCGCGACTTTGGCGCATTTGATTTCCCCTTCGATTGATTTGTCTGGCGTGGCGATGGATTGTGAATTGTCGCTACGGTTTTTTCAGCAGGTCGAGATTGGGAATGCGCAGAATTTGAGCGTGCCTATCACTAGCTTGAGTTGGTCGATAGCTGGCGAAAATTGGACAGACCCCTTGGATGTCAATCCCTTGGCGGAGTTTCAAGAGATTATTTGCGGAGAAAAAAACATGTCGTTACCCGCTGAGTTAATTGGGGAAACGGATATTCGGTTTCGATTTACGTTCAGTGGCTTCACTTTTTATTGGGCAATTGATGATGTGCGGGTGATGCAAAACGAAACGAATGACTTGGGTTTAAAAGAAAATTTTTACGCGATAGCACCCAATTATCAAACGCCGAAAAGTCAGTTGGATTCCTTTGGTTTATTGGTTGATTTTAAAAACTATGGAAAGGAATTGCAGGAAGAAGTAACTGTTACTGCGCGGATTTTTAATGGGGAGAATCAAGAATTAATTTATGAAGATTTTTTAAATTATGATACGGTTGAAAGTTTGCAACTCATTGAAAATAAGCTATTTGCAGATGTGGTAGAAATGCCCGAAGAACCTGGGGTATATTACGGACAATATGAAGTGAACGGAACAACAGCAGACCAAAATTTATCCAATAATATGCTTAGCTGGGAGTTTGAAGTCACCGATTCTATTTTTGCCAAAGATCGGGGTTATCGTTCCACTTTTGCACCTGTCGGACCTTTGGCTTACGAAATTGGCAACTGCTTTTATGTACCGAATGGCAATGGTTTTCATGCCACCAAAATGACTTTTGCGATGTTGACCCGAGGTAATTTTTTCGGTGCTCTTATGAAAGTTCGTTTATACAAATGGAATATTAGTAGCCCATTGGATTCGATTGCGGAGGGGAACGAGTTGGAGTTAATAGGGGCACAAAATTTTGTGAATACGGAAACGTCAACCGGCATCAAGGAAGTGACGGTGTCGATAGAACCGATAGATGAAGAGGAGGTTTGGTTGGCAGACAACAGTTATTATTTGGCAACGATTACTTACGAAGGACCGCCACCTGGGTGTACTGGTGATTGTTCTTTTTACATTGCGGCGACGGATGAATTTAATTATGCAGCCAATTATTTTTTATCGAGAAATTTAATGGGAAGCCCTCGTTTTGCCTCGGTGTTGCGGCAAGGAACAGAATCAGATTTCAATACAATTGGATTTAATTTTAAAAGAACACCTGTGATTCGGCTACATATTTCAGAAAATATAGTGGCGACAGATGCGCGGGAGTTGACTGAAAAAAATCTTTCCATTTTTCCAAACCCAAGTAAAGAAATGGTTTTTGTTAGTCTAAGTGGAGTGAAAAATAAGGAGCCATTTCAAATAATTATTACGAACTCAAAGGGCGTAGAGATAACAAATTTGCAAGATTTAACGAGTCATTTTGAACAAATATCCGTTTCAATCGCTCACTTAATCAGCGGATTTTATGTCTTGCGGGTTCTGTTAGCAGACGGGCAAAGTGTGGCGAAGAAGTTTGTGAAAATGAATTAATAAATGAGAAATTCCTCATTTATCATTCTTAATTCCTATAGTCCCTTCTAAATTATTACAATTTTTGTGGGGCAAAAGACATTACTTATTACAAAAAAAAAGAATAAATAATTGAAAAAGTCTCATATTTGCATTTCTTTTTCAAATATTTGAAAATAGAGACCTTAAAACCTAAGAACTGGGATAATCAATTTGACGATTTAACAAAATTCATTAGCGGTGATTGACGTATTTTTGAAACAAAATTATGTGAAGATCCTCTTATACTCTTAAGACTATGGTCATTGTTTAAATGATGAATTTTTATAAATTAGAAAAAAAGATCTCCCTGATTAATTGACTAAATTTTTTAAAACTAAATTTCATTTTTATGAAGTATTTTACAAAGAATGTTTTTGCTTTTTTAATGGCTATGGCTATGGTCGGAATGACCAACATGACTGCTCAGACGTCTTTTTGGACAGATGATTTCGGTGATATGGCTGCTTTTGACACCAATTGGACAGGCGGTGGTATGAATGATGGTACAGAAGTTTGGACTTGGTCGGATGATCCTACTGCTTTATTGTTTGGTGGACAGCCTGAATTTGCAGCTACAACTGTTGCGAATGGTTTTGCTATTTTCAACTCTGACGGAAACGGTGAAAATCCACACGATGTAACTTTGACGACTGCTAATCCAATTAATTGTATGGGGCAAAGTACAGTGTACTTGCGTTCTGAAAACCAATATGCGTTTTTCAATACTACATCTGTTGTTCAAGTAGGTGTAAGTACAGACGGAATGGTATTTACTTACTACCCAATTTTAGCAATTGTTCCAGCTAATGACTTGTCAAGTGGTTTGCAAATTGCCGTTGTTGAATTGCCAGAAGCGGCTAATGAGCCAGAAGTTTGGATTCAATTCAGATGGCAAGGAAATTTTGAATACACTTGGAGAATTGATGATGTAGCTTTGTTTGATGCAGATCCTACACCTTCAGTAGATTTTTCTTTGGGTGATTTCTTCTATTCTCCAGCAAGTTTTGCTCAACCTATTTTGCAAATTGATACAGACACTTTGTCTTTTGATGCAGATGTTGCGAATACAGGTGGAGAAGAGTTGACAAATGTTACCGTAACGGGAACAATCACAGATGAAACTGGTGCAGTTTTGTTTACAGATGTTTCAACTATGGCTACAGTACCAACTGATTCTATTGTTAACTTCCTTTTTGATGATTCTTTCTCTCCAGAAAACTTGGAGTTAGGTGTTTACAATTTTAACTATGAAGTAACAGCTGATCAAGTTGATCAGAATACAGCGGATAATGTTGGAACTGAGGTGTTTTTGGTAACAGAAACCTTATGGTCTAAAGACAATGCAACTATCTCAGGAAGTCGTCCAGGTGATGGAGGTGATTACTTGATGGGTAACCTTTATACTTCGACTTCAACAGTTTTACCAGAAACTCGTTTCTTTGAAAACGTTATTTTCAATGCTGCTGTAAATCCAGTAGATGCACCATTGGCAGGTAAAGAAGCAACTATTATTTTGGCAAGAGTGAAAGATGATGTAGTAGATGCAGGTTGGAATACTTTCGATGTTAATGCTGATTTGACGACTAATGAAGGTTTAGATCTGTTAGCATTTGTTCCTCATACTTTCACAGGAGCTAACTTTGATTTGCAGACTGTTGAATTGTTGAACTTTGACGAAGAAGCAATTGAAATTGAGCCAGGTACACGTTATATCATTGCATTGCAATATGCAGGTGAGAGTAATGTCGTGTTCCAAGGAATTGCGAATGATTTGGATTACTTCCAGATTTCTACAATTCTTTATACTTCTCAGTGGTTTTTGGGTGGTTTTGGTGCAGACAATGCAGCAACTATCCGTTTGACTACAAGAGCAGCGGTATCTACTGAAGACAATCCATTGCCAGCAGAGTCAATGACTTTGTTCCCTAATCCAACGAGTGAGCGTATCTCTTTGGATATCAACTTGGAAAACACTGGTTTAACAAACATCTTGTTGATGGATATGACTGGTAAAATCATGCAGGTTAAAGAATACGATAACTTGGCTAACGGAACTTACGAGTTCAATACTTCAAGTTACCCGAACGGTATTTATATGGCACGATTGGTAACTGCTGATGGTTCTCGAACAGTTAAATTTACGGTTCAGCACTAATCGCAAAGTCAAATTTGCCAAGTAGTTAGCGGCTATTTTTTAAATAAAAGCTAATTATATAAAGTCCTCTGTGAAATTGTTTCGCAGAGGGCTTTTTTGTTTTTTTTCGTTCTTAAACAGCATTTTTATTTTTTTATTCGGTAAATTCATCTCCTTTACATTTTTTATATATCTTAGTCCTTTCTTTTAAAAAAGAAGTACTACCCAAATATTATCAACTAATAATTTATACCCAATTTCAAAACAGCCACTAATATATTTTTATTTTTAAAAGCGGTTTAAGTAACTGTGCCGACGCAAACGTAAACAGCTGACTGTCAGTTTTAACCGTGCGTCGAAGGCTGTTAACCGAACGCCGACTATTCACTTATCTAAACAAAATTAGTATGAAAAAAGCATTACAAACCGTAAGCATTGCTGTTCTATGCTTCCTATTCAGTCTAAACCTGACTGCTCAAAATGATACCTTATTATATGAAGGTTTTCAAGGAGACTTACCCGAATTTTCTACTTTTCCCGACGAAGATAATCCACAAGTATGGACGAATTGGGATGAAGACCAAATTGCAGCAGCAGCAGCATTTCCCAGTGATTGGTTTCAAGATTTAGAATTTGCCGCACCAGATTCTATCGCGGTATTAGATTCTAATTTCGTCATGGCAAGCCGTTCGTGGTTGGAAGGTTACGACCCAACGAGTAGCAATTGGCTAATCTTGCCAGAAATGGAAATTTTAGATGACCAAGCGACTTTCCACTGGAAATCTTCCCCGTTTCAAGGTCCTCGTTATATGGACGGTTACGCGGTTAAAGTATTGGTGGGTAACGTGTTCTTCGGAGCGGCTGACCAAGTCGATGAAGTCTTCCGTGCTGCCGAAATGACCGATTGGATTGGCGACAATCAATCCTTAGATCCTGATTCGTTTCTATTTGATATGGGATATATTCATGCCAATGCATACACGGATTCTATCTATTTTGAAGCACCGACAGTTGATACTGCTGGCATATTGAGTGCGAGCACCAATGGAGGAATTTTAGAGCCACACAGCGTTAGTTTGGCGGATTATGTAGGGCAGTCGATTTTTATCGCTATTCACCATGATTCTTCGGATGACAATCTTATTGAAATTGATGATTTGCTATTAATGGGCAATGCTAATCCAAATAGCACGAATGACGATTTGGTATCGCAATTTCGGTATGTCACTTATCCAAATCCAGTTGATAATTACTTAAATGTGCTATTTAGATTGCAAGAAAAGGCAACGGTTAAACTGGAATTGTACAGCATTGATGGAAAATTAATGAAAGCTATTCCGCAAATGGAAAACCAAGTGGGAGAGGTGCAGCAGCAATTCAATTTGACGAATTTGCCAAGCGGTAATTATTCAATTGTCTTGGATGTAGATGGGCAGCGGGTGACACGGCAGGTGACGAAGCGTTAATTCAAAAGAAAGCTCAAATTCTGGTGGTTTTTAAAATTACCAGGATTTTTACAGAAAAAAAGTGTCGAATGCCCACGAGCGTTCGGCACTTTTTTAATTTAAAATAGCAAAAAAAAGGAGGCATCCCAAGGGATACCTCCAAATCTCAAAAAACCAAATGAAAACAGCTTATAAATCTTTAGTGTTTCATAGTGAAAAGAGGAGAACAGCCAGATAATTGACTCGCTACTTTTGTTTGTACATAGTTACGTATTGTTCTATTCTATTCTATTCTGGCTACTGCAACGCCTCATAAAAAATTCATAAAAAAACACGTTCTTTGCCATAAAAACTTACCATGAGAAGAAAGCTCTCTATTCCAAAGCTATTAGTAATGACAAATATGCAATATGATGTGATAGATCAAATAGCTACTCGTCCTACTACAACTTTGAAGATGTCGACACGTGCACGTATTTTACTTTCAGGTTATCAAGGCAAAGCGTATTCGGTGATTAGTCAAGAATTAGGTATTGATTTAAATACCATTAAATCTTGGC